>NZ_JAATOX010000025.1 GCF_011806385.1 Phaeobacter sp. HF9A | reverse complement strand
ACCAGACCGTCGCGCTAATCTTAAAAGCGCCACCGCCTAACCTCTCTCCGAAGTGCCCCAGTCTTCCCTGGGCGCCAAACCGTCTTTCCGGTCCGTCAGCAGCGTCTCCGCCGCGCCCCGTAGCACCTCAGCGCCGCCGGTGAAGGGGGTTCTAAGGTCAGATCCAAATACCCGCAACCCAAAAATGCAAAAACCGCAAAGAAAATCGAAAGTCTTTTGAAAACAGAATAATATCAAACGCTTAAACCAAGACAAACCTCGCTCACCCCTCCCCCACTCCGCCCAAAACCCAACATAAACCGCCCCCAAATCACCAACCCAAAACCTTATCCACAGCCCAACCCCACTTACCCACAGACTCGCTCGGCAAATCCCACCGGAATCAGATGTGAATCGCCCAGATACGAGTCGCCGCGTGCCCAAAAAAGAAAAAGCGCCGCGAAGCGGCGCCGGGCCCAACTGGGCTGAGCCTCCCCCTGGGAGGCGATAACAGGCGGGAGCTCCCCCGCCTTGCGTTCTAGTTGCGCGCAAACAGCAGATCCCCCGCCGCCTCGCGATACCATTGGCGGATCAGGGCGCGCTCCTCGTCTTCCATATAGGTGACATTGGCTGGCGGCATGGCATGGCTCGCTCCGGCCTGAAGGTAGATCAGCCGCGCCGCCTTGGCGATATCCGCCGGGGTTTCCAGCAGCACGTTCTTGGGCGCGCGGCGAATGCCCTCATAAAAGGGCTCGCGCGCGTGACACATGGAACAGCGCCCGGGCACCACATTCAGGACATCCTCAAAATGCGCCGAGCTGGCAAAGACCTGCTCCACCGGGGTCAGCGCCCGCGCCTCGGACTCCTCATAGCTGTCCTGCTCCAGCCCGCTCTGGCTCAGCGCCATGATCGCCAGGAACAGCAGCGCGGTCACCAGCCAGGTCCAGGTCGGATTGCCGGCGCGTGCATGGCGGGTGTTGAAGTAATGCCGGATCGTCACCCCCATCAGGAACACCAGCGCCGCGATCACCCAGTTGTATTGGGTGGCAAAGGCCAGCGGGTAGTGGTTCGACAGCATCAGGAAGATCACCGGCAGGGTGAGATAGTTGTTATGGGTCGAACGCAGCTTGGCGATCTTGCCATATTTCGGATCCGGCTTGCGGCCCGCCTTCAGATCCGCCACCACGATGCGCTGGTTCGGCATGATGATAAAGAACACATTGGCCGTCATGATGGTGGCAGTAAACGCCCCCAGATGCAGCAGCACCGCGCGCCCGGTAAAGATCTGGTTGTAGCCGTATCCCATGACCACCAGCAGGCAGAACAGCAGCACCATCAGAAGCGTCGGCTTTTCCCCCAGGGGAGATTTGCACAAGAAGTCATAGACCAGCCAGCCGATGCTCAATGATGCGCCGGAAATCAGGATCCCCTGCCACAGTGCCAGATCGGCCTTGCCCGCATCAATCAGGTAAAGATGCCCCCCGGCCCAATAGACCACCATCAACAAGCAGGCCCCCGACAGCCAGGTCGAATAGCTCTCCCATTTGAACCAGGTCAGATGCTCGGGCATCTGCCCCGGCGCCACCAGGTATTTCTGGATGTGGTAAAAGCCGCCGCCATGCACCTGCCATTCCTCGCCATCGGCGGGGCCGGGAATATTGCGGTTCAACCCCAGATCCAGCGCGATGAAATAGAAGGACGACCCGATCCAGGCCATTGCGGTAATGACATGCACCCAGCGCAGGGCGAACCCCAGCCAGTCCCAGATGATCACAAGCTCTTCCATTGCTGCCTCCTGATATGTCTTGGCCCGGACCCTAGGCGCGGCTTTCATTTTCCTGTATTGGGGAAAAATTCCAAGCTGTTTCAAACATAAACTGACAATCAAAACCCGCGCATGGCCTATCTGAACAATATCCGCACATTCGTCCGCGTCTATGAGCTGGGCAATATGTCCGCCGCCGCCCGCGACATGCGCATTTCTGCGGCGGTTGCCTCCTCGCGGATTTCCCAGCTCGAAGACCACCTCAAGGTGCGCCTGTTCCAGCGCACCACCCGGCTCTTGCACCCCACCGAACAGGGGCAGCTGTTCTATCGCGGCGCGGTCAAGATCCTGGAAGCGGTCGAAGACGCCGAGGCCGATATCTCCAACGTCACCCAAACGCCGCGCGGCACATTATATGTGGCAGCACCGCTGGGGCTGGGGCAACGGCTGATCGCCCCCGCCGTGCCGCAGTTCAAGGCGGCCTATCCGCTGATCAACATCCGCCTGCGCCTCTCGGATCGCAAACTGGATCTCGCCGCCGAGGGGCTGGACGCCGCCTTCTTCCTCGGCGTGCCCGAAGATTCCAACCTCAAGATCCGCAAGATCACCGATTGCCCGCGCGTGCTCTGCGCTGCGCCCGCCTATATCAAAGCCCGGGGCGCGCCCCAATCCAGCGAGGAGCTGAAAACCGAGGCCCATGACTGCCTGAACCTGCGCTACCCCGGCGCGCCGGAGTTCCAATGGCCGCTGCACAGCCCCAACGGTCTGCGCAAGGTCGCCGTCACCGGCCCGTTTGAATGCGACCACGGCGATGTGCTGATCCAATGGGCGCTCGACGGCCATGGCATCATCATGAAACCGGTCTTCGAGATCGCCGACCACCTCGCCGCCGGGCGTCTGGTGCCGGTGCTGCCGCAGGAGCCGCCCGCCACCATCCAGCTGGCCTGCCTCTATATGCACCGTCGCCATCAGGATCCGAAGGTGCGGCTGTTCCTCGACTTCATGATCGACCACATCCTCGCCTCCATGCCGCCAGAGACACCCTGATCTTTCATCTTTTCCCAAATATCCCCGCCGGAGGCTCCGTCAGCTGCCGCGATAGGTGGAATAGCCATAGGGCGAAAGCAGCAGCGGCACGTGATAATGGCTGTCGCCCTCGGACATGCCAAAACGGATCGGGATCTCATCCAGAAACAGCGGCTCCGCCCCCGCCTGTCCCTTGGCGCGCAGATAGGCACCGCAGGCAAACACCAGCTCATACTGCCCCGTCGCAAAATCCTTTGCCGGCAGGATCGGGCTGTCAGTGCGCCCATCGGCATTGGTCACGGTCCCGGCGATCCTGTGCCGCGCCGCCCCCTCCAGCCGATAAAGCGTGATCTCGATGCCCTCCGCCGGGCAGCCCCGCGCAGTGTCCAGAACATGGGTGGTCAGAAATCCGGTCATGATACATCTCTCCTCGGCGCTCGCCCGTCAGGGCCCGTAGCCCGGCAGCGAACAGCTTATTTCAGCGCCATCATGCGCCAGCCTTGCCCGCTTTACACGCAGAAGCCAGCAAACAGCACTTTCAAAAATTGTGGTAAAGCCACTTTGCCACATCCATCCTATAACATGTGCAGTAATAACAGATCCCGGAGTTCTGATCGTGACACGCTATCCCCGCGACATGCGTGGGTATGGGGCCAATGCCCCCCATCCCGCCTGGCCCAATGATGCAAAAATCGCCGTCCAATTCGTGCTCAACTACGAAGAAGGCGGCGAAAACTGTGTTCTGCATGGCGACGCGGCCTCCGAGGCCTTTCTCTCCGATATCGCCGGTGCCGCGCAATGGCAGGGCCAGCGCCACTGGAATATGGAATCGATCTATGAATACGGCGCCCGCGCCGGGTTCTGGCGGCTGCACCGGCTGTTCACCGGCGCCGATATCCCGCTGACCATCTACGGCGTCGCCACGGCGCTGGCCCGCAGCCCGGAACAGGTGCAGGCGATGAAGGACGCCGACTGGGAAATCGCCTCCCACGGGCTCAAATGGGTCGAGCACAAGGACATGCCCGAAGACGAGGAGCGCGCCGCCATCGCCGAGGCAATCCGCCTGCATACCGAAGTCGTCGGCACCCCGCCGCGCGGCTGGTACACCGGCCGATGCAGCGCCAATACCGTGCGTCTGGTCGCCGAGACGGGCGGCTTTGACTATATCTCCGACACTTACGATGACGATCTGCCCTATTGGCTGGAGGTCGGCACCCGCGATCAGCTCATCATCCCCTATACGCTGGAAGCCAACGACATGCGCTTTGCCACCGCGCCCGGCTGGGTCACCGGCGCGCATTTCGGCTCCTATCTCACCGATGCCTTTGATGCGCTTTATGCCGAAGGCGAGGCCGGCGCGCCCAAGATGATGACCATCGGCCTGCATTGCCGTCTGGTGGGCCGTCCGGGCAAGATGGCCGCGCTCAAGCGCTTCATCGACCATATCCAGCGCCACGAGGGCGTCTGGTGCCCGCGCCGTCTGGACATCGCGCAGCATTGGGCCGAAACCCATCCGCACCACCGCCGGGAGCGCCCCAGCCAGATGACGCGCGAGCGCTTTGTGGCCTCCTATGGCGGCATCTTCGAACACTCCCCCTGGATCGCCGACCGCGCCTTTGATCTGGAGCTCGGCCCCGCCCATGATTGCGCCGCCGGGGTGCATAACCTGCTCTGCCGCGTCTTCCGCACCGCATCGGAGGAGGCCCGCCTCGATGTGCTGAAGGCTCACCCCGATCTGGCAGGCAAGCTCGCCGCCGCCGGGCGTCTCACCGCCGAGAGCAGCTCCGAACAGGCCAGCGCCGGGCTCGATCTGCTGACCGACGCCGAACGGGCCGAGTTCACCGCGCTCAACACCGCCTATGTGGAGAAATACGGCTTTCCCTTCATCATCGCGGTGCGCGACCACGACAAGGCCGCGATCCTCGCCGCCTTCAAACAGCGCCTGAACGCCGAGCGCGCAACCGAGATCGCCGAGGCCTGCCGCCAGGTCGAACGGATCGCGCAACTGCGGCTGAAGGATCTGTTGCCATGAGCCGCAGCCTGACGGCGACACCGCTCACCGCCAAAGGCTTTGCCGCTTTTGGCGATGTGCTGGAACCCAAAGCCGCGCCCGACAAGATCATCAATCAGGGCATGTGTGGCCGCCACCACGATCTGGCGCAGCTCGATTTTGCCGATGGCCGCGCCGGCATCAGCCTGTTTGACGCCAAGGCCCGCGCGCTGCCCTATACGGTTGATCTCGTGGAACGCCACCCCGACGGCAGCCAGGCCTTTGTGCCGCTCAACGGCGTGCCGATGCTGGTGATCGTCGCCCCGGATGCGGGCGGCGTACCGGGTGATTTGCAGGCTTTCGTCAGCCAGCCCGGCCAGTCGATCAACCTGCACCGGGGTGTCTGGCACGGGGTGCTGGCCCCCCTGGGGGCGGCCGGACAGTATATCGTCATCGACCGCATCGGCGAGGGGGCCAACCTCCAGGAACATTGGTTCGACACGCCATGGGTGGTCACCGGCACCGAAGGCTAAGCAAACCGCCATATTTCAACCGGATCCACCCGGCCCGACAAACGAGTCCGGGGGATCCCCAACCAACAGGGAAAATCAGTATGACCGATCACTCCATCGGGACCGCTGCACAGCTGCGCGATCCCGACTATATGCCGCCGCTGGCCAAGGCGGTTCCGCTCGGCATCCAGCATGTGCTGGCAATGTTTGTCTCCAACGTCACCCCCGCGATCATTGTCGCCGGGGTCGCCGGTTTTGGCTTTGGCTCCAACTCGCCGGATTTCCCGGAGCTTCTGTATCTGATCCAGATGTCGATGCTCTTTGCGGGGATCGCGACCCTGTTGCAAACCGTGACGCTGGGCCCGGTCGGGGCACGGCTGCCGATCGTGCAGGGGACGTCGTTTGCCTTCTTGCCGATCATGATCCCGCTGGTGGCGGGCAAGGGCGTTGACGCGCTGGCGGCGCTCTTTGGCGGGGTACTGATCGGCGGGCTGTTTCACGCCTGCCTTGGCTTCTTTATCGGCAGGATCCGCTTTGCGCTGCCGCCGCTGGTCACCGGGCTGGTGGTGACGATGATCGGCCTCGCGCTGGTCAAGGTCGGCATCCAATATGCTGCCGGGGGCGTGCCCGCCATTGGCACACCGGAGTATGGCTCGCTCCTGAACTGGTCGGCGGCGCTGGTGGTGATCGTGGTGACGCTGGGCTTCAAATTCTTCGCCCGCGGCATGCTCTCGGTCTCTGCGGTGCTGATCGGGCTGCTGGTGGGCTATATCTACGCCATCTTCGCGGGCATGCTGTCGCTGGAGGTCATCGGCACATCCTGGAGCCGCGCCGCCAGTTTTGCCCTGCCGCAGCCCTTCAAATACGGGTTCGAGTTCTCCTTTGCCGCCATTCTCGGCTTCTGCCTGATGGCCGTTGTCTCGGCGGTGGAGACGGTGGGCGATGTCTCCGGCATCACCAAGGGCGGCGCCGGACGCCGCGCCACTGACAAGGAAATCGAAGGCGCCACCTTTGCCGATGGTCTGGGCACCGCGCTGGCCGGGATCTTTGGCGGGCTGCCGAATACCTCCTTCAGCCAGAACGTCGGGCTGATTGCCATGACCGGCGTCATGAGCCGCCATGTGGTGACCTGCGGCGCGCTGTTCCTGATCCTCTGCGGGCTGGTGCCCAAGGTCGGTGGCGTCATCCGCACCGTGCCCATCGAAGTGCTCGGCGGCGGGGTGATCGTCATGTTCGGCATGGTGGTCGCGGCGGGGATCTCGATCCTGTCGGACGTGGATTGGAACCGCCGCAATATGGTGATCTTTGCGATCTCGCTATCGATCGGGCTGGGGCTGCAACTGGAACCCGGTGCGCTCCAGCATATGCCGGATACAGCGCGTATCCTTCTGACCAGCGGGTTGCTGCCTGCCGCCGTGCTGGCGATCGTGCTGAACCTGATCCTGCCCGAAGAGCTGCCGGGCGAGGCCACCGAAGAGGTCTCCGGCGGTATGGCGGGACAGGCCGAAGATTAAGCAGCCAAATTCTTTCAAGAATTTGGACCGGAAAATGGATATTTTCCGAAGCCGGGCGGAGGAAACCTCCGCCCGGCGATCCGCCTCAGCGCAAGGGCGCCAGCGGCATATGACGGTTCACGTCTTTATAGAGAAGATAGCGGAACTTGCCCGGCCCGCCCGCGTAACACGCCTGCGGGCAGAAGGCGCGCAACCACATGTAGTCCCCGGCCTCCACCTCGACCCAATCCTGATTGAGCCGATAGACCGCCTTGCCCTCCAGCACATAAAGCCCGTGTTCCATCACATGGGTTTCGGCAAAGGGGATCACCGCGCCGGGCTCAAAGGTGACGATGGTCACATGCATATCGTGGCGCAGATCCTCGGGATCCACAAAACGCGAGGTCGCCCATTTGCCATCGGTGCCGGGCATCGCGGTCGGGGCGACATCCTGTTCGTTGGTGACAAAGGCCTCGGGCATCTCCAGCCCCTCCACCGCCTGATAGGCCTTGCGGATCCAGTGAAACCGCACCGGCGCATCCGAGGTATTGGTCAGCTTCCACGCCACCGACGGCGGCAGGAAGGCATAGCCGCCCTCGGCCATCTCATGCTCGCTGCCATCAATGGTCAGCACCATCTGCCCCTCAACCACGAAGAGCAACGCCTCCACGCCCGCCTCGGTTTCAGGCCGTTCCGAGCCACCACCGGGCAGCACCTCGGCGATGTAATGCGAGAAGGTCTCGGCAAAGCCCGAAAGCGGCCGCGCGATCACCCAGAAGCGGGACTTGCCCCAGAACGGCAGGAAACTGGTCACGATATCGCTGTTGGTGCCCTTGGGGATCACCGCATAGGCCTCGGTGAACATGGCCCGATCGGTCAGCAACTGGGTCTGCGGCGGCAGCCCGCCTTTGGGCGCGTAATAGGTGGGTTTTGACATGGCAATAGATCCGGGCATGTGTTGCAAGAAATCCTGCCCTCATCAAAGCCGCAACACCGCGCAAAGGCCAGCCTCAATGACGACCGGGAAACAGGAAGGATCATAAGGGGGAATTTGAAAGCCGCCCAAAGGCCCGCCATTGACCCGCCCCCGCGCAGACAGACAATATGGCGCAACGCCACTGCCCCCACGGAAAGGCCGGCAATGACACAGAGCTTGCAAGACATCGCCCTCGACCTGTTCCAGACCGCGATCCGCCGCGCGGACCCCGCCGCCGCGGTGGCAGAGCAGATGCAGCGCCAGCCCTTGCCACCGCTGGCCGAGGGCGGTCGCCGCATCATCATCGCGGTCGGCAAGGCGGCCGTGCCGATGATGCGCGCTGCGCTGGACACCCTGACGGAGCCCCCCACCGCCGCGCTGGCCGTGACCAACCCGGAAAACCTGACCGACATCGACGGGGCCGAGGTCATCGCCGGGGCGCATCCGGTGCCGGATGAAAGCAGCGCCGCCGCTGGCGCGCGGGTGCTGGCGCGTCTTGCCGACCTCAACGCCGCCGATCAGGTCCTGATGCTGATCTCCGGCGGTGGCTCGGCGCTGATGGTCGCCCCCGCGCCCGGTCTGACGCTGGCCGATAAAGCTGCGGTGAACGAAATGCTGCTGGCCTCCGGGCTGGAGATCAACCGCATGAACCTGATCCGCCAAACCCTGTCGCAGCTCAAGGGCGGCGGGCTTTGTCGCGCGGCTGCCCCGGCGCAGGTCACCGCACTGATCCTCTCGGATGTGATCGGCGACGACTTGCGCGCCATTGCCTCCGGCCCCACGGTGGCCCCATTGGGCAGCCGCGCCGAGGCCCGCGCCCTGTTGCAGGCCGAACAGCTCTGGGAGCAACTGCCCGCATCCGTGCAGCAGCACCTGAGCCAGCCCGAGGGCGACAGCCCCCCACCGGCGGCAAAAAACACGCTGATCGGCTCCAACCGCTTCAGCCTGGAGGCCATGGCCGCCCGCGCCGAGGCGCTTGGCTGGCATGTGCCGCCGCTGACAGATGACCTCACCGGCGATGTCGCCAAGGCCGCAAGCCGCATCATCGCAACGGCCCAAGACACCGCCGACGACCGCCCCACGGCGTTGCTCTTTGGCGGCGAAACCACCGTGAAACTGACCGGAACCGGGCGCGGTGGGCGCAATCAGGAACTCGCCCTGCGCATCGCCCGATCGGCGCCCGAGATTGACGGCGACTGGCTGTTTCTGTCCGGCGGCACCGATGGGCGCGACGGGCCGACCGATGCGGCGGGCGGCATGGTGACCCCGCAAACCTGGCGCAAAATTGCCGAGAGCGGCGCCGACCCTGAGGCTCTGTTGAACAACAACGACAGCTACGCCGCGCTGGAGGCCGCCGGGGCGCTGGTCACCATTGGCGGCACCGGCACCAATGTCGCGGATGTGCAGATCCTGCTGCGCCGCCCCGGCACCTCGGGGCGCAACGACGCCTGAGCCTAGGGCGCTCCGCTCGCCCAGGCGATCACCAGCGGCACCGTCAGGATCGACACGACGGTCGAAATCAGGATCGCCGCCGAGGCCCGCTGCGGCGCCACCCCGTAATGCTGCGCAAGCATATAGACGTTGCCCGCCACCGGCAGCGAGGCCGCGGCAATGGCGATGGTGGCGGAAAACGGCGTCACCGGCATCAGCCACAACACCCCCGCCGCCACGCAAAGCGGATGCAGCACCAGCTTGGCAAAGCTCAGCCAGCCCGCGACCTCGATCCGCTCGGCGGATTTGGAGGCCAGAGACGCACCGATGGCAAACAGCGCCCCCGGCGTCGCCGCACCGCCCAGAATGGCGAGGAAATCATTCATCGGCGTCGGGATCGGCAGCTCCGCGCCCGACCACACAAGCCCCGCCACGATCGACAGGATCATCGGGTTGCGCAACAGGCCCAGCCCCACCAGCCGCAGCGTCGCCAGGCTCAGCCCCGCGCCGCGATGGGCGTTGATCAGCATCACGATCAGCGATGAAAACACCACAAGATCAACGGCTAGGATCATCATCATCGGCCCGACCGAGGCCTCGCCGAACAGGATCACCATCATCGGAATGCCGAGAAAACCCACATTGCCGATCGCCGCGCATTGCGCCTCTACTGCGGTGGTGGAGACATCCTGCCGCCGCAGGAGCCCGACCACTGTGGCCACAGCATAGACCGCCAGCGTGCCCGCCAGATAGCCGAGGATCAGATTAGGGTCGAAAATCTCCGCAAAGGACAGGTTGGCGGCAAAGCGAAAGATCATCGCCGACAGCGGAAAGAAGAACACGAATTTGGTCAGAAAGGCCGTCGCCTCTTCGGTAAAAAACCGTGTGCGTCCAGCCCAGTAGCCCAGGCCGATAATGGCAAAAAAAGGAAGCGTGCGAAAAAATATCTCGGTCATGAGTTGCAGTGGTAGACGCTTCGGCGCGAGTGCAAAAGACCTATTGCCGCCTGTGCGCCGCTTTCCTGCCCTGTGGCGACCGCTCCAGCCGCCGCAGGGCGCCGGGGATTTCCCGCATAAGCGCCGCAGTTTTATGATGGTTTTTCGAAAAACACTTTGGCGGCGCCGGGCGGAACCTCTAGTTTGGCTCAACGGGCAAGGGACGGCCCAAAGACGACAACAGGGATGGAACAGGCATGAACCAAAGCGCACCGATTCTGCGCAAGGGGCGGAAATTCGATCAGGTTCTGGAAGGGGCTCGCACGGTCTTTATGGCCGATGGGTTCGAGGGCGCCAGAGTCGATAACGTGGCCTGGCCGGCGGGGGTCGCCAGGGGGACCCTTTGTAGTTATTTGCCCTAAAACCGCCTGTTATTCTTCGAGGGGACCCGGAGCAAAAGCGCCCGCCACGCCACCCGGCATCTGGACATCCCAGAGGGCTCCGGCCCGGAACAGGTGCTGCTCTGCGCCGCGCGGGATCTGATGGCGGTGCTGCTGTCGGATTTCGGCCGCAAGATCTTTCGCATCTGCGTCGCCGAGACCGAGCGTTTCCCCGATCTGGGGCGGCAGTTCTTTGAATGCGGACCGCAGGTGGAGCGCGACAAGCTCAAGACCTATTTCCGCGAGGCGGTGCAGCGCGGCGAGTTGCAGATCGAGGATTTCGACCTAGCCGCCGAACAATGGATGGCGCTCTGCCGGGCGGAGCTGTTCCCGCGCCTGATCTTCAACATCAAGGACAGCGTCAGTGACGCCGAGATCGACCGGCTGGCCCGCGCCACGGTCGAGATGTTCCTGGCCCGCTACGGCGCCCGCTGATCTGACGCAGGCCCCGGACACCGCGTTCAATGGGTGGTGAACTCATTCACATGGGCGCGAAAGGTCTGATGGCAGCTGTGACAGGTCTGGATCAGATCCGGCAGGCTGCGGCGCAGCCCGGCCAGATTGCGGGTATTCAGCGCCTTCGCGGCGGTTTCGGCGGCTTCTGCGCGCAGGGTAAAATCCTCCTGATGCGTCCAGACCTCGGGGCGGGCATGGGAATCGGGCTCCATGCGTTTCCTGCGAAAGGCCTTGGGGATCGCCGCCGTGGTCTGCATCAGCGCCTTGCGCAGCGCCCGCGCGCGGGCCCGATCAAACGGCAGCCGCCCGCTGGTCATATTCGTCAGCTCGATCACCGCGTTTTTCTGACTGTTCATCAAGGCGATACGATATTTCACATGCCGGTTGCGGATCTCGCCCTCGGCAATGGTCGCAGGCACCGCCGTCAGCAGGGCGAAAAACAGACCAAGGATCAGAACAGGGCTGGTAGGGCAACGACGGCTCATCGGGCACCTTTGTGGCTCGGGATTTGGCTCAGGATGGGGGCAGTCTCGGCCAGCGGGGTTATTTCCGCGTTAAATCCCCGCGCGATGCTTCGGTGCGGGGCGAAAGGTTTGCCATGGGCAAGCCGCCACAGGGCGGCTAGGCTGGGGCCATGGTGACACCCCGGTTTGATATCATCGGACAGGCGATTGCGGATGCAAGCCGCACAAGGATGCTCTGCGAGCTGATGCAGGGGCGCGCATTCACCAACAAGGAACTGGCCGCGTCGGCGGGGATCACCGCCCAGACCGCGACCGCCCATCTGCGCCTGTTGCAGGACGCGGGGCTGGTGGTGGCCGAAAAACGTGGCCGCTGCGTCTATCACCAGCTGGCCGGACCGGAGGTGGCACAGGCGCTGGAACAGCTCGCCGCGCTTGCGCCCTCCGATCACCTCTATCGCGCGCAGCGCCGCAAGGCCGGGGCGCTTTCCGAGGTGCGCAGCTGTTATGACCATCTGGCGGGCCCGCTGGCGGTGGCGATGACCGAGGCGCTGATCAGCCGTGGCGAGCTGCGCGAAGAGGGCGGCGCCTTTCATCCCGTTGCCTCCCCGATCTGGGCGCAGCTTGGCGTGGATCTGCCCGAGACCCCCGGCCGCAGCCCCTTTGCCCGCCCCTGTCTCGACTGGACCGAGCGCCGCCTGCATATCGCCGGGCCGATGGGGCGGCAGATCCTGACCCATGCGCTGACCGCCGGCTGGCTGCATCGCCCAAGCCGTGACCGCGCGCTGGAGCTCACCGCCCCCGGCCGACGTGCCCTGCATCACATTCTCGGGATCGACGGGGGTCTCAGCGCGGCCTCACAGGGGAAAACCTGCGAAGAGGCTTGATTTACCGCGCAAATGGGCGGACCTTAGAGGCATGAACCAACACAGCTCCGGGGCCTTCCCGACATCGCCACCACCCGAGCAGGTCGCCTTTCACCGGCGCGAGCTCTCGGTCATCATGTCGCTTTATGGCCGGATGGTCGCAGCGGGGGAATGGCGCGACTACGGGCTGTCGCATCTGCGCGACATGGCGGTGTTTTCCGTGTTTCGCCGCACCGCCGAACACCCGCTCTATCGCATTGAGAAACACCCCAAGCTGCGCAATCGGCAGGGGCAATATTCGGTTGTGGGCATGGACGGGCAGATCCTGAAGCGCGGCAATGACCTGAAAACCGTGCTTCGGGTGCTGGAGCGCAAGCTGATCCGCGCGGTGGACTAAACGGGAAATAGCAGAGGACAGCGCCCGAGCCTGGGTGGGGGCAAAGCGCGCCCGCCATGGGGCGGGCGGACGCGTGCCTGCCGCTGGCGCGACTGGCGCGTTTTCCAAGCCTGCGCCGGATCTATCCCGCCTGCCCCTTGCCCAAACGCTTGTGCGCGGTGACCGGCCCGTCGCCCTGCTCCGCAATCCGGGCGATCGCCGAATGGATCGGCTCCAGCGCCACCGCCATCGCATGGACATTGGCATGCAGCAGCGTCAGCGGATCGCGCACCCAGGCCACGTGGCCTTTCCAGAACAACAGATCCCCCCGCGCATAACCCGTGCCCTCGGGCAGACGCGCGCCCAGCATCGCCTCTTGCGGGCCGCTGTCGCCGGGGCAGTCGATACCGCAAAGATGACAGGAGAGCTGCACCAGCCCCGAACAATCAATGCCAAAGCGGCTGTTGCCGCCCCAGAGATAGGGCGTGCCCAAAAGCGCCTCGGCCACCGCGACCGGATCGGGCGCGGGCGTGGTCAGCTCCGTCACATGCGCCAGCGGCACAAAGCCTTGATCAGTCATCACAAATCGCCCCTCGCGCCCCGTCACCGCCAGCCGCGACCCGAGGCTGAGCGACAGCAGATCCGGCGATTTGAAGTCCGCCGCGCGATAGGCATGGGTGGCCGGGGCGCTGACGTAGTGACTGGCCTCCAGAGGCGCGCCAAGGGCCGCGCCCTCCAGCCAGCCGGTATAGCCGTCCTTTTCTGCCCTCACCTGACAGCAGTCGCCCTGCCGCGCCAGCACCTCGACGGGATCGCCCAGAAGCAGCTGCCGCGCCCGCGCCCCCTCCGGCGCGGCGCGGAGGTCCACCACCGGGCGGATGATCCGGGCGCGGCTCATTTTGGCAGGTCCAGCATCTCGGGCAGCGCCTGAAACAGCGCGCGACCGCCCTGACCAAGGCCGCCCTTGGGGCGCGCGGGCTGGTTGCTCTGGCTCCAGGCGTAGATGTCAAAATGCATATAGCGCGCCTCCCCCGCAAAGCGGCGCAGGAACAGGGCGGCGGTGATCGCCCCGGCAAAACCACCTGCGGGCGCATTATCGAGATCGGCAATGCCCGGCTCGATCATCGTCTCATAAGTATCGTGAAACGGCAGCCGCCAGACCGGATCGGCGGCCTGCTGCGCGCCCAGCGCCAGATGCTGCGCGTCGCTGTCGTGATCGGTGAAGAAGGGCGCGATATCGCCGCCCACCGCCACCCGCGCCGCCCCGGTCAGCGTCGCCATGGAGATCAGCAGATCCGGGTTGTCCTCCGCCGCCAGCGCCAGCGCGTCGGCCAGCACCAGACGCCCTTCGGCATCGGTGTTGTTGATCTCCACCGTCAGCCCCTTGCGCGAGGGCAGGATGTCGCCGGGGCGGAAGGCGGGGCCAGAGACGGAGTTCTCCACCGCCGGGATCAGCACCCGGAGCCGCACCGCCAGCCCTGTGGCCATGATCATATGCGCCAGCCCCAGCACATTGGCCGAGCCGCCCATGTCCTTTTTCATCAGCGCCATGCTGGCCCCGGGTTTGAGGTTGAGCCCGCCGGTATCGAAACAGACCCCCTTGCCCACCAGCGTCAGCGTCGGACCCGTGTCGCCCCAGCGCAGATCAATCAGCCGCGGCGCGCGGTCAGAGGCGCGGCCCACGGTGTGAATCAGCGGCAGGTTCTGCGCCAGAAGATCCTCGCCGATGATGCAGGAGACCTCGGCGCCATGTTCCGCCGCCAGCGCCTCGGCGGCGGCTTGCAGCTCTGCCGGGCCCATGTCCTCGGCGGGGGTGTTGATCAGGCTGCGGGTCAGGCTCTCGCCGGTGGCGATGGCTTCGATCCGCTTGCTGTCCAACCCCTCGGGCGCGATCAGCCGCGCCTTGGCGCCGCTGGCCTTGGCGTAGCGGTCAAAGGCGTAATGGGACATCAGCCAGCCAAAGCACTCCACCTCGGGCGACAGGTCATCGGGCAGCTCAGAGGCGAGCGCATAGGTGCCCTCGGGCAGTTTTGCGGCGGCGGCAGCCAGGAGGAACCGCTTGCGTTTGCGCGCAGCGGCGCTGCCGGCCCCGACCCAGGCCCCCGCGAGACCGCCCTTGCCGTCGGGCAGCGCAACCACCTGGCCCCAGGCGGCGGTAAACCCCATGGTCTGCGCCCAGGCGGCGTCGCCCTCGCTCTGGTCAGCGAGCATCGCCTCCAGCGCGTCTTCTTCAACGATATGCAGGGGAAGGCTGGCCTCGGTCGGGGCGGCGAAACCGCACACGGCAAAATGGGGCTGCATCGACAGGTCCTCTTGTTATGGCTTGGGCATCTGCCCTTTGCCGTCAGAGTATCCGTCGCAGCCGCCGCCGCAAGCCCAACCGGGCCAAGACTATTTTGAACCGCCGCCCCGTGGCGCCGGTATCGGTTCAAATCACGTCAGATCGACAGGTCGTGCTGTTCCCAGACCGCGGTCAGGGAGTTCTCCCCAACGCGAATCAGGCGAAACAGCGTCGCCCCCACCGCCGGAAAATCATCCGCATCGATCGCGGTCGTGACGTCCCGGGCAATCTGGGCCATTGCCATCATGCCGATCTGTTCCGAGATCGCGATCAGTGATCGCGCGCTCTTGCGCAGGTTCTCGACATCGCGTTGACGCCACAGGCGTTCGCAATGAGTCAGCCGCACGGCGAGTTCCTCGATCGCGCGACACACAACATCCTCGGCCCCGGATTCTCCAAGCTGCGCATAAAGATCTGTCAGCTTCTGCGGGTCCAGGTGGACGTTTTCCCGATGATTGACTGTAAGTATGTTAGCCACCACTATTCACCCCGTATTCGGTATGCCCCCACGGCACAGGCCCAATCTGCGCCTCAGTGGTTGTCAAAAGGTTTCTTTGGGATGCGTATATCTCTCGAATTTGCTGTGAATTGAGGCTATCAACCCCGTCAGTCGACAAACCGAGGTGAATGCAAATGGACTATGCCAAGCCCCTGCCGAACTATCTGGTAACCCGCTACCATGGCTGGAAAGCGACGTCATATGAGGAGAATCAAGGCTGGTATCGCCGCCTTGCCAAAGAGGGTCAGCGCCCCCGCGCGATGGTGATTTCCTGCTGTGACAGCCGGGTGCATGTAACCTCGATCTTTGGGGCAGATCAGGGCGAGTTCTTTATCCACCGCAATATCGCAAATCTGGTGCCGCCCTATACGCCCGATGGCGACCACCACGGCACCTCCGCCACCGTCGAATATGCGGTGACGGTGCTGAAAGTGGCGCATCTGATCGTGCTTGGACACTCGCAATGTGGCGGCGTGCAGGGCTGTATCGACATGTGCAAGGGCCACGCCCCCGGGCTGGAGGAGAAAACCAGCTTTGTCGGGCGCTGGATGGACATCCTGAAGCCGCGCTTTCAATCGGTGGAGGATATCGCCGACGAGACCGAACAGGCCCGCGCCTTTGAACGCCAAGCCGTTGTGGCGTCACTGGAAAACCTGATGACCTTTCCCTTTATCGAAGCGGCGGTCAAAACCGGCGAGCTGAGCCTGCACGGGCTGTGGACCGATATCGGCGAGGGCGGGCTGGAATGCTACGACCCCAAGGAAAACAAGTTCTCTCCGGTCTGAAACAGGCCCGGAACCGACCCCAAATTTCGGGCGCGACCAGCGGGGCGCGCCCGTTTTTTATCCGCCCGTCAGGCATGTTGGGAGCGGCGCCGAATCTGTGCTCAGCCCGCCGCCTTCAAGTGTTCCGCCGCCCGCGCATAGCCGCCCGCGGCGCCATCGACAAAATGCAGGTGATCCTCGCGCATCGGCGAGGGCACGATGCAGGTCACCAGCGCCTCTTCCTGACTGTGCAGCCCATAGCGGGCAACACCCCGGCGGCGCGCGGCGCGCAGGAGTTTTTCAAGCCGCTTGCGGGTGGCGGCGTTGCAATCCAGGGTCATCTTGAGGCCATCATCAAATTTGCGAAAATCGGCATTATTGGTGATCGCGGCACGGTAGAGATTCGGGTCAAAACGCCCCATCGGACGGCCGCGAAAAAACAAAAAGCCCACAAAGACCGAGTTCAGATGCAGCAGGCAGACCCGCAGGAGATAGGGCAGCCGCCCGCGGGTCAGACGCGCCTCCAGCCCCAGCCCACCGGGAGGCAGTCGCCAGCCCGGCCCCCCGGGTGGCAACGGATGGCCGCTACGTTCGATCTTGTCCACCTCGGCCAGAATCGCCCGCAGGAGCGCGTCGAACTCCTCCCGCGCCGCGCCCGGCTCCGGCAAGACCAGCAGCGACAGGATCTGCCCGTTGACCGCCGGCGTGCTGTTCCAGCGGCAGGACAGGCCAGTGAGATCCGGCGCCTCGATCGGGTCGGCGGCGGGGATATCAAAGCGGCCCGCCTTCATCTCCGTTTCGACCCAGGCCAGGCCGCCGCCGTCGAACATGGCGTAATCCAGATGCTCTGACGCCGCATAGCGCGCCACCCGCACGTCAAACCCCGCCGCGCGCACCTCTGCCACCGGCACCAGCGCCGCGCGCAGGGTGATATCAAATTCCTGCTGCACCCAGGCGCGCAGCCGGGCCAGCTCCTGGCGGGCCACATCCGCCACCCGAGGCGGCACCGCAAAGGAGGTGCCATCGCCGCCAAAGACAAAGGGAAACGGCGCGTGTTCCAGCGCGTTCATCAAGGCCGCAATGGCCGAGGCCCCGACCATATTCACCGTCTTGTAGGCCCCCTGCGCCAGCAGCCCGGTGGAATCGACGATATCGCAGCAGCCCACCAGCCAATCGGCGGGCAGCGGCACGAAACAGGCGCCACCGGTCAGGGCGTCAAAGCTCTGCACCTTGGGCAAGCGGTCATAAAACGGGTCTGCATCGGTCATCTCGGCCTCCGCGGGGGATGCCCGCCAATTGTGCCCGAGCAGAATGCGCGATTTTGTGCCCGCCGCAAAGCCGCCTCGCGCAGCTGTGACCCCGGGCGAGGTCCCGGCCACCCCGGCCCAGCCGGCCCAGCCGGCCCTGAGCCGCCCTGCCCCGCGCTAAACTGCGCGCCAAACCGCCGCGCGCGGGCGTCCCTGCCGTCCGTGAAACCCTGAAAACCGCCGTGAAACGCAAAGAAACCCCGTAAAACCGGGGGAAACATGGTTTCTCACGGATTCGCGCCTTTCCATGCGGGCGCAGACCCGATATCACACCGCAGCCGGTCATGAGGCCGGGAAAAATTGGAGAAACAATATGGGTTATCGCGTCGTTGTCGCCGGCGCCACGGGCAACGTGGGCCGTGAAATGCTGAACATCCTGGCCGAGCGCCAGTTCCCGGTGGATGAGATTGCCGCACTGGCATCCCGTCGTTCACTCGGCACTGAGGTCACTTTCGGCGACAAGACTTTGAAGACCCAGGATCTCGACACATTCGATTTCACTGGCTGGGATATTGCGCTCTTTGCCATCGGCTCTGACGCGACCAAGGAATATGCGCCCAAGGCCGCCAAGGCGGGCTGCGTGGTGATCGACAACTCCTCGCTCTATCGCTACGACCGGGATGTGCCGCTGATCGTGCCCGAGGTGAACCCCGAGGCCGTGCATGGCTATGCCAAGAAGAACATCATCGCCAACCCCAACTGCTCCACCGCGCAGATGGTTGTGGCGCTGAAACCGCTGCACGACCGCGCCAAGATCAAACGCGTCGTGGTCTCGACCTATCAGTCCGTGTCCGGCTCCGGCAAGGAGGCCATCGACGAGCTTTGGGATCAGACCAAGGCGCATTACAACCCGACCGACGATTATCAGCGCAAGGTCTACCCCAAGGACATCGCGTTCAACGTGATCCCGCATATCGACGTCTTCCTCGACGATGGCTCCACCAAGGAAGAGTGGAAGATGGTCGCCGAGACCAAGAAGATCATCGACCCGTCGATCAAGCTGACCGCGACCTGTGTGCGGGTGCCGGTGTTTGTGGGCCACTCCGAGGCGATCAACATCGAAACCGAGGATTTCCTCGACGAGGACGAGGCCCGCGATATCCTGCGCGAAGCCCCCGGCATCATGGTGATCGACAAGCGCGAGGACGGCGGCTACGTGACGCCGAAGGAATGCGTCGGCGATTTCGCCACCTTCATCAGCCGCATCCGTCAGGACAGCACCATCGACAACGGTCTGAACCTCTGGTGCGTCAGCGACAACCTGCGCAAGGGCGCCGCCCTGAACGCGGTACAGATCGCCGAGCTCTTGGGTCGTGAGGTCCTGAAGAAGGGCTAAGCCCTGTCCGCCCTCATCGGCAAAGACCTGACTATCAAGAGGCGTCCAACTTGGGCGCCTCTTGCTTTTTGCCCCCCCGCGAGAGAGGCTTCGCGCATCTCATTTGACCTATAGGTGATTGCCATGCGTTTTCTTCTGCCTCTTGCTGCCAGCCTTCTGGCCTCTACCGCCCTGGCGGAGACCTTCGTCACCCAAAGCACGGTCAGCGATGTCACCGTCTACCCCTCGCAGGCGCGGATCACCCGCAGCGCCGAGATCACCCTGCCGCAGGGGCGTCATCGCATCGTGATCAAGGGTCTGCCCGCCTCTGAGGAGGTGCGCGACAACCTGCGCATCCATCACCCCGGGCTGGAGCGGGTGGCCCTGCGCATGCGGCGTGACTTTCCGGTGATCGAAACCCCGGACAGCCCCGAACGCAGCGAAGCCGAGGCGCGGGTGAAAGAGATCACCACCCAGATCGACGCGATAAAACAACAGGCCGCCGAGGCCCGGCTGGCCGCAGAGGGCGCCAAGGCGGCGATCGGCTTTCTTGACCAGATGGGACAGGGCAAGGGTGGCAAGCTGCCCGCACCCGACGAGCTGCGCGCGCTGATTGGCACCATCTCCGAGGAAACCGCCAAGGCCGGTGCCACCATCCTGCGTGCCGAAGCGCAGAGCCGCGAGATCGAAACCCGGCTGAAGGATCTGAAACAGGCGCTGGCCAGCGCCCAGGCCGAGCTCGACGCGCTGTCGCAGCAGGATGACGAGCAGATCTATCTGGCGCTGGATGTGATCGCGCCTCAGGATGTGACCGTGCCGATCACCCTCTCCTACCTGAGCCGGGGCGTGCGCTGGACGCCGAGCTATGAATTCGACCTGCACAGCGGCGACACCCCGGCGATCACCCTGCACCGCGATATCCGCCTGTCGCAGGAAACCGGCGAAGACTGGGAGGATGTGGCGCTGCGGGTTTCCACCTCCACCCCGGATCAGACGATCGCACCGAGCGAGCTTTACGCCCGCCTCTACCGGATTGAAGACCCTATCGAGCCAAAGGCACGTTACCAGGCCACCTCCGAGAGCCTCTCTCGCCTGGCGGAACCCTTGGTCGAGGCCCCGATGATCGTCGACGAGGCGGATGACAGCTTTCGCGTTGAGGCAACAGAGGCCGGCGTGTCCTATACATTCGCCGAGCCGGTCAGCGTGCGCTCCGCCGCCGAGCTGGCCTATCTGAGCCTGCCGCCGGTAGAGCTGGAGGCCGAGGTCATCGCCCAGGCGGTGCCGTTGCAGGACGAAACCGCCTATCGCATCGCAAGGGTCAGCAATGACAGCGGCGAGGAGCTCTTGCCCGCCGAGGCGCGGTTCCTGCTGGATGGCGAATTGATCGGCCGCAGCTATTTCACCGGCCTGACGCCGGAGGCCGAGACGGAGCTGGGCTTTGGCCCCATCGACGGGCTGCGCATCAGTCGCGCGCTTTTGGATCAGAGCGAAGGCGGGCGCGGGGTCATCAGCCGCAGCAACCAGCGCAACACGGTGGCCGAGATCGAAGTGGAGAACCTGACAGGCCGGGTCTGGCCGCTGCGGGTTCTGGACCGGGTGCCCTATTCCGAACAGGAAGAGCTGGAAATCAGCTGGTCCGCCAGCCCCACGCCCAGCGAAGAAAACGTCGACAAGCAGCGCGGCATCCTCGCCTGGGATCTGGAAATGCAGCCTGCCTCCACCCGCGTGATCACCCTCAACACCCGCCTCGACTGGCCCGAAGGCAAAGTGCTGCGCTGAGCCCTGCCCCCCCGCGCCCCCTGTACAATGGGCGTGGGGAACCGTTCAAAAGTAGATCAAACTGTACGTGTGGGTCCAACTCGCAACCTCTGAGTGTCACATTTTTGCCGCCGATCAGGCTAAGGCTAGGGAGTGAGTGGATTGGAGGGTGAACCCATGCAGAACGACAAACGGACTGAGCTACAAACGTTGGAAAGCGAAGATCTGGCCTATGGTCAGACCGCCTGGGGCTGCGCCCAGATGCGCGCACGTCTGGACTCCGAGGCGATGACGCAGCTGCGCGCCAGCCTGAGCGCCCCGATGACCAAGGCCGACAGCTGGCCGAGCCTGCGCGAGCTTCTGCGCGGCAAGGGATTTGACATGACCCCCCGCGCCGGACGGCTGCGGCTGGTGGACCTGCAAAGCCGGGTCGAGATCTGCACCTTTGGCCTGCTGGGGCATCCCCGGGCAGAGCTGGAAAAACGCTTTGGTGGCTTTCCGCAGATGCATTGAGGCGGCGCCGGGAGCGGGCGCGCCGAGATAGTTAACCTTGCGAAGTTATTGCCAAGTCGGCGTCATCGCGCGATACAGGACCCATGACACATGTATTGCCGACGACGAACCGTTCTCTGCCGATTGCCCTGTTGCGGGCGCGTGAACGGGTCATGCGCCCCGTTCGCCACCTGCTGGCCGATGTTGACCTGACCGAACAGCAATGGCGGGTGTTACGGGTGGTGCAGGAAAACGGCGCCATCGACCCGACCCAGATCGCCGAGCAAAGCTGTCTCCTGCTGCCGAGCCTGACCCGGATTCTCCAGAAGCTGGAGGAAAAGGAGCTGATCAATCGCGCCCGCGATGAGACCGACCGCCGCCGTCAGGTGATCACCCTGACTCCTGCGGGCGAAACCATCATCCGCGACAATATCGACGCCAGCCTGGAGCTGATCGAACGCACCCGCGAAAAATTCGGCCCCGAGCGCTATGAGGCGCTGCTGGATCTTCTCAACACACTGGACAAGCTGGATATCTAAACCCGCGCGACAAGGCCGGTCACAGGGCGAAGAGCGCCGGAAACAGCGCGGGCACGCTGTCATAAAGCAGCTTTGCCGCGGTCACGGCCAGAAACACATAGACGATTTTGACAAAGACAGCCTGATCGACGCGACTGTGCAGCCAGGTTCCGGCAAAGACGCCAAGAAACAGCATCGGCGCCAGAACAAGGCTCACCGTCAGGCTCTGCGCGCCGACGGCACCCGAGGCCCCATAGGCCACCGCCTTCAGCGCGTTCAGGATGAAGAAATACACCGTGCAGGTGCCCACGAAGGCGGATTTCTCCAGCTTCTGACCAAGCAGATAGCCCTCGACCGGCGGGCTGCCCGCATGGGCGACATAGCTGGAAAACCCCGAAAGCGCGCCAAGGATCCCCGGCACCAGCCGCCCCGAGCCAGCGGGCGCAGCGGTCTGGCGGCGTTTCAACAGGAACTGGACCACAAAGAACAGCGCCAGCACCCCGACCACAAGGCGCACCGCATCCGCCGGCAGCGCCTCAAAGAAATAGGCCCCAAGCCCCAGCCCGACCAGCGCCCCCGGCAGGAGCGCCAGCACCAGCCTGCGATCCCAGTGCCGCCGGTAGCGCCAGACCACCAGCAGATCCATCGCCAGCAGGATCGGCATCATCACCGCCGCGGCAAATTGCGGCGAGATGAAGAGCGACATCAAGGGCACCGCCATCAGCCCCAGCCCACCGCCAAAGCCGCTTTTGGAAATGCCGGTGATCAGCACCGCAATGGTCGCAACCACATAAAAGGAAAGTGACAAATCCATAGCGCGCGCCCCTCGTTCCGCGCCGTTCTGCCTAGCGGCTGGCTGAAAAACAGTAAAACGCTTTATGCGTGGTGACAGGGTGGGACTTTGAGTCCCCAGCGCGTTTGGCGATAAACCTGAGACTTTGCCTGTCGCGAATGCGGCAGCCACGCCGCTGCCCTCTCCTGCTGCGATCTTCAAGCAATCCTAACCTTCTGGCGCAAAAAGGAGAGAAGGCGGCGTTGCGGCTCTGGATTATTGAACCGCAGCCCGTTAGCCATAGGCCAACACTTGATTTCAGGAGGTCTTCGATGGAAACCGTAGCCGAAAACCAGGCCTTTGGTGGCATTCAGGGCGTCTATCGCCATG
Source organism: Phaeobacter sp. HF9A (assembly GCF_011806385.1). Classification (GTDB taxonomy): domain Bacteria; phylum Pseudomonadota; class Alphaproteobacteria; order Rhodobacterales; family Rhodobacteraceae; genus Epibacterium. The sequence goes on along the minus strand of NZ_JAATOX010000025.1, from coordinate 16,099 downwards.
CCAGCACCTCGACCAATTGCGATATGACATTTGGTCTGTTCCTGCCGGAAGAGGCCGCAGAGGGGCCGGTGCCCCTGCTGTGGTATCTCTCGGGGCTGACCTGCACCCATGAAAACGCCATGACCAAGGCGGGGGCTCAGGCCTGGTGCGCCGAACAGGGCATCGCCATCGTCTTTCCCGACACCAGCCCGCGCGGCGAGGGTGTCGCCAATGACGAAGCCTATGATCTGGGTCAGGGCGCAGGGTTCTACGTGAACGCGACCCAAGACCCGTGGAAGCCGCATTTCCAGATGTGGGATTACATCGCCGAGGAGCTGCCCGCCTTGCTGGGTGAGACCTTCAACCTCGATATGTCGCGCCAGTCCATCACCGGCCATTCCATGGGCGGCCACGGCGCGCTGACGCTGGCGATGAACCTGCCGGGCCGCTTCCGCTCGGTTTCGGCCTTTGCGCCGATCTGCAACCCGACCGGCAGCGACTGGGGCCGCAAGCAGCTCTCGGCCTATCTGGGCGATGACGCGGCGGACTGGGCGAAACATGACGCCAGCCTGTTGATGGCCGAAAAGGGCTTTGACGGGCCGGTTCTGGTGGACACCGGCACCGCCGATCAGTTCCTCGACCTGCTGAAGCCCGAAACCCTGGCCGCCGCCATTGCCACCCGTCGGCAAGAGGCCAGCCTGCGGCTGCAAAAGGGCTATGACCACAGCTATTTCTTTGTCTCCACCTTTATGGAAGAGCATGTCTCCTTCCACGCGGACGCCCTCTACAAGGAGTAATCAAGCCATGAGCGAGACCCCCGCCGACACCAACCGCCCCGCGTATGATTACGACCTGATCGTCATTGGTTCCGGCCCCTCCGGGCGCACCGCCGCGATTCAGGCCGCCAAGCTCCACCGTCGGGTGCTGGTGATCGACCGCAAGGACCGGTTTGGCGGGGTCTCGGTTCATACCGGCACCGTGCCCTCCAAGACGCTGCGCGAAACCGTGCTGAACCTCACCGGCTGGCGCGAGCGCAGTTTCTATGGCCGCAGCTACCGGGTGAAGGATCAGATCAAGGCCGAGGACCTCAAGGGGCGTCTGCATATGACGCTGGATTACGAGGTCGATGTGCTGGAGCATCAGTTCAACCGCAACCACGTGGAAACATTGGCAGGTCTGGCGCATTTTGTCGGCCCCAACGAGCTGGAAGTCGACATCGAGGCGGGCGACACCACCCGCGTCACCGGCGAGAAATTCCTTATCGCCACCGGCACCCGCACCTATCGCCCGGACTATGTGCCCTTCAACGGAACCACCATTCTGGACGGCGATGAATTCCTTGAGATGGCGGAAATCCCGCGCTCGCTGATCGTGGTCGGCGCCGGGGTCATAGGGGTGGAATATGCCACCATGTTCTCGGCGCTGGATGTGCGGGTGACCCTGATCGAGCCGCGCGAGACCTTCCTGGATTTCATCGACCGGGGCATCATTCAGGAATTCACCCATCAGATCCTGGAAAACGGGGTCGATCTGCGGCTGGGCTCCGCCATCGACAATATCGAGGACGCGGGCTCCCATATCGAGGTGTCACTGGCCAATGGCCGCCACGTGCGCGGCGATATGCTGCTGTTTGCCGCCGGGCGCATGGGCAATACCGAAAAGCTGAACCTCAAGGCCGTGGGGCTGGAGACCGACCACCGGGGCCGGCTGGAGGTTGACCGCAAGAGCTATCAGACCAAAGTGCCGCATGTATATGCCACCGGCGATGTGATCGGCCACCCGTCGCTGGCCTCCACCGCCTTGCAGCAGGGCCGCGTTGCCGCCTGCCACGCGGTCGATGTGCCCACCGTCCCCGAGAGCCCCTGGTTCCCCTATGGCATCTATTCGGTGCCGGAGATGTCCACCTGCGGCATGAGCGAAGAAGAGCTGAAAGAACGCGGCGTGCCCTATGAGGTCGGCGTTGCCCGCTTCCGCGAGACCTCGCGCGGGCATATCATGGGGCTGGAGCATGGCATGCTGAAGATGCTGTTCTCGATCAAGACGCGCCGGGTCCTGGGCGTGCAGATCGTCGGCGAAGGCGCGACCGAGCTCATCCACATCGCCCAGGCGGTGCTGAACCTCAAGGGCACGGTGGATTACTTCGTGCAGAATACCTTCAACTATCCGACGCTGGCCGAGGCCTACAAGATCGCCGGTCTGGATGCCTTTAACCGGATGCCGATCCCGGACGAATACAAGGACAAGAAGGTCACCAAACCCAAGAAGGCCCCCGCCAAGAAAGCTGGCGATGATGCAGGCAAGGGCAAGGCCGCAGGGTGGGCGCGTTTTATACCGACGCGGATGCCTGCCCGGTGAAAGCCGAGGCGGAACGGGTGGCAACCCGCCACAACCTGCGCATGTTCGTGGTCTCCAACGGCGGGCTGCGCCCTTCGGCCAATCCGCTGGTGGAAACCGTGATCGTCGATGCGGGCGCCGATGTGGCCGATATGTGGATCGCCGAACGCTGCGGGCCAGGCGATATCGTGGTCACCGGGGATATCCCGCTGGCGGCAAAATGCATCGAGGCCGGCGCGCGGGTGCTGCGCCACAATGGCGAGCGTTTCACGCAGGCCAATATCGGCCAGCAACTGGCGATGCGCGATCTGATGGCCGACCTGCGCGCCGCCAATCCGCTGGGCATGGCGGGCGGCGGCAAGGGCTTCACCAAGGCGGATCGCTCGCGGGTTCTGGATTCGCTGGAGCGCGAGATTCGCGCCGCGAAGGCCGGGTAAGGGAGAAGGGACGGACATGAGCGACGATATCTCAAATGGCACGGTGCGCCTGAGCGGGCGCGTGATCTGCGCGACGCCGGCGGATGCGGCGCTGATCCAGGCGCATCTTGCCGAGCATATCCGCCTGACGCGCGCCGAGCCCGGCTGTGTGTCCTTCGAGGTCGCGCAGACCGCCGATCCGCTGGTCTGGAGCGTCGAGGAATGTTTCACGGATGCCGCCGCATTCGAGGCGCATCAGCTCCGGACACGGGCGTCGGACTGGTGGGTCGCCACCCAGCATATCCCGCGCGACTACGAGATTTTTGGCCTGACCTAAGGGCGCAGCGCAGGCCAAATGCCGGGTTGCCGCCGACGCGTCCCGGTCTCCTGTCTCGCCCCCCTCTGGTTCCGTCTGGCTCCGTCTGGTGCCGTCTGGTTCTGGGGGCCTGATCCTTCTGTTGTGAGAGAGGGATCATCTGTTGTCTGCCCGTCGGATAAAGATGGCGGCGCCGCCACGGGGCGGAGATGGCCGGGAATATCTTCCCGCGTGCTCAAATTTATCTCTGCACTGCCCCCAACGTCAGGGAGCCGGTTCCTGGTGTGCCGGGCATTGGCTCCGGCGATTGATCGCGATCCCGGAAAACCTAGCAGCACGGCCTTGAGATCCAGCAACCGCCGCGTGCGCTGATGGCGCAACACCTTGCGAGGCTCTGCCTCGCGCTCCGGGATATTTGGAGTTAGAAGAAGATACGCGCGCGCTATTTTCTTCTAACGTCAAATATCCTGGGGTGAATTGGCCGAAAGGCCAAGAGGGGCAAAGCCCCTGCCGCCTGTGGCGCCGTTGATGAGGCCGCATATGCCGCTTGCGGGGCTGGTATTTGCGGCTTGCGTGGTCTATCCCGACGGGCACAGTCTCTGCGCGGCGCGGGAGCCACCCGCCGCGCCTCCTCTCCAGCGAAAGGCCCTTCGCCCATGAGCTATGAAACGCCCGGTCCCGTCGAAGCTGAACTGCGTGACGCCATCAGCCCGATTGAAGATATCATTGCCGAGGCCCGCGCGGGGCGGATGTATATTCTGGTCGATCACGAGGATCGCGAAAACGAAGGCGATCTGGTCATCGCGGCGGAGTTTGCCGATGCGGATGCGATCAATTTCATGGCCACCCATGGGCGCGGGCTGATCTGCCTTCCGATGACCGCAGAGCGGATCGACAGCCTTGGCCTGCCGATGATGGCGGTGAACAATTCCTCGCGCCATGAGACCGCCTTTACCGTCTCGATCGAGGCGCGGGAGGGGGTCTCCACCGGGATTTCCGCCGCGGATCGGGCGCTGACCGTGGCGACGGCGATCAACGAGCAGAACACGATGGCGGCGATCGCCACCCCGGGGCATGTGTTCCCGCTGCGCGCCAAGCGGGGCGGGGTCCTGGTGCGGGCGGGCCATACCGAGGCGGCGGTGGATATCTCGCGGCTGGCGGGGCTGAAGCCGGCCGGGGTGATCTGCGAGATCATGAAGGAAGACGGCACCATGGCGCGGCTGCCGGATCTGGTGGAGTTCGCCAGGCAGCATGACATGAAGATCGGCACGATTTCCGATCTGATTTCCTATCGCACCAAGAACGACAACCTGGTGGATGAGACCGGGCGCTCCAGCGTGAGCTCGGAATATGGCGGCGCGTGGGAGATGCGGCTGTTCACTGATCAGACCCACGGTGTGGAACATGTGGTGCTGATCAAGGGCGATATCACCACGCCCGAGCCGGTGCTGATCCGCACCCATGCGCTGCATGAGGCCTCCGATCTGCTGGGGCTTGGGCCAAAACCGGCGGGGGAGCTGCCCAGGGCGATGGAGCTGATCGCCGAGGAGGGGCGCGGCATTGTCTGCCTGTTCCGCCAGCCGCGCAATGCGCTCTATGCTGCCGAGGATGACGGGCCGCGCACCATCAAGCAGACCGGGCTTGGGGCGCAAATTCTCAATAAACTTGGGGTTCAGGAGCTGATCCTGCTCACCGACTCGCCGCAAACCAAATATATAGGTCTGGATGCCTATGGGTTGTCGATCGTCGGCACCCGTCCGATCCTGTCCTCCACGTCCTGAAGGAGCCCAACATCATGGCCGGACATGAAAGCCACTACATCCTGCCGCGGGCGGAATTTGACAAGCCGGTGAAGCTGCTGATCGTGGTGGCGCCTTACTACAAGGATATCGCCGACAATCTGGTCGCCGGTGCCAAGGCGGAGATCGAGGCGGCGGGCGGCAGCTATGAGCTGGTCGAGGTGCCCGGCGCGCTGGAGATTCCGACCGCGATCAGCATTTCCGACCGCGCGTCGAATTTCGACGGCTACGTGGCGCTGGGCTGCGTGATCCGGGGCGAGACCACCCATTACGATACGGTCTGCAATGACTCCAGCCGGGCGCTTCAGCTTTTGGGGCTTCAGGGGCTTTGCATCGGCAATGGCATCCTGACGGTGGAAAACCGCACACAGGCCGAGGTGCGTGCCAATCCGGACGACCAGAACAAAGGCGGCGGTGCCGCGGCTGCGGCCTTGCATCTCATTGCGCTGACGCGTAAGTGGGGCGCCCAGACCAAGGGAGTCGGCTTTAAGGTGCTAACGGACGATTCCAACCGGCTCGCTTAATCCCCCAAGAACCGGATCACCCCCGCCATGACCTCGACAGACGCCCCGAAACCGGGAAAGAACAAGACGCAGGCCCGCTCTGCTGCCCGTCTTTATGCGGTGCAGGCGCTGTTTCAGATGGAGCACAGCGATCAATCCTATGACAAGGTGATCGCCGAGTTCGAGAACCATCGCTTTGGCGCGGTCTATGAGGAAGGCGAGTTCGCCGAGGGCGACACCCGGCTGTTCCGTAAGCTGGTCAAGGATGTGGTCAACCATCAGGCCAAGATCGACCAGATGACCGACCGTGCCCTGGTGGCAAAATGGCCGATCGCCCGGATCGACCCCACCCTGCGGGCGCTGTTTCGCGCTGCGGGGGCCGAATTTGTCGAGAGCACGACCCCGGTCAAAGTGGTGATCAACGAATATGTCGACATCGCCCGGGCGTTTTTCCCCGAGGGGCGCGAGCCGAGTTTCGTCAATGCGGTGCTGGACCATATGGCGCGCGAAGCCCGTCCCGAGGCGTTCTGAGATAAGTCCTTGACTTGGGTTGAGTCTCGCGACGCAAAGTCCTAAAATATTATCAAAAGGTGCATGTTTTCCCGGCGTGCGCCTTTTTTCGTTCGTAAAGCGTCGCGTCTCATCTGTCTGCTGGGGCGTGGAGCGGCTTTAACTATATGATCGGGTTTTGTGGCGTGTTTGCGTTGCATCGGAAAACCTGTCAGCCTGAACCACATGGGCGGCGGCTTCAGGAATTGAACGAATTTATGAGCCCATCGAAAGAAAACGGACCAAAGAGTCTACTGACGCAGGAGGGGAGATGTTTTCTAATATAGTGGTGCCAGTTGACCTGGCACATGAGGCGGCTTTGCAGAAAGCTCTGCAAGTCGCCGCGGATCTGGCCAAGATCCATAACGCCGCAATATGTTATGTTGGCGTGACGTCGGCCAGCCCCGGAGTGGTTGCACACACGCCGGAAGAATATAAACAAAAGCTGGAAAATTTCGCTCAGAGCCAGGCTGCGCAACATGGGGTGCAAGCCTCCAGCCATACGATCCTCAGCCATGACCCGGCGATCGACCTGAACAAGGCGCTTGAAAAAGCGATCAGCGATCTGGGTGCCGATCTGGTGGTGATGGCGAGCCATGTTCCGAATATGTCCGATTATATCTGGACCGGACATGGGGCGCATGTGGCCGCACATAGCAAGGCCTCCGTGCTGCTGGTGCGGGCTTGAGATCTGACGAATTGATGAAACTCCGAAACGAAAGGCGGCATCCATGACCGACCAAACGACGGAATCGCCCGAGGGTATCCCAACCCCGGACGGGGCTGCTCATATTATCGACACCGATTATGAAATTGGACAGGACAACCTGGAAGGCTCGCTTGGGCCGATCGGGTTTGACATCCACAACCCGGTGTTTGCAGTCTCTGGCCTCGCGATCGTGGCCTTTGTGTTTTACGCGCTTGCTCTGCCTGAACAGGCAGGGACATTGTTTTCCTGGTTGTTCAGCTCTGTCACCAAGGGCTTTGATTGGTTCTTCCTCGGCGCCGCGAATATCTTTGTGATCTTCTGCCTGCTGCTGATTGTCACGCCGCTGGGCAAAGTGCGCCTCGGCGGCACCGAGGCAGTGCCGGATTACGGCTATGTCGGCTGGTTTGCGATGCTGTTCGCGGCCGGTATGGGCATCGGTCTGATGTTTTATGGCGTGTCCGAACCGCTGAGCCACTTTGGCTCTTCCATGGGCGGTACGGTTGTTGAAAACGGCGTGCGCACCGACTGGGCGCCCTTGGGCGCTGCCGCGGGCGATCAGGAAGCCGCGGCACGTCTGGCGATGGCGGCGACGATCTTCCACTGGGGTCTGCACCCCTGGGCGATCTATGCGGTTGTGGCGCTGGCGCTGGCATTGTTCAGCTATAACAAGGGTCTGCCGCTGACCATTCGCTCGGCCTTCTATCCGATCTTTGGCGATGCGGTCTGGGGCTGGGTGGGTCACGTGATCGACATCCTTGCGGTTTTTGCCACGCTGTTTGGTCTGGCAACCTCGCTCGGCTTTGGCGCAACCCAGGCGAATGCGGGTCTGAACGAGCTGTTCGGCCTGCCGATCGGCTCCACCACCGAGGTGATCCTGATCACCATCATCACCTCGATCGCGCTGGTTTCGGTGATGCGTGGCCTGGATGGCGGCGTGAAAGTGCTGTCGGAAATCAACATGGGGCTGGCCTTCGTTCTGCTGATCTTTGTGCTGCTGGTGGGACCGACCATGTTCCTCTTGTCGCTGTTCTGGGAGTCGCTGGTCGCCTATATCGAGTATCTGCCGGCGCTGTCGAACCCGATCGGCCGTGAGGACGTGAACTTCAGCCAGGGCTGGACCTCGTTCTACTGGGCCTGGTGGATCTCCTGGTCGCCCTTCGTCGGCATGTTCATTGCCCGCGTCAGCCGTGGCCGTACCGTGCGCGAGTTCATGATTTGCGTGCTGTTGATCCCCTCGATGGTCTGTGTGCTGTGGATGAGCGTCTTTGGCGGCACCGCAATTCACCAGGTGATCGCCGATGGCTACACCGCCGCACAAGACGCCGGTCTGCCGCTTCAGCTCTTTAAGATGCTGAACGTCATGCCGCTGGCCAGCATCACCTCGCTGGTGGGTATCGTGCTGGTGATCGTGTTCTTCGTGACCTCCTCGGACTCCGGTTCGCTGGTCATCGACACCATCACCGCAGGCGGCAAAGTGGACGCCCCGGCAGCGCAGCGGGCCTTCTGGTGCATCTTTGAGGGCGCCGTAGCGATCGTGCTGCTGCTCTCTGCCGGTGGTCTGCAATCGCTGCAATCCATGGTGATCTCCACCGGTCTGCCGTTCACGGTGGTGCTGCTGGTCATGTGCTTTGCGATCTATCGCGGCCTGATGAGCGAACGTCGCCACACCTGATCGCAGGTCTTTTGAAAACAACAAACGGCGCCTCTTTCGGGGCGCCGTTTTTTATTGCGGATGGGGCCGGGCTATCTGCCGAGCAGCGCTTCCAGCTTGGCCCGTGTCGCAGCGTCGAGCCGGTCCAGATGCACGGTCAGGCTCTTGCCGTCATGGCTGGCCTCTGCCGGGGGCAGGTTGTTGGCGCGGCCGGGGGCGATGGCATAGGGGTGCACGTCGCGGCTGATCCCCTTGAACTGCATCGCGGGCATTGGCTCTGCCGCCACAAAGTCGCGCACATGGGCGTAGGTCTCGTGGCTCATCACGATGCCACCGGGTTCGGCGGCGGCTTCCAGCCGGGCGGCGAGATTGGCCTCGGCGCCGATGATGGTGTAATCCATCCGCTCGCGCGAGCCGAAGTTGCCGACGTTGCAATAGCCGGTGTTGATGCCGATGCGGGCGCGGAAGGGGCGGTCGATGCCGCGCGCCCGCCATTCCTGTTCCAGCTCGCCCAGCCGCTCCTGCATCTCCAGCGCCATGCGAACGCAGGCGCGCGCGTCCTCGGCGGTGCCAAGGGTTTCGGGGTCGCCAAAGAAGGCCACGATGGCATCGCCGATGAACTTGTCGATGGTGGCGCCATGTTTGGCCGCGATCACCGACATTTCGGTGAAATACTCGTTCAGCAGCGCGGTGAGCTCCTCCGGTTGCAGGGTCTCGGCGGTTTGGGTGAAATCCTTGATGTCAGAGAAAAACACCGTCAGCTTTTTCCGCTCGGTGGAGATTTCAGCATCCTTTTCGCCCGAGAAGATCGACCGGTAGACCTGCGGCGACAGGTAGCGCGAGATCTTCATCGAAATCCCGGCCAGGAATTCATTGTTGGAGGAAAGCTCCTCGCTGAGTTTCTTGAACCGGTTGGCCAGCCGCAGCTGATGCAGCGCAAAGACCACGCCAAGGCTGCCTGCGACGATCATATAGGCCAGCAGATGGCTGAAGGACATCAGGCTGACCGCCACCGGTTGGCTGATGCTGTAGGATTGAACGCCCCGGATATCGCCCACCTTCCAGTCGGTCTTGGCGCTTTGGGGGTGGCTGTTGTGGCAGGCGACGCAGGTGGGCTCCATCACCACCGGGGTGACCATGGTCAGGCTATGGGCAAAGAGGCTGGCATCCTCGTTGCGAAAGAACAGATGCGGCCGGTCGCTGCCCGCCCGGAACTCCGCCAGCGCGCGGCTTTCCTCTGCGGTCAGGCTGCTCTCTCCGCGCCCCTTGAAGGGATAATCCGAGGCAAAGCGATAGCGCAGGTTCAACCCGTGAGAGGAGATCTGCTCTCCCAGCTCGATCGCCATGGTGGCGGGGATCGGGATGGCGCCGTCCTGATCGTGATACTCATGGGTGGCAACCGTAGGGCTGTCGGGGTCCAGCCGGGCAATCACGTTCTGCGCGTAATAGCTGCGCATGGTGTCCAGCACCGCATCCAGCGCCTGTGTCTGGCGGCGCAGGGATTGATCGGTGATCGCCATCAGGTCCAGCCAGACCATCAGGGGCAGGGTGACAATGGCAATGCCGATCCCCCAGTTGATCAGATGGGGCCGATTGACGAGAAACCGACCGATCCGCTGTGTGAATGCCATGAGCCCTGTCCCCTTGCCGCCAGTCGCGGGTTATGTCTGGGGCTCATCGGCCCCTTTGGAGTGTTATACGCAGAAAGGCGGTAAAATCGTCGCAGCTTCTTTGCAAGGCTGGACCGGGGGCATGTTCGACCCTATCTTTTGGTTGAAACCAGCGCGGAGGCAGCCATGCCAGAACTCATCAAACTCTATATCCGCAGTGCGATCTGGGGCGCGGTGCTTGCCGCGATCTTTGTGGCGCTGCTCTTGTGGTTCAATATCGCCAATCTGGGATCGCTGGTCTTTGGCAGCGACGCCGGGCTGGTTGCGGTCTTTGCGCTGTGGATCTCCAACGGCGTGGTGTTTGGCGGCGTGCAGTTTGGCTTCAAGATCATGTCGATGGCCGAGCGCGACGACACCCCGCGCGGCGGTCGCCGCATCGGTGCGCAGATGCAGCCGGAGCTGCGCCCGATTCCGGTGCCCGCCACAGCCAAGCGCCCCGCTGCGCAACGCCGGGGCTGATCCCGCCTGACGCCGGGACGGCAGATCACGGAAAAGACAAAGGCCGCGTCCGGGATCCCGGGGCGCGGCCTCTTTCGTCGTGGTGCTGCGTCTTGGCGCAGCGCCTCCCATGGAGGAGACAGTGGCGAGAACCGCCAGTCAACCGTGCGGCTTTGATTCCCGAGGACCTGTATGTACAGGTGGGCGCCAGGTAAATGGACCAGGATCCAGACAGAGCCAGCTCCCTCGGATTTGCTTAAGGCCACTGGAATGCTGCCTGTCACAAGAAGGGCAGAACCCGCCTGAGGCATTACCTAATGTGGCGGAGGGGCCGGCACAAGGGGGCAGGGCGCTGCGGTGGGGCTTGATTTTTGTTCATGAATTGTTCACCCTGGGGCATGGCAAAGCTGATCTCGAATTCCACGGCGTCCCTGGCTGAGGACGGACCCTTCGATCCGGGCCTCGCGCCGGAGGGGCGCGCGCTGGCGAATATGCAACCCGGCCAACGGCTTGCCCGTGGGGTGGGGCGCTATTTGCGGTCGCTTGGCTTTGCCGGGATCGAGGAATTCGTGCCCTGCCGGGGGCTGCGGGTGGATGTGATGGCGCTGGGGCCCAAGGGGGAGCTTTGGGTGATCGAGTGCAAATCCAGCCGCGCCGATTTTCAGGGCGACAGCAAATGGCAGGGCTATCTGGAGTGGTGCGACCGCTATTTCTGGGCGGTGGATACGGATTTCCCGACCGCGCTGTTGCCGGAGGACAGCGGGCTGATCCTTGCGGATGCCTATGATGCGGAGGTGGTTCGAATGGCGCCGGAGCAAAAGCTGGCGCCGGCGCGGCGCAAAAAGCTGATCCAGAAATTCGCCATGGATGCGGCCCATCGGCTGCACCGTCTGCGCGATCCGCGCCCCGGACGGGATGGGCTGCTGATCGCCGCCCCCGAGGCTGGATCCGGGGCGTGAGCCAGGCGCGCTCGGGCCGGGTCTGTATGCGCCCTGGGGCGCGGGATCAGGCGATCAGATCCATCGCCGCCTTGGCAGGTGGCACGATGTAGATAATGTCGCCTGCGCCATCCAGTTGCAGGGCCAGGATGCGCTGTGCTTCCTGCGGGGCGGCGGCCTCTTCTGCGGGCGTTTCCTCAAACGGGTCCACCGGCGCCAGCAGCGCGTCCTGTACGGTGGGCACCTTGGGGGCTGCCTGTGCCGGGCTGCTCCGCGCGGGGTCAACCGCACCGGCCGTCTGGGTCAGATCCACACGCTCGGGCGAGGGAGGCGCGGCGGGGTCCTGCGACAGATTGCCGGTGAGGCCGACATCGCGATCCGTGACCAGCGCGGCGGCTTCTCGATCCGGCTGGCTGCGTTGCAGCTGCTCGTAGGCGTTGCGAGCGAGGGTGATCAGATCGGCGCTGGCGCGCTGCTGCTCTTCTGTCAGGGGCAAGGCGACGATGGTGGCGCTGGCGCGGTTCGACGTTGCGGGCGCGGCCTGGGAGGCGGCCTCCGTGCGGGTCTCTCGGCGCTGCGAGGCGGCGGGAGACGGCCCTTCGGGGCGGCCCAGGATCATCACGCCTTCGTCCATCACGTAGATGACGCGGGGCGCGCGGTCCGCTGCGGTGGCGGCGCTAAAGGGGGCCGTCGGGGTTTCTACCGCCGACGGCAGACGTTCCGGCGTTTTGCCGGACTGCTGCATCGCGTCACCGGAGGGAAATACCGCGATGGCATTCATGTCCTCCGCCGGTTTCGCGGGCAAGGCGCCGGTTTGCGTCTGGAGGAAGGTCAGCACCCGCTCCATCTGCGTCACCGTATCGGAAATCTGCTCCATCGCGACCTTCCAGCCGGGCTGGGGCGGTTTGGAGACCTGGTCGATCAGCTTGTTGCGGGCCCGGCGGGCCTGGGCGACGTGGTTTTGCAGCTGATTGGTGGTCAGGCTGTCGGTGTTGGAAAGGGAGAGCGCTGCCGCCTGCGGCCCGTTGGCCGAAGCGATGGCGCCCGGCAGGTTGACCAGTACCCCCAAAGGTGGGGTGGAAAATTCATACATAGCACAGGCTCCAAGTAGACACTTGACGTCTCTTAATCATCTGGAGACTTAGGTTAACACGGCCCTAACCTACGTAAATGCAACGGATAAAATCTTACGCATATCCCTATGTGGGCATGGGTATTAGCCAATTAACCAGAGCCTGGCCGGGTAAGGCTGCGCGCCGTGCCCGGGCCATTTCCCGGCAACAATAAGGCGCAAAAAAGCCGGGCGCTGGGCCCGGCCTGTCGGTCGCCAATTTTTTGTTACTTTGACGGCGCGTCAGTCGCTGACGGCACGGGCGGCCATGGCGGCTGCACGAATTTCATCAGCGATTTCATCGGCTTCTTCGGGATCGAAATCCATCGGAACTTCGACGCCATTGGCTTCGATGAAAATACGAACCATGCCAGCATCGGTCGGGCCGATTTGCATGTTGGCTTCGATATCGCGTTCGGTGTTGATACCCATGTGCCGCTCCTTTGGGGGCCAAGCTGTGAAGGCATATCTGCTAGCTTGCAAACGCTTAAAAGGCAAGATGTTCCCCGAAAAACCCGCAGGCGCGGCCACCGGAAGGACCGAAAGATCAACGGCCTCGCCACTTGGATATAGAATCACCCCATTTGAAAGGCCGCCCGCCACGGCAGCGCCAGGCCGCTCAGGGGCGGGCCCGGGTGGGGCAAAGGCGCCAAGTTCGGCCCGTGTCAAAGGGGTCAGCACAGAGAATTCGGGCTTCTGCAAAAAACTTGTGACATGGCCTCTTGCGCTCTGATTTTCTGTGCTATAAACGGCCCCTCAGTGCCGCCTTAGCTCAGTTGGTTAGAGCGCTGGATTGTGGATCCAGAGGTCCCCTGTTCAAGCCAGGGAGGCGGTACCATTCCCCACCACACAGACAAAAAAGATTGAAATACACCAGCTCCACGGCGTGATCTCGGGGCTAGGGGCGTAGCCCCATGGCGGCTTGGGTCTTTACCTGATGGCTCCTGCGTTTCGCTATTTTCTTGCAATCTTCGCCGGTTCAGCCGCGCGAAGTCGCAGCTGTCGGGCGGTTCATACCTTATGCACGCCTCGCAAGAGCCTGGAGCCTGCGGCGTGCGCTATTCGAGATTGGTCGGACCTGCACTGGCCTCTGTGGTGGTCGTCGCGGTGTCACCCCCGGAGGAGATCACGGTCAGCGCTACACCCACAGCGACGGTTGTTCCTGCAATGCCAGTGCCACCAAGGCCGCCGGTGCCCAGCCCGTTGCCGCCGCCGGTTCCGCTATTGGCATTGCCGGCATTGCTGGTGCTGTTTGGCGTGTTTTGACGGCAAGTGGCTTGCAGCAGACCACCCGGCAGATAGGTCGCCGAAACCAGGGTTCCCGAACCGCAGACCAGCCGCGCGCGGGCTTCTGCGGCGGCGGCACCCTGAGCGTGGGAGGCCGTGGCGGGTAGGATCATGCAAAGGGCGGCGCAGCAAAGCTGTTTGATTGAACTCATGATAAACTCTATTTGGCAAAAGACATCGTCATCAGCAGGACGCAGTTCATGTCTTAAGGCAATGGCGGCAAAAATTCGATGATTTTCTAGCGCGAGCCCGGCAGCGCGGCTTGATCAGCGGAATGCTGCCGGAATGTTGGAGTTTTACTGAGGGTCGCGCCCGGGGGGCCGATTTTGCCACAGGCAGGCTTCGCAGCTGGGGTGTCTTGGGCTAACCTTGCCACGTGAATACATCGGTTTTTGGTAGTTTTTGGAGGTCAAGATGAAACAGTCAGTGGCAGCAATTGGGGCCGCCTGTTTGATTGTGAGCGGGCAGGTTGCGCAGGCGCAGCAGCAGCTGGTCTATACGGTCGTTGTGCCCTCGGGGCAGTTCGGGTCGGCCAGTTTTGCGCAATCCCTGGTGACCAGTCTTGCCACGGTGCAGGCCTTCTGTGCCGGGATCAGCGATACCAGTTATCGGGTGGACTGTCTGGCGGAGCGGCTGGACGCGGTGTCCTCCGAGATCCCGGATGGCACCGATTACGACGAGGTGCGCGCGGTGTTGCAGGATACCTCCAGCAAGCTGGAAAACCTGGCTCGCGGCAATCGGGCCTCTGGCAATGGGGCCGTGCGGGTGACCAGCACCAAGCCGGGCGGCGGTGCGACGGCGCGGCCACTGACGGCGGTGGATGCGGCGCGGCTGGATGCGGTCAACCAGCAGGCCGAGGCCATTCTGGAAGAGGCGCGCACGGTGCTGCTGCGCAGTGCGGGCAGCAAGGAACGGCGCAACCAATATACCCGCATCGCCCAGGCGCTGGATTCCACCAAGGTTCTGCTGCGCTCCTGAGGCGCGCATTGGCCGGAAGGTCTCTGGCCTAGTCGATATGCAGGCTTTGGCGTACATCGCCGGTGGCAGCATCCAGGATCAGGATGTCGTCATCGGTGGTGACGACAGCGATCCAGTCGCCGCCAAAGGTCACGGCGCGCGCGGTCGCGCCCTCTGGCAGGGTGATCTCTGCCGGCAGTTGTGGCATTGCCGGTTTTTCCGCGCCGGTCCACAAGCGGATGACAAGCAGCGGGAATACCACTAGAACCCCGGCGACCATGGTCAGGGTGAGCATGGTCACGGAGCGTCGCAGCACACGCAGCTGCGTCGGTTCGTCTTGTGTTTCAGGATCGGAAGGATCTGCCATGGCCAGCCGCCGCATTGAATTTGTGATCGCGGAAACTCCGCCCAAGCGGCTTGATAAAGCAATTGCGCGCGATGTGCCAGACGAAGCCAACCTGTCGCGCACCCGTCTGGCGCGGCTGATCGAGGAGGGCCAGGTCCTGGTGGATGGCGTGGTGATGCGCGATGCTAAGGCGAAGCTTTCGGAAGGCGCGCAGATCGTGATCACGGTGGAGGAGGCCACGGACAGCCATATCGGCCCCGAGGAGATCCCGCTGGAGGTGGTCTATGAGGATGACGATCTGATCGTGATCAACAAACCGGCGGGCATGGTGGTGCATCCGGCGCCGGGCAGCCCTTCGGGGACGTTGGTCAATGCCTTGCTGCATCACTGTGGCGACGCGCTGTCCGGTGTGGGCGGGGTGAAACGCCCGGGCATTGTGCATCGGATCGACAAGGAGACCTCGGGGCTTCTGGTGGTGGCGAAATCCGATGCGGCGCATCAGGGGCTGGCGGCGCAGTTTGAGCGCCACACGGTGGAGCGCTACTATCAGGCACTGTGCTATGGCACGCCGGACGGCACCGATCCGCGTCTGCGCGGGGTGCGGGGGGTGAGCTTTGAGCCCGGCCATATCCTGAAGATCACCACCCAGCTGGCGCGTCACAAGACCGACCGGCAGCGTCAGGCGGTGCTGTTTGAGGGCGGGCGCCACGCGGTGACCCGGGCGCGGATTGTCGAAGGCTTTGGCACGCCGCCGGTGGTCTCGCTGGTGGAATGCTGGCTGGAGACCGGGCGCACCCATCAGATCCGGGTGCATCTGGCGCATGCGGGGCATGGCTTGCTGGGCGATCCGACCTATGGCGGCAAGCGCAAGCTTTCGCCCAAGGTGCTGAGCCCGCAGGGGATCTCGGCGATTTCGCAGTTCCAGCGCCAGGCGCTGCATGCGGCGGTGCTGGGGTTCAAACATCCGGTGCAGGGCGAGGAGATGCGTTTTGAGGCGCCCTTGCCGCAGGATATGCAGGATCTGATCGCGGCGCTGCGGCTGCCGGTGTCGGGATAGGCCGTGCGGTCGGCGCCTGAGATATTTCGCTTCGGGCTG
>NZ_JAATOX010000251.1 GCF_011806385.1 Phaeobacter sp. HF9A | reverse complement strand
TCTATGGCCGTAATGGCAATGATCGGCTGGATGGTGGAACAGGCAACGACACGCTTGAAGGCGGATCTGGTGCGGACAGCCTGAGCGGTGGTTCTGGTTCGGATACGCTGAGGGGGGGCCTTCATAGCGACACCCTGAGAGGTGGAGGCGGCCACGATGATTTGTGGGGCAACGGCCACAGTGACTATTTGGAGGGCCAAAACGGGAACGACACGTTGCATGGAGGTGCGGGGGACGATGTTTTCATATTCGATACTAGTAGCTCCTATATTGGCGATGACATCATCACAGACTTTGAAGTTGGTGCAGATGTCCTTGAATTCCGCGGGGTCACCTACTCCGACCTTACCCGTGTCGCTACCGGAGTTGGCGTCAGGATCGAGTGGGACGGCGGATCCGTGCAGCTTGAAGGCGTCAGCCGAGCGAGTATTAGTGAAGACGATTTCGTGTTCGTGTAGGCTTGGCCTATGAGCGGGACTGTTGTGTTAATCTCTCTAGGCCGCACGGTTGTCTATGCGGCGCATTTTGTCATGCGGATTCGCAGAGCTGGATGATGAATTGGATCTCGCCGCGGACATCAGGATCTCTGGTTTGGATGTGGCCGCGTTTGATTGCTCTGATCGTTTCGAGCCCGCTCAGGTTTGCTTTGGCAGATCGCAGTGACCGAAAGCTCTGGCAATAACCGAGCAGTCGCTTCATGGCCGCGTGATTACTCTCGATCAGGTTGTTTCGCCACTTTCTGTCGATGTGTCGAATGCTGTCAAAATGTGGATCGTCGCGGTGATTTATCGTAAGACCGCATGTCTTTTTCACCGGCGCGGCCCTGCCGGATCAGTCTGTATGCTGATCGCGGGGCGGCGGGTGCCGTCCGTTTGCGATGGAGAAAGACATGCGGAGCGCCCATGGAAGAGCTATGCCCGAAAGTTGGTGACGGCGTGATCAGGCTGGTAATCCCCCCCGATCTTAAGGGGATGCGGAAGTAGAATTTTCTCGGCAGGATGAACGAGGAGATTCCGATGAAG
>NZ_JAATOX010000250.1 GCF_011806385.1 Phaeobacter sp. HF9A | reverse complement strand
CGGTTCGCGCTGAAACCTCCGCGCCCCATGCTGCGCGGGCAATTTCCGCACCGGAACAGGGCCAATTCGCCCGGTTTGCTTGACAAGACCGCGTGAACCTTGTGTACGGGTGCGGATGAATTTGCCCGGCGGCCCTGCGCGATGCGCGCTCCGCCGCAGACCGAGAAGAGACCTGATCCATGCACGCATATCGCAGCCATACCTGCGCCGAGTTGAACAAATCCCACGTGGGCGAGACGGTTCGCCTGTCCGGTTGGGTCCACCGCGTTCGCGACCACGGCGGCCTGTTGTTCATCGACCTGCGCGACCATTACGGCATCACCCAGGTCATGGCCGACCCGGACAGCCCGGTGTTCGCCGAGATCGAGAAGGTGCGCTCTGAGTGGTGTATCCGCATCGACGGCAATGTCATGGCCCGTGACGAGAGCCTGGTGAACCCCAAGATCCCCACCGGCGAGATCGAGGTCTTTATACGCGACATCGAAGTGCTGGGCCAATCCGCAGAGCTGCCGCTGATGGTCTTTGGCGAGCAGGAATACCCGGAAGAAACCCGCCTGCGCTATCGCTATCTCGATCTGCGTCGCGAGAAGATGCAGAACAACATGGTGCTGCGCTCCAAGATGATTCAGTCGATCCGCAAACGCATGTGGGAGCGTGGCTTTAACGAATATCAGACCCCGATCATCACCGCCTCCAGCCCTGAAGGCGCGCGCGACTTCCTGGTGCCGTCGCGCCTGCATCCGGGCAAGTTCTACGCGCTGCCGCAGGCGCCGCAGCAGTTCAAGCAGCTGATGATGGTCTCGGGCTTTGACAAGTATTTCCAGATCGCGCCCTGTTTCCGCGACGAGGACCCGCGCGCTGACCGCTCGCCCACCGATTTCTACCAGCTCGACCTGGAGATGTCCTTTGTCACCCAGCAGGATGTGTTTGACACCATCGCGCCGGTGATGGCGGGCGTGTTCGAGGAATTCGGCAAGGGCCGCAAGGTGGATGCCGCCGCGGATTGGCCGCAGATTTCCTATAAGGATGCTGCGCTTTGGTATGGCTCCGACAAGCCGGACCTGCGCAA
>NZ_JAATOX010000249.1 GCF_011806385.1 Phaeobacter sp. HF9A | reverse complement strand
GAGAGCGCAGGCGCTTGGCCTCGGCGGTGATGCTGTGGATGGCGGCGTCGGCCACCTGATAGGGGCGGCGATCCCTGAAACGGCGCAGGTCGCGCAGCGCCTCCAGCCGCAGGGACAGATCCACCGGTGCGCCGCGCAGCGGGTCGCGGTCCCCCATCAGCGCCGCAAGCGTGGCGCTGTCAGGACCCGCCACCGCCAGCATATGCGCAAGGCGCGGATGCAGCGGCAGCCGGGCAAGCGCGCGGCCATGCTCGGTGATGCGGTTCTGACCATCCAGTGCGCCCAGCATCTGCAACAGGGCACGGGCCTCGGCGAGGCTGCCGGTCGGGGGCTGGGTCAGCAGCGGCAGATCCCCCGGTTCGGCCCCCCAAAGCGCCAATTCCAGCGCCAGGCCGGTGAGGTCTGCGGCTTCGATCTCGGCCGGGGGATAGGCCATCAGCGCGCCCTCTTCGCCCCTGGACCAGAGCCGATAGCAGCTGCCCTCGGCGACCCGACCGGCGCGGCCCTGCCGCTGGGTGGCCTCGGCGCGGGTCACCCGTTCGGTCACCAGCCGCGACATGCCAGCACCGGGATCAAAGCGCGCCCGCCGGGCCTGTCCCATATCGACAACCACGCGGATGTCCTCGATGGTCAGCGAGGTCTCGGCGATGGAGGTGGCGAGCACCACCTTGCGCCCCTCGGGAACCGGGGCGATGGCGGCGCGCTGCTCGGCAAAGGGCAGGGCGCCAAACAGCGGCCGCACCACGCAGGTCTGGGGCAGGCGCGGGGCCAGCGCCTTGGCGGCGCGGCGGATTTCGCCCTCGCCGGGCAGGAAGACCAGGATGCCGCCACCACTGGCGCGGGTCTCGGCTTCGGCGCGCGCGATCAGATCCACCAGCGCCTCGAGCTTGCGGGCGCGGGCGGGCAGGGGGCTGTCGAGCCAGCGGGTCTCCACCGGGTAGCTGCGCCCCTCGGAGGTCACCACCGGGGCCTGCATCAGCTCTGCCACCGGTCCGGCGTCAAGCGTTGCGGACATCGCCAGCAGGATCAGATCGTCGCGCAGCGCACTCGCCACCTCCAGGCAGAAGGCCAGCCCCAGATCGCCGTTGAGGGAGCGTT
>NZ_JAATOX010000248.1 GCF_011806385.1 Phaeobacter sp. HF9A | reverse complement strand
CCCCCCCGATCTTAAGGGGATGCGGAAGTAGAATTTTCTCGGCAGGATGAACGAGGAGATTCCGATGAAGAAGACACGTTTCACCGAAGCCCAAATCATGGGCGTGCTGCGGCAGATGGAGGGCGGTGTGCCTGCTGCCGAGCTGTGCCGCGAACATGGCATGAGCAGCGCCACGCTTTACAAGTGGCGGGCCAAGTATGGCGGGATGGACGCCAGCCTCATCAGTGAGATGAAGGCTATGGCGGAGGAGAACCGGCGCCTGAAGCGCATGTACGCCGATGTCAGCATGCAGAACGACCTCCTGAAGGAGGCGCTCGGAAAAAAATGATACGGCCAGCTCAACGCCGAGAGTTGGCCGTGAAAGCGGTGGCGATGAAAGGCGTCAGCATCGCGCTGGCGTGCCGGGCATTTGATGTCAGCGAGACCTGCTACCGATACAGCCCGAAGCTGGACGATGAGAACGAGCAGATCGCCGACCTGCTGCTTGGGCTGACGAAGGCGAAGAAGACCTGGGGCTTCGGCCTGTGCTTCCTGTACCTGCGCAATGTCCAGGGCCATGGCTGGAACCACAAGCGCGTGTACCGGATTTACCGCGAGTTGGAGCTGAACCTGCGGATCAAGCCGCGCAAGCGGTTGAAGCGAGAAAAGCCCGAGGCGCTGACGGTTCCAGAAGCGGCGAATGAGGTCTGGTCCATGGACTTCATGGCTGATCGCCTTGGGGACGGTCGCCAGTTCCGCCTGCTGAACGTTCTGGACGACTTCAACCGTGAAGGCCTAGGGATCGAAGTCGACTTCTCGCTACCCGCGGAACGGGTCGTGAGGGCGCTGAACCAGATCATTGAATGGCGTGGTGCGCCTCGAACCATTCGAGTCGACAACGGCCCGGAATACATCAGCGGCACCCTCATGGAATGGGCTGAGAAAAAGAGCATCGCCTTGGCCCACATCCAGCCCGGAAAACCGCAGCAGAACGCCTACGTCGAGCGCTACAACCGGACGGTCCGGCACGAATGGCTGGACCTCCACATCTTCGAAACCATCGACCAAGTGCAGCAGATTGCCACCGAGTGGCTCTGGTCCTACAACAACGAGCGCCCAAACAT
>NZ_JAATOX010000247.1 GCF_011806385.1 Phaeobacter sp. HF9A | reverse complement strand
AGTTCACATAGGGCGCCATCACCGCCAGTCCGGCAGGCATGTATGTCTGCAAGCCGGCGATGAAGTGGTAGAAGGCGTCGGTCTCACCGCCTTGCGGACCGGAGAAGATATTCTCGCCACTTTCCATGTCTATGATCGAGTGATGGATATGCATCGCCGAGCCGGGCTCATTGGCGATCGGCTTGGCCATGAATGTGGCAAAGCAATTGTGCCGCAGCGCCGCCTCGCGGATCAGCCGCTTGAAATAGAACACCTCATCCGCGAGCTTGACGGGCGAGCCATGCCGCAGGTTGATTTCCAGCTGACCGGCGCCGCCTTCCTGGGTGATGCCGTCGATTTCAAAGCCCTGCGCCTCGGCGAAGTCATAGATGTCGTCGATGACGGGGCCGAATTCATCCACCGCCGTCATCGAATAGGCCTGCCGTGCTGCCGCAGGGCGACCGGAGCGGCCCATCATCGGTTCGATGTCGCGCGCCGGGTCGATATTGCGCGCAACCAGAAAGAATTCCATCTCCGGCGCCACGACGGGTTTCCAACCCTGCGCCTCATAGAGGCCAACCACCCGTTTCAACACGTTGCGTGGGCTGAAGGGCACCGGGTTATGATCGCGATCATAGGCGTCGTGGATCACTTGCAGCGTCCAGTCGCCGGTCCAGGGGGCGGCGGTGGCCGTGCTCATGTCCGGTTTCAGGATCATGTCTTTTTCGATCCAGCCATCCGCGTCCGCAGCATCGGCCCAATCGCCGGTGATGGTCTGGTAAAAGATGCTGTCGGGCAGGTGGAAATAATCCTGCTTGGCAAATTTCGACGCCGGAACCGCCTTGCCGCGGGCAATGCCGGGCAGGTCCGAGATCACGCATTCCACCTCGTCGAGACGACGGCCCTCCAGATAGGTCCTGGCGGCTTCGGGCAGGGTGTCCTGCCAATGCGTGGGGGTCGACATTAGGTCCTCACTTTCCTGAAAAAATTCGCAATCTCATGTGCGATATGATCGGAGTCCGTCGGCTGGTGCAAGCGCTCTTTGGCGGCCTCAAGCTGGTCATCGGGCACGACACCCTTGCCGCGGGTTTTTAGCAGCCCATCGACAAAATCGGAGGCGAACTCGGGATGGGGCTGC
>NZ_JAATOX010000246.1 GCF_011806385.1 Phaeobacter sp. HF9A | reverse complement strand
GTTGGCCACGTTGACCACGGTAAAACCACGCTGACCGCAGCAATCACCAAATACTTCGGTGACTTCAAAGCCTACGACCAGATCGACGGCGCACCGGAAGAAAAAGCACGCGGCATCACCATCTCCACCGCGCACGTGGAATATGAAACCGAATCCCGCCACTATGCGCACGTCGACTGCCCCGGCCACGCTGACTATGTGAAAAACATGATCACCGGTGCGGCGCAGATGGACGGCGGCATCCTGGTTGTGAACGCAGCTGACGGCCCGATGCCGCAGACCCGCGAGCACATCCTGCTGGCCCGTCAGGTTGGCGTTCCGGCGCTGGTCGTGTTCATGAACAAAGTTGACCAGGTCGACGACGAAGAGCTGCTGGAGCTCGTCGAGATGGAAATCCGCGAGCTGCTGTCCTCCTACGACTTCCCGGGCGACGATATCCCGATCATCGCGGGGTCCGCGCTGGCGGCGATGGAAGGGCGTGACCCGGAAATCGGCGAAAACAAAATCCGCGAGCTGATGGCGGCGGTTGACGAGTACATCCCGACCCCGGAACGCGCTGTTGACCAGCCCTTCCTGATGCCGATCGAAGACGTGTTCTCGATCTCTGGCCGCGGCACCGTTGTGACCGGCCGTGTTGAGCGTGGCGTGATCAACGTTGGCGACTCGATCGAGATCGTTGGTATCCACGACACCAAAACCACCACCTGCACCGGTGTGGAAATGTTCCGCAAGCTGCTGGATCGTGGTGAAGCGGGCGACAACATCGGCGCGCTGCTGCGCGGCATCGACCGTGAAGGCGTTGAGCGTGGTCAGGTTCTGTGTAAGCCGGGCTCCGTGACCCCGCACACCAAGTTCGAGGCAGAAGCATACATTCTGACCAAAGACGAAGGTGGCCGTCACACGCCGTTCTTCGCGAACTACCGTCCGCAGTTCTACTTCCGCACCACCGACGTGACCGGCACCGTGACCCTGCCGGAAGGCACCGAGATGGTGATGCCGGGCGACAACCTGAAGTTCGAAGTTGAACTGATCGCCCCGATCGCCATGGAAGACGGTCTGCGTTTCGCTATCCGCGAAGGTGGCCGCACCGTTGGCGCCGGCGTTGTGTCGAAGATCCTCGCGTAAGCCAGGATCGCATCGACACGCCATAGAGGCAGCGTCGAAAATCCTCGCGCGATATGCGTGATTGAGATGAGAAAGGGCCTCCTTCGGGAGGCCCTTTTGCTATATGCGAGGCGCTGCCTCGCGCTCCGGGATATTTCTCGTTAGAAGAAA
>NZ_JAATOX010000245.1 GCF_011806385.1 Phaeobacter sp. HF9A | reverse complement strand
GTCTGGACTTCGGTAACGGGGGCGTCCCAGTCAAGCCGTTTTTCGCAGAACAATTGATCCGCCATAGCGGTTCCTTTGATTTTTTGGTGCCCACCCTGGCTTCTGTCGCGGCTTTCGGCTGAGATCCTTGGGGTACATGCTTCGGTTCGTGGTCAGCGCGGCGGCTGCCAACATGATGCTGGTTCGATGTAATTCCGATGTGCCCATCTCATAGGCGTGCTTGGCTTGTGTCAGCGACAGTCCAGACCACGGCATCATCGGAACCACGTCCCTGCGGGACCTCAAAGCCTGCAATCAGGGAGGCAACGGGTGGGATATCATCCTGTCAGACAGGGTTCGGTGCCGCATCTGACTGGAAGGTTGTGCCATCGACCCAGATACGATGAAGAATAACCGCGATGCGGCGTGCGAGGGCGACCATCGCAATTTTGCTTCCACGCCGCTGTGCGAGTTGAGCTCCCCATATTCTCAGCCATGTCGATCGGCCATGGTTCATCATGACGGTTGCCGCCTGGCACAATGCGCGCCTCAAATTGACGTCACCAGCTTTGGTGATGCCGCCTGAGACGTCCCGTTCACCGGACTGGCTGCGTGAGGGCGTCAGACCAACCCAAGGACCAACCCTCTTTGAAGACCGAAAGCGTGCCGGATCATCGACAGCTGCGCGGAAGGTCAGAGCGACGACTGCACCGATCCCTGGCATTGTCATCAAACGGTGGCACACTGGATCGTCTTGGGCGAGCTGACGTACTTGTTTCTCAAGGGCTGCCAGTTCCCGTCGCAACGTTGCTCTGGCGCGCAGCATTGGTGCCGTTGCGGTTTCCAGCATGGGATTACCTTCTGCCAGCTCCTGAATGCGGGCCTCGAACCTGCCACGCGAGATTGCGCCGACCTTGAGGCCGAAGTTCCGCAGCAGACCTCTGAGCGACATTTCCAGAGCGATCATGTTCTGCTGAATGGCTTTCCGAGCGCCGAGAACAGCTCGCGTTTCCTGAGCGGAGACGGATTTACAGTGGACCGGTCGGAACCAGCCGAGATGCAGAAGGCGTGCAATCCCTTCTGCATCGCGTCGATCTGTCTTGATCGGCATCGCCTTCAGCGCTCCCTTCACTTGGCGCGTTTCCATGAGCACGGCATCAAGGCCAGCCTCAGTCAGCCCTCGGTGCAGCCATTGTGACAGTGGCCCGGCTTCCAGGCCAATTGCTGCGACGCTGCCGTCAAGTTCGTCCAACCAGCGCGCCAAAGCTTCGGGTTCACTTTCAGCCTCAGCCTCTTTGACGATCTAGCCATGCTCGCTGACCACACACACCGCGGTCTTCGCCAACGACACATCCAATCCAATAAATAGCTTCATCCCGTCATCCTCCATCTGGGTTCAATACGGGAATGGCGACAGCGCGGT
>NZ_JAATOX010000244.1 GCF_011806385.1 Phaeobacter sp. HF9A | reverse complement strand
CAGATCATCCCGGCCACCTTCGAGGCCGAGGCTGCGGATGCGGCGGCTGGCACGGTCGTGGATTACGAACCCGGCGAAGAGGCGATCCTGACCGATCTGCTGCCGCGTGGTGTGGCAACACAGATCTTTGCAGGTCTGCTGGAAAACGGAGCCTCCGAACAGGGGGCTCGGATGAGCGCGATGGACAACGCGACCCGCAACGCGGGCGAGATGATCGACAAGCTGACCATCGAGTACAACCGCTCGCGTCAGGCCGTGATCACCAACGAGCTGATTGAAATCATTTCGGGCGCCGAGGCGCTCTAAGAGACAACCGGAGACGAACAAATGGCAAATGCAAAAGGCAAGGTGACCCAGATCATCGGCGCCGTTGTGGACGTCCAGTTCGACGGCGATCTGCCGGCGATCCTGAACTCCCTCACCACCGACAACAATGGCAAGAAACTGGTCCTGGAAGTTGCTCAGCACCTCGGCGAAGGCTCTGTCCGCACCATCGCGATGGACGCGACCGAAGGTCTCGTGCGCGGTCAGGAAGTGACCGACACCGGCGCTCCGATCACCATCCCGGTCGGTAACGCCACCCTGGGCCGCATCCTGAACGTCGTGGGCGAACCCGTGGACGAAGGCGCGCCGATCGTCGCGACCGAAACCCGCGCGATCCACCAGCCGGCGCCGGAATTCAACGAACAATCCACCGAATCCGAAGTGCTGGAAACCGGCATCAAGGTGATCGACCTGCTGGCGCCCTACGCAAAAGGCGGCAAAATCGGTCTCTTCGGCGGTGCGGGCGTGGGTAAAACCGTTCTCATCATGGAACTGATCAACAACATCGCGAAAGTGCACTCGGGTTACTCCGTGTTCGCCGGTGTTGGCGAGCGGACCCGTGAAGGCAACGACCTGTATCACGAGATGATCGAATCCAACGTGATCAAGCCCGACAACCTCGAAGAGTCGCAGGTGGCTCTGGTTTACGGCCAGATGAACGAGCCTCCGGGTGCGCGTGCCCGTGTTGCTCTGACCGGCCTGACCCTGGCCGAGCAGTTCCGCGACCAGTCCGGCACCGACGTTCTGTTCTTCGTGGACAACATCTTCCGCTTTACCCAGGCCGGTTCCGAGGTTTCGGCTCTGCTTGGTCGTATCCCCTCCGCTGTGGGTTACCAGCCGACGCTGGCCACCGACATGGGTGCGATGCAGGAGCGTATTACCTCCACCAAGAACGGCTCGATCACCTCGATCCAGGCTGTGTATGTTCCCGCGGACGACCTTACCGACCCCGCGCCGGCAACCACCTTTGCCCACCTGGACGCGACCACCGTTCTCAACCGTGCGATCTCCGAGCTCGGCATCTACCCGGCTGTGGACCCGCTCGACTCCTCGTCGCGCCTGATGGACCCGCAGATCGTTGGCGAAGAGCACTACAAAGTGGCCTCCGACGTTCAGCAGATCCTGCAAC
>NZ_JAATOX010000243.1 GCF_011806385.1 Phaeobacter sp. HF9A | reverse complement strand
AAATTCGCAATGACGAAACGGTCGAGGCCCTGGTCAAGATGACCATGGCCCAGGCCGACTCCGGCGCCGATATCATCGGCCCTTCCGACATGATGGATGGTCGCATCGGCGCCATGCGCAGCGCGCTGGAACAGGCAGGGCACAAGAATGTCACGATCCTGTCCTACGCCGCCAAATACGCCTCTGGGTTCTACGGCCCGTTCCGGGATGCGGTGGGAGCCTCCGGGGCGCTGACCGGGGATAAGAAGACGTATCAAATGGATCCGGGCAACAGTGACGAAGCGATGCGGCTGATCGCGCGCGACCTGAATGAGGGCGCGGACATGGTGATGGTCAAACCGGGGCTGCCCTATCTTGACATCTGTCACCGGGTCAAACGCGATTTTGGCGTGCCGACCTTTGCGTATCAGGTCTCTGGTGAATACGCGATGATCCAGGCTGCCGCGCAAAATGGCTGGATCGACGGCACCAAGGTCATGCTCGAGAGCCTGATGGCCTTCCGCCGCGCCGGTTGTGACGGGGTGTTGACCTATTTTGCACCTCAGGTCGCCAAGATCCTGAACAGCTAGCGCGTTCACGCCCGCCCCGATAGAACAGCGAGAACCCGCCCATCGTGCGCGGGTTCAAGATGACAGGCTGCTCAATTGTGCATATAATGGCGAAAAAATCGCGTGCACATCGTGCCGTAACAAATTGCAGGTTATCAAAAAATGAGCAGAGACCCCAAGACCCTATCGCGTCGCGCCTTTACCGCTGCCGGGCTTGCAACCCTTGGCGTCACCGCCGCTTGTGGCAATGGTGTGGGCAATACCAATGACGTCAAGATCGACGCTCGCGTCGATTCCACCCTGAACCAGATGTATGCCCGTTATCCCGGCACTCGGGATCTGGCGGAAAAGTCCGCAGGCATGCTGGTGATCCCTCTGGTGACCGAAGCCGGTTTCATCTTTGGCGGCGCCTATGGCCGTGGTGCGCTGCGGATCAATGGCATCAGCGTCGATTATTATGCCTCGGTCAAGGGCAATGCCGGGCTTCAGATCGGTGCACAGCAATATGCACAGGTGCTGTTTTTCATGACAAAAGAAGCGCTTGCGCGCTTCCGTCGCTCCTCTGGCTGGACCGCGGGCGCGGATCTTGAATATGTCGTGAAGGACGAAGGCAATGCGCTGACCGCCGACACCAATACCCTGACCGCGCCGGTGATCGCGGCGGTCTTTGGTCAGGCCGGGCTGCGGGTTGGCGCCACGCTTGAAGGCTCCAAATACACGCGCATCATCCCCTGATCCTCTTGGGAATACCCATTCTTATCAATAAGAAAAAAGCCTCCCTTCATCTGGGAGGCTTTTCTGCTTTAACGATTTCGATCAGCCCATTGCCCGCAGGCGTTTGATCAGCGCCGAGGTATCCCAGCGCCCGCCGCCAAGCTTTTGCACGTCCTTGTAGAACTGATCGACCAGCGCGGT
>NZ_JAATOX010000242.1 GCF_011806385.1 Phaeobacter sp. HF9A | reverse complement strand
TTCCACTCACCTTCGCCCTCAGCCTTGATACCGGTGCTGTCGATCAGCAGGTTCAGCGGACCCGCGCCGCCACGGTAACCGCGCAACTCGGCGATCCGATCCAGTTCGCGGGCGACACGTGCGCCGCCAATGGATGTGTCCACGACGGCGGCCAGGCAGTCCCGGCTACAGTCGTCGATGACATTCAGCACACGGAACCTGCGGCCATCCTCCAGCGCATCCGACATGAAGTCGAGCGACCAGCGCTGGTTCGGGCCTTGCGGGATCGTCATTGGCGTCCTGGTGACCACAGTGCGCTTGCGCCCGCCCCGTTTCCGAACCGCTAACCCTTCTTCGCGGTAGAGCCGGTACAGCTTCTTTCAGGTCACCTCCCAGCCTTCTCGCTTCAGCAGGATATGCAGACGGCGATATCCGAACCGTCGCCGCTCGTACGACCGTTCCTTCATCCTGGCACGCAGTTCCGTGTCAGCCGGACGCTTTGATTTGCGCCGATAGACACGCGGATCGATCCCCGCGAGCGAACAGGCACGCCGCTGCGTGTCGCTCTTCTCCTTCATGGCCCAGTCCACCGCTTTCCTCCTCGAACCGGGCCTCAGAAGTTTTTTCCGAGCATCTCTTTTCAGCGTCGCCACGTCCATCATCTGCTCGGCCAGCATCTTCTTTAGCTTAGCGTTCTCAGCTTCCAGCGTCTTCAGCCGCCGCGCATCCGACACGTCCATGCCGCCGTACTTGGATCGCCACTTGTAAAAGGTCGCATCGCTGATCCCATGCTTGCGGCACAGATCCTTTGCGCTCAACCCGGTCTGATGCTCTTTCAGAATGCCAATGATCTGTTCTTCGCTGAAACGGCTTCTCTTCATCGTCTGTCTCCTCGGTTGGAGAACAGGCTAACCTCAAATCGAGGACTTTTCTGGGGAGCAGGTCAATTTGGGATAAGTTCTCCGACCGTATGTTGGTAATAGCCTTGCACCGTGACCTTTAGCTGACACCGATCAAGCAACCCTCGGCCAAGGCAATCGGACAGACATCACGCTACCCGAGATGTGGGTAGCGTGATCAAGAGGACGCAGCTGCGGCGTGTATCGTTGGCCAGGCATCAAAAAGTAGGCACTGAACTTGGACGCTCGGTCGACGCTTCCACGCAGCCTCGGCCCAAACCCGACCTTCCTGGTGAGCGCCACGAAGGTCGGGAACGAGTCCAACATGCCTTAACTTTGTATGCTGTGTATGTATGCCAAACGGCGCAAGCGGATCGAGATCATGTTCAACCGGGCTCAAGGATTGGCGGCGCCTGGTAAACCACTTTGACCGGTGCCCGTCCTCTCAACACTCGCTCTCGTAGCAACTGTCATCTATCGAGTATGAGATGCTGTAACGGGGCCTGCGTCACGCACGACCGTTGCCACTTGTCAGATCAGCACCGCGCTGTCGCCATTCCCGTATTGAACCCAGATGGAGGATGACGGGATGAAGCTATTTATTGGATTGGATGTGTC
>NZ_JAATOX010000024.1 GCF_011806385.1 Phaeobacter sp. HF9A | reverse complement strand
CCTGTTCAAATGGGGGCTGACCTCTGCCTCATTCTACGTGATCGGTGGATGTTTGATCCTGCTGTTCCTGCGCGCCCTTGCGGTGCCGGCGCCGGTCAAAGTGGTGGTTGGCGAGGTCGCGAATGCCTCGATGTTCATCTATCTCAGCCACTATCAGATGATATCCATCGTCACCAAGCTGTTCGGGGAGCCAAGGCCCTGGATCGCGCTGACGACCTCTATCATTGTTGGTGTCATGATTACGCGTCTCTATGGGTTCTGTGCGCGCAAGTTTACGCAGGCGTTTGACCGGAGCCGCACGCGAGCTGCACGGCTGGGCTAGGCTCCGGTCGCCGCTGGCTATGGCGTGGCATCTCTGCCGCTCAACGCTCCGGCGACAGGGAGAATTTCTTCACCCGATAGTCCAGCTTGGCGCGGGTCAGGCCCAGCCGGGCAAGAGCTTTGTCGTCTTTGGTGCAGGGTCGGTGAGGCTTTCGGCCTTGATGGCGGCAAGGTCCAGTGGGCCACTCATGTGATCAACGCCTGCGCAGACGATGTGGTGGAGCAGATCAAGGCCGCCACGAACGGCGGTGTGAACGATGCGCTCGGCACCACCGGGCTGCCGCCCGTCATCCGCCAGTCGATCACACCCATTCTGCGCATGATCTAGGTTGAAAGACCAATTGGCGGAGCAATCGGATCGCCCGCGAGTTGCCTCGCTCAACGTCGATATGTCGGGCCCTGGGGCGCTGTCGTATCCGAGGCCACTGAGGGACGGCAAAAGGGGCGAGGTCTTTGCGACCTCGCCCCTTGGGTATTGCGCGGCAGGATTGGCTCCTGTCCCCAAGATGTGGCCCCGATACCGCGCTGCGGCGTCAGGGCCGGGGGGTTAGTGGGCAAAGCTCTTGATTTCGCCGCTTTCCAGCCGTGTGGCGTAGCTGTTCAGCTCCTTGCGTACCAGCTTCATGAGGAAGTAGAGCGCAAAGATGTTCACCACGGCCATGGCAAAGATCGCCGCATCCGAGAAGTCGATGACCGGCCCCAGCGAGGCGGCCGCGCCAATCACGATGAAGACGCAGAACAGGAGCTTGAAGACCAGCTCGGGGAGCTTGCCCTCGCCAAAGAGGTAGGTCCAGGCCTTGAGGCCGTAATAGCTCCAGGAGATCATCGTCGAGAAGGCAAAGAGGATCACCGCAATGGCCAACACATAGGGGAACCAGCTGATGCTCGACCCGAAGGCGGCGGAGGTCAGCGCAACACCGGTGTTGCCGTCGATGGTCGCAATGGCCGATCCTGCCTCGTTCAGCATGTATTGGCCGGTTGCTTCATCTATCATCAATTGCTGCGAGATCACGATCACCAGCGCGGTCATGGTGCAGATCACGACAGTGTCAATCAGCGGCTCCAGCAGAGAGACGAACCCCTCGGTGATCGGTTCCTTGGTTTTCACCGCCGAATGCGCGATCGCCGCAGAGCCAACACCGGCTTCATTGGAAAATGCGGCCCGTTTGAAGCCCTGGATCAGCGCTCCGACCATGCCGCCTGCCACGCCAAGCCCGGTAAAGGCGCCGGCGAAGATCTGGCCAAAGGCCCAGCCGATCTTGTCGTAATTCACAATCAGGATGATGAGGGCCGCGCCGACATAGAGGATGCCCATCAGGGGTACGATTTTTTCGGTCACATTGGCGATGGATTTGATGCCGCCGACGATCACCGCAAAGACGATGCCGGCAAAGATCACACCGGTGATCCAGCCCGGATAATCGCCCACGATACCGGTGATCTGCGCGTGCGCCTGGTTGGCCTGGAACATGTTGCCGCCGCCAAAGGCGCCCAATATGCAGAAGATCGAGAACAGCACCGCCAGCGCCTTGCCACCGGGCAGGCCGAGCTCCCTGAACCCTTTCGAGATGTAATACATCGGTCCACCGGATACGGTGCCGTCTTCATATTCGTTGCGGTATTTCACACCCAGCGTACATTCGGTGAATTTCGAAGCCATCCCCAGAAGCCCCGCAAGGATCATCCAGAAGGTCGCGCCGGGACCACCGATGCCCACGGCCACGGCAACACCCGCGATATTGCCCAGACCGACCGTGCCGGACAGCGCCGTGGTGAGGGCCTGGAAATGGCTGACCTCGCCAGCGTCATTGGGGTCGGAGTAGTCGCCTTTCACCAGCCGGATCGCATGGCTAAAGAAACGAAACTGCACCGCGCCGAAATAGACCGTGAACACGCTGGCAGCAACGACCAGCCACAGCACGATCCAGGGAAAGCTGGTGGTGCCCGGAAGCGGCGCGAAAATAAAGCTGACGAAAGGCCCGGTTGCGGCGGCAAAGGCCTCATTGACCTTCGCGTCGATGCCTTCAGCATAGGCGGCGGGGGCGACAAGGCTTGCGAGCGTCGCCGCAGTGAGTGTTTTCAAGGTTTTCATCGTCATCCCCTTATCCAACGACCGTGACCGGCACATCCGCGTGCATCACCAGGTTTTGTGTCGAGCTGCCGAAGATCCGTTTGGTAAACCCGTCATTTGACACGCGCCCCACGATGATCTGGCTGGCGCCATGTTCGGTCGTGATCCGGTTCAGCGTCTCTGCGACATCGCCATGCTGCACGACGCCCTTGGCGTTGAAGCCAGCGTCCGTCAGCGCTTTGACGGCGGGAGACACGACCCGCGAGGTCGCAATCTGGATCTCTTCCTCCCGCCGCTTGTGGCGTTTGTCGTTCTCTTCTGCGGTCTGAAAAGTAAAGGGGGACCATTCGATGACATAGGCGACGATCAGCTCGCACGCCTCGATCCGAGACGCCAGGTCTCGGGCGAAGGAGAGCGCGCGTTCCCCCGTCTCGGTGCCATCTAGTCCAACAGTAATCCTCACGGTCATTGGTCGGGCTCCTTGTTGGTTTATTTTTTTGATTGCCGACGCTTTGGTGTTGAGAAAAGCGAGAGCAATAGCAAAAAGGATAAGTGATTTTCACTAGAGATTGGCGATAAATGCCCGATATAATCTGGAAATATCCCTGCGATATAGGGTTCAGCTAGGTAAAATCACTAATGACTAAGGAAATCGACAGTATCGACAAAAAGATCCTGGAGGCGCTCGAATCGAGTGGGCGACTTTCCATCGTGGAACTCGCGCAGAGGGTGAATTTGACAAATACCCCCTGTTCCGAGCGGGTCAAACGCCTGGAGAAAACCGGCTATATCACCGGCTATCGGGCGTGTCTGGACATGGAAAAGCTGGGTTTGGGCCATCTGACCCTGGTGCAGGTGTCGCTGTCGGCGACCGCTGGCGACAATGCGCTGGACGCGTTCAACAGGGCCGTCATCACCATTCCAGAGATCGAAAGCTGTCTGATGACGGCGGGGTCCTTTGACTATCTCTTGACGGTCCGGACCCGCGATATGCGGCATTTTCGCGATGTGTTGGGCGAGCAGATCAACAAGCTGCCTGGTATCTTGCAGACACATTCCTTCGCGATCATGGAGGTCGTCAAATAGCCGCGCAGCAATAGAAAGGGCCACCGGCGCGGAACGCCGATGGCCTTGCTCTGTCAGACACGCCTGATGGGATCAGAAGGGGCTGTCGGGATAGTAGAAGTCCATCGCATTGTCTTGGGTTACAAGCACAGAGCCGATCACGAAGGTGCCGGACACCGGTGCATTTGATGTCATCCCCACGGCGGTCAGTTCGATCGCGGTGGCGATCATCGCCGGCGGATAGGTGACGTTCGCCGGGATCATGGCATCTCCATCCGCGGTGCGTTTGATCATTTCCTTCATGCCGGCGCCGCCCAGGACAAACTGGATGTCGTCACGGCCAGCGGCCTCGATTGCGGCCAGAACACCGATTGCCATATCGTCGTCGGAGGCCCAGACAGCATCAATCTTGGGGTATTTCGACAGGAAATCCTGCATCACGGTAAAGCTGTCGTCGCGGTTCCAGTTGCCGTGCTCCATGTCCAGCACATTGATGCCGGAGCCTTCAATGGCGGCGGTGAAAGCATCCACGCGCTCGTTGTCGATGGTTGTCGGGATGCCGCGGAAGACCACGATGTCGCCGCCCTCGGGCATCTGGGACACCATGAAATCGCCGGACACTTTGCCAAAGCCGGAGTTGTCCCCCGCAACATAGAGATCCTCGATGCCCGGAACGGACAGGCCGCGGTCCACCACGGTCACCCATGCGCCGCTGGCGGCCACGGCCTGCACCGGCGGCGTCAGCGGATCGGATTCAAAGGGCAGCACCACCAGGGCGTCGATATTGCGGGTGGCGACCATGTCTTCGATGTCGTTGACCTGCTTGCCTGGATCAGAGGCGGTGGCCAGCACGAAATCGAGCCCGGGATAGACCTCCTCCAGGCGCTCGACCGTTTCTTTGGCGTGGAAGTTCATGCCTCCGGCCCAGCCGTGCGTCGCGGCCGGAATGGACACGCCGATCACCTTGACGTCCTCTGCGAGTGCGGCCCCGCTGACGGCTGTCGCCAGAGCGGCGGCGATGACTGTTTTGGTATATTTCACTGTATTCTCCTCCCTTGAAACAATAGCTTTTGGCTTAACTTGCAGCCTTGCGTTCACGCTGCAGGATCACAGCGAGAATGATGATGACCCCCTGGATCGCGCCATTCAGATAGGGCGATACAAAGTCGGTCAGATTGAGAATGTTGCCGATCAGGCTGAGGATCAGAACACCGATGACGGTGCCCCAGACCCGGCCAAACCCGCCTTTCAGCACGGTGCCCCCGATTATCACGGCGGCGATCGCCTCCAGCTCCCACAGCACGCCGGTGGAGGCAGAGGCAGAGCCAAGGCGCGGCACATACATGATGGTGGCAATGCCAACCAGAATGCCCAGGGCCGCATAGGAAATCAGCCGTGTGCGGCGGACATTGACGTTGGAATAATGCGCGACATGCTCGTTGGATCCGGTGGCGGCGCAATGGCGGCCATAGGCGCTGCGCGACATGATGACTTCGCCGATGATCACGATGATCGCAAAGACGATGATCGGCCAGCTGATGCCCAGAATGCCGTCGAAATACACCGGCCGATAAAAGGTGCGCAGCCCGAAATCGAGCGACAGCGTGCCCCCATCTGCCAGCCATGTGACCAGCGACCGGTAGACGCCCATGGAGCCCAGCGTCACGATGAAGGCTTCGATCCCCAATGTGGTGATCAAAAACCCGTTCAGCAGCCCGGCCAGCAGGCCGGCGACAATCGCGGTGACCATTCCGAGCAGAATAATGGGGATGCCGACGCCCATGCTGGGCAGGGCGGCGTTCATCACCAGGATCATCAGCCCCGCGATGAATGCGGCCATGGACCCCACGGAAAGGTCGAGCCCCCCTGCGGTGATCACAAAGGTCATGCCGACAGCGATGATGCCGATAAAGGCAGAGCGCGCCACCACATTGGTAATATTGGCCGCACTCAGGAAGTTGGAGTTCAGCATCGTCCCGATGACCAGCAGGACGATCAATGCGATGATCGGTCCGAGCACGGACATCGACGGCATCTGAAATCCGCGGGTTTGGGGGGTGGTTGTATCAGTCATCTTGAGGTCCTCACGCCACATTCGGCGTCTGTTCACCGCGCAGCCCCATGGACAGGCGCACGATTGCGTCTTCGGTGATTGCGTTCTGGGTCAGCGTTCCGCTCACCTCGCCGAGGCGCATCACCATGATCCGATCCGCGAGGCCAATCAGCTCGGGCATTTCAGAGGTGATCACGATGATCGCATGCCCGGCATCGGCCAGCTTGCGCAAGAAGGCGTAGATCTGCTGCTTGGTGCCGATATCAATCCCCCGGGTGGGTTCATCGACGATCAGGATGCGCGGCTCTGACAGCATCACCTTGGCCAGCAACAGCTTTTGCTGATTGCCGCCGGACATATTGCCGACGCGCACGTCGCGGGTGCCGGAGCGGATATCGAATTCGCGGATCGCCTCTGTCAGCGCGGCCTCTTCGGCGTTGCGATCAATCAGAAAGCCGCCGAACTTGTGCAAATTCTGAAGCGTCAGATTTTCGCGCATGCCGCGTTCCAGCAGCAACCCACGCATCTTGCGATCTTCGGTCAGATAGCACAGCCCGGCCTGCTGCGCATCACCCGGCCGCTTGAATTGCTTGGTCTGGTCAAACAGGGTGATCCTGGCCGCAGATGCCGGGCGCAGCGCCGCCAGCCCTTCCATCAGCTCGGTTCGTCCCGACCCGATCAGCCCGCCGATGCCCAAGATCTCTCCCTTATTTAGGGTAAAGGACACATTGCTGGCAAATCCCGGCACGCTGAGGTTTTCCACCTCAAGCACCACCGGCGCATCCTCGGGCACGCCGGGTTTGCTGGGGTAGAGGTCAGAAACATCGCGCCCCACCATCGCGGTGGCCATGGCATCTTCGCTCATTTCGGCGGTTTCGCCGGCGTAGACCACATCGCCATCGCGCATGATCGTCACCTGATCCGAAATCTGCGCCACTTCATCGAGCTTGTGCGAGGTGAACAGAATGGCCGTGCCCGCATCGCGCAGGGTCTGAACCTGTTCGAACAGAACCTCGGTTTCGCGATTGGTCAGCACCGCCGTCGGTTCGTCCATGATCAGGACCCGCGCATCGCGGGACAGGGCCTTGGCGATCTCGACCATCTGTTTTTCGGAGTTCGACAAGGAAGAGACCAGCGCATCGGGCGAGACCTCGCAGGCCACCCGCGCCAGATAATCGCGAGTGCGGCGCCGCATCTCTGCCTTGTCCAGCAGCAAGCCGCGTTTCAGCTCGCGGCCCAGAAAGATGTTCTGCTCCACCGTCAGCTGTTCGGCGAGGTTGAATTCCTGATGGATCATGACGATCCCCGCCGCCTCGCCC
Organism: Phaeobacter sp. HF9A; assembly: GCF_011806385.1. Taxonomy (GTDB): domain Bacteria; phylum Pseudomonadota; class Alphaproteobacteria; order Rhodobacterales; family Rhodobacteraceae; genus Epibacterium. Next base: position 35,544 of record NZ_JAATOX010000024.1, on the reverse strand, counting down.
TCTTGCAGATTGGCGAATTGAACGGGCTGACCGTCGAGCACGACACTGCCCTTGGTTGGCGGCTGATAGCCCGCCAGGATCTTCATCGTCGTGGATTTCCCGGCCCCGTTCTCACCGATCAGCGCGTGAACACTGCCAGCGCTCAGCGCGAGGTTGACATTGTGCAGCACCTCAACCGGGCCAAAGCTTTTACTGACAGTGCGAAGGGCGAGAACGGGGCTGGACGTCATAGGGTCGTCCACCCGGCGTTATTCGCGGAGGATGTGACGCAGGCATTGATGAAGCGCATGCCCTCCATGCCCTCTGCAATCCCGGGGAGAACCCCCATGGCCGCAGCCCGATCCGCTCCATCCTGAACCGCGCGAATGGCATCGGCGGCCTCATTGTAGATGGTGGCGAAGCCCTCAAGATAACCTTCGGGATGACCACCGGGTATGCGGCTGACGGCTTGCGAGACCGCCGTGGCACCTGCGCCGTTGCGCGTCAGCAGCTGTTTGGGCGCGCCATGCGGCGTGAACCAGAGGTAGTTCGGATCCTCCTGCGACCATTCCAGCCCGCCTTTTTCGCCATAGATCCGCAGCTTTAGGGCGTTCTCGTTGCCGGGGGCCACCTGGCTTGACCACAACATCCCGCGCGCGCCGCCTTCAAAGCGCAGCATCATGTGGGCGTTGTCATCCAGGGTGCGGCCGGCGACAAAACACTGCAAATCAGCCGCAAGGCTTTCGACCCGCAAGCCAGAGACAAAACAGGCAAGGTTATGCGCATGGGTGCCAATGTCGCCGATTGATCCCCCCGCGCCGGAGCGGCTTGGGTCGGTGCGCCATTCGGCCTGTTTCAGCCCCTCGGTTTCCAGCGGCGAGGTCAGCCAGTCCTGCGGATATTCCGCCTGCACGATGCGGATCGTACCCAATGCGCCGGAGGCCACCATATCGCGGGCCTGACGGATCATTGGATAGCCGGTGTAATTGTGGGTCAAGATGAACAGCGCCTTGCTGTCGGCCACGGCCTGTTCCAGATCGGCTGCATCCTTCATGGTGGAGGTGAGCGGCTTGTCGCAAATGACGTGGATGCCCTCTGCCAGAAATGCCTTTGCGGCAGCGGCGTGAACGTGGTTGGGCGTCACGATCGACACCGCCTCAATGCCATCCTCGCGGGCGGCTTCGGCTTTGGCCATCTCGGCAAAGCTGCCGTAGGAGCGCGGAATGCCCAGCGCCTCGGCGCTGGCGGCGGATTTCTCCGGCGTGGAGGACAGGGCCCCTGCGACAAGCTCAAACCGGTCGTCGATGCGGGCCGCGATGCGATGCACCCCGCCGATAAAGGCATCATTGCCACCGCCGACCATTCCCAATCGAATACGTTTATTTTGCGGATTGGCCATCAGTCGATCCCCAGCATTTTACGGTTTGCCGCCTCATCTGTGCCGCCGTCGGCAAAATCGTCGAAGGCCCGTTCGGTCACGCGGATGATGTGATCCTTGACAAATTGCGCGCCTTCGCGGGCCCCGTCCTCGGGGTGTTTGAGCGCGCACTCCCATTCGACCACGGCCCAGCCGTCGAAATCCATCGCTGCGAATTTGGCAAAGATCGCCTTGAAATCAACCTGACCATCGCCCAGCGAGCGGAAGCGTCCGGCGCGATCCACCCAGGATTGGAAGCCGGAATAGACCCCCTGGCGCCCGGTCGGATTGAACTCCGCATCCTTGACGTGGAACATCTTGATCCGGTCTTTGTAGATGTCGAGATTGTCGAGATAATCCAGGCATTGCAGCACATAGTGGCTGGGATCATAGAGCATATTCGCCCGCGCGTGGTTGCCTGTGCGCTCCAGGAACATCTCGTAGGTGATGCCGTCGTGCAGATCCTCGCCCGGGTGGATCTCGTAGCAGACATCCACGCCGCAGTCTTCGGCATGGTTCAGGATCGGCAGCCAGCGTTTGGCGAGTTCGTCAAATGCCGTTTCCACCAAGCCCGCGGGGCGTTGTGGCCAGGGGTAGATATAGGGCCAGGCCAGCGCGCCGGAAAACGTCGCATGGGCATTGATCCCCATGTTTCTGGAGGCGGTCAGCGCCATTTTGACCTGTTCCACCGCCCATTCCTGCCGGGCCTTGGGATTGCCCTGCACCTGGGGCGCGGCAAAGCCGTCAAAGGCGGTATCATAGGCCGGGTGCACCGCAACCAGCTGACCTTGCAGGTGTGTCGACAGCTCTGTCACCTCGACGCCGTTTGCGGCGGCTTGGCCTTTGAACTCGTCACAATAGTCCTTGCTTTCGGCGGCCTTGGCCAGGTCGATCAGCCGGCCGTCCCAACTGGGCACCTGTACCCCTTTGTAGCCGCAATCGGCTGCCCATTTGGTGATGCTGTCCCACGAATTGAACGGGGCTTCATCGCCTGCGAATTGCGCCAGAAAAAGCGCCGGTCCTTTGATGGTTTTCATCGCTGTCCTCCCTGTTCGCTTACACGAATCGATTAACAATATTTTCCAGAATTTCCTGACGGCCGGAGCGCGGCTGCGGGTTGATACCGTCTGCTTCGACCTGGGCGGCGATGCTGGCGAAATCGCTGTCCAGAAGGGCTTTGCCCTCCGGGCGGTCCCAACCGGCGTAGCGCTCCGCGCGCTTTGCCTCCAGCGTGCCGTCCTCCAGCATCAGTGCTGCGGCCTTGAAGCCGCGTGCACAGACATCCATCGCGCCCGCATGGGCCGCAATCAGATCGACGGGATCGAGCGACTGGCGGCGCAGCTTGGCATCGAAATTGGTGCCGCCGGTGGTGAAGCCGCCCGCCTTCAGGACTTCGTAATAGGCCAACGCGACCTCGGGCACATTGTTGGGGAACTGATCGGTGTCCCAACCCGATTGATAATCATTGCGGTTCATGTCGATGGAGCCAAAGATCCCCAGCGAGGCCGCAAGCGCCAGTTCATGCTCAAACGAATGGCCCGCAAGGATCGCGTGGCCCTGTTCGATGTTCATCTGGACTTCATTCTCCAGCCCGAACTCCTTGAGGAAGCCGTAGACCGTCGCGACATCAAAATCATATTGGTGCTTTGACGGTTCCTGGGGTTTCGGCTCCACCAGGATCGCGCCCTTGAAGCCGATCTTGTGTTTGTAATCCACGGCCATCTGAAGGAAGCGCCCCGCCTGCTGGCGTTCGCGCTTGAGGTCGGTGTTCAAAAGGGTCTCATAGCCCTCGCGCCCGCCCCAGAGCACATAGTTCTCGCCGCCCAGCTTGTGGGTGGCATCCATGCAGTTTTTCACGGTGGCGGCAGACCAGGCGAAAATTTCCGGGTCGGGGTTGGTGGCGGCGCCAGACATGAAGCGGCGATGGCTGAACAGATTGGCGGTGCCCCAAAGCAGCTTGGTCCGAGAGGTTTCCATCTTGCTGCCAAGATAGTCGATCATCTCCTGAAAGTTGCGCAGGCTTTCGGCGAATGTGTCGCCTTCCGGGCGGATGTCGGCGTCATGCCAGCAAAAGAAGGGCACATTCAGCAGCTCGAACATCTCGAATGCCACATCGGCCTTGAGCTTGGCCAAATCCATCGTATCGCCGAACCAGGGGCGCTCAAAGGTCTGGCCGCCAAAGGGATCGCCGCCGGGCCAGGCAAAGGAATGCCAATAGGCCACGGCAAAGCGCAGATGCTCCTCCATCCGTTTGCCGGCGATCACCTCATCCGGGTTGTAGTGGCGAAAGGCCAGCTCGCTGGCATCCGGGTTGAACGTCAGGGGCGAAATATCTTTGAAAAACTCGGTCACCTGCTTTGGGCCTCCGCTATGTCGATTAAAGGATCCGCAGGAAGATTGTCCTGCACGTAGATTGTGGGCATCAGATCGGGCATGGGCGGCAGATCGCGCTCGTCAAGCAACGCGCGCAACATCGCAAAGGCACGGTTGACCTCGATGTCGGGGCGCTGGTCGATCACCAGATCAATGTGTTTGTCGATCAGTGCCTGCTTTGAATGGGCCACAAGCTCATGAACCACGCAGAAGGGGCGGTTCTCGGGGGCAGCACCAATGGCCGCCACCAGCCCGCTATTGCCCGCCCCGACGTTATAGAATGCGGTGACGTTTGAGCGTGCGCTCAGCACGGCGCCGGCGGCTTCCTTCAGCACAGCGGGGTCATCCTTCGTCAGGATCGGATCCAGCACCGTCAAATGCGGATAATCCGCCGCGATCACATCGCAAAACCCCTGCAACCGCTCGGCGTGGTCGCGCGCCTCCATCGACCCGACAAAGGTCTGGATTGCCCCCAGGCCGCCTGCATGGGCCATGCCCGTCATCCGCGCTGCGGTGCGCCCGGCGACCATATTGTCAATGCCGATATAGGCCGAGCGAAACTTTTGCGGCAGGTCAGAAACAAGGCCGATGACGGCGACACCACTTTCGCGCAGCTTGGCCAGTGGCCCTTCCAGCAGCGGGTTTTGCAGCCCGACAATGGCAACGCCATCGACATCGCGCTGTGCCAGATCGGCTATGCTCTCTTCCAGCGCATCGACCGAGAAGGCGGAGACGTCGATAATTTCGACAGTGATCCGGTCAACGCTCAGGTGCTCGGCGGCATGTCGGATATGGTTGCGGATCCGGTTGAAGAACGCGTTGGTGCCGGTCGGGATCAGGAAGGCGAGGCGATAGACCCGGTTTCGCGACAGGTTTGCGGCGGCAACATTGCGCACATATCCTAGTGCGGCGACAGCTTCGCGCACCTTGTCGATCGACTTCTGCGCGACATTGCCGCGGTTGTTGATGACGCGATCAGCAGTCGCGTAGCTCACGCCTGCCGCTTGCGCGACATCGCTCAACGTCGGACTTACCATAGTCTCCCCCTTTGGCTGCGAACCTCCTCTTCGCTGCCATGGGCTCACCTTATCGGGTCATTTTGATGGACGTCAATCATTTTATGATATACGTCGATCATTTTGCTTTTCGGCGCGAGGGCCCCTTGCTGAATAGAGGTCCGTCCCCTGCCGCATGGTCCATGTGGGTATGGATCGGCGCGCGCCTCCTCTTGGCAGTGCGGACCACCACCTTGCAGACGAAGGTGGTGCCGCTCGCGACTGAAATCTCATAGGAATAGGGCCGCTGCGGCGCAGTGGAGCTGCTCCGCCGGAGATGGCGGCCACCTTCGTGGCGGCCTTTGCGGCGTGCCTAGTTGGCGTGCAATGTGACGTCCAGAGGTCGGGCGGGCAATATCCCGAACGCGGCGCTTCGGTGGTGGTCGATGCCCGGTTCCATTGACCCGGCAGGGATCAAGCGCTCTTTAAAACACTTTCACTGTCTTCTTCATCGAAGGGATCCGAGGGGCTGCTGACGTAATGATTGCTGCTTTCCACCGTGAAATTGGCAACCAGGCGGGACAAGGTATCCGCATCGCTGTTCAGCAAATGGCTTGCTGCGGTGGCTTCCTCGACCATTGCCGCGTTTTGTTGCGTCACCTGATCCAGCTGTGACATGCCACTGTTGATTTCTCCCAAGCCGGTGGATTGTTCGCCGGCGCCCGCCGCGATTTCAGAGACCAGCTGCGAAATATGGCTCACCCGGTTGACGATACTGGTCAAGGCGCCGCCCGCTTTGCCGACGAGTTCCACCCCGTTTTCCACCTGTTTGGAGCTGTCCCCGATCAGCACCTTGATTTCGTCGGCTGCGGCGGAAGATCGCTGCGCCAGGGCGCGAACCTCGGAGGCGACAACCGCAAATCCCCGGCCTGCTTCGCCCGCGCGCGCGGCTTCGACACCGGCATTCAGGGCCAGCAGATTGGTCTGGAAGGAAATATCGTCAATGACCCCGATGATCTGCGAGATTTTTCGGGCGGAGTCCTCGATTTCGGTCATTGCGGATACGGCGTTCTGAACCACCTGGCCGCTGACTTCGGCTTCGTTTTGCGCCTCGTTTACAATGACCTCGACGCTTTTTGCCCCATCCGCCGCAGATTTGACGCTGTCAGTCAGTGCCTCAAGAGCGGCTGCGGTTTGCTCAAGCGTTGCAGCCTGGCTTTCGGTGCGTCGCGACAGATCATCCGAGGCCTGGGTGATTTCCGCAGCACCATTGCGGATGCTGCCGGCAGCGCCCACCACCTCACGCACAGTCGCGCTCAGCGTGTCCAGGGTCGCGTTGAAATCCTGGCGCAGCTTTTCGTAGCCCTCGCTCATGGGTGTTTCAATGCGCGCGGACAGATCGCCTTGCGACAGGCGCTCCAGCCCCTCGCCAATGGCGGTGACGGCTTGCGTTTGCGCGGCCTGTCGTTTCTGCCGTTCACTCTCGTTTGCCTTGGTCATCCGGTCTCTTTCAACAATACTGTCGCGGAAGACCGAGAGGGCGCCTGCGATGCGCCGGATCTCATCCCCGGCGCGGTCAAACCCCTTGATTTGGCTGAGATCCCCTGCGGCGAGCCGCTCTGTTGCGCCGCTGATTTTTGCCAGCGGTCGTGTGACCAGAATACGCGTCAGCAAGATGGACAGCACCAGCACCACCGCGGAGGCGCCAAGCAGGGCAAACATTTTTTGTTCCGCTGCAAGCAATTCCTCTGTGACAGCGGTTGCCGTGCCCGCAATTGCGCCCTGGCTCTGCCCGCTGAGCGCGGCCGCCTGATGGGCAATGCCGCCAACCGCCTCGGCCGCGTCCTGGGATGCTTTTACCGTTTCGTTGCGCGCTGAGATCACAGCTTTGCGCGCGGCAACGAGGCCCTGCTCGGGAACCGCGTGGGAGGCGATGTTCTGGATGTCGTCATCCAGAACGCCCCCCTGTAGGCCAGCAAAGCTCTGCAATTCCTTGGCCGCGGCTTGCAGAGGCGCGACAGCGGCATTCACCTGACCAAGATCGTCAGCAGACACCACACGCAGGGCGGCCAATTGTAGCGAGTTGATCAATGTGTTGATTTCCAAGAGCTTATTGAGCATGCCCACCTCATTGTCCAGGAGGCTTTGAACGGCGTCCCGGTTGGTGGCGCCGCTCTCATCCGCGGCCGTGCCCAGATCATCGATACGCTTCTTGATCGCGCCGGTCAGCGCCAGTGCGCTGGCTTCCCGCGCGGCCAGCACCTCTTTGCGCAGGGCTTTTTGCTCCGACCGGCTGGCCGACAGCATGTTTTCGAACACCGCAACGGCATTGCGGATGGTCTCGCCGTCTTCGGCGCTCATGCCCATCGTATCGAGGTTTGCCAGGAACTCTGTCAGGCGGTTGTTGGCGTCCTCGGCGGTTTGCTTCATGCTCTTCTTCATCGGCACTTCGCGCACCAGTCCCAAACCAACGGACATGCCCGCCAGGAGATTGATGTCTGCCTGTGCCTCCAAGAGAGACTGAAGCGCGCCGAATTGTTCGTCGACCAAAGTCGCCAGGGTGCTGCCGATCAGTGCGATCGTATTTTCACCGCCGGCTGAAAGCTCTTCGGATGCTTCGCGCGCGGATTCGAACAGATGGGTCTGAATGGCGCGGCTGTGGCTTTGCAAGGCGTCGATCTCTTCTTCGATGCGCTTTGCGTTGTCAAAGGAGGCTTCGCGCGCGTCCAGCAGGTTGGTCAGCGATCCCGATGCATTTGCAGCCGCCGTTTCGAAATCGGTACGCAGGTCTTGGGGCAGGCGTTCGATGCCGGCTTTCAATTGACGGATGGCTTGATCGGTCTGCGCTTGCGCCGCGTCCAGTTCGGTTCCGTTTGCGGCCAGCAGAATGTTTGCCATTGAATCGCGGGTCAGGCCCGCGGCATCGGTCAGGGTCGCGCTGACCTCCAGTTGCGGCAGCATGTCCTGGGTCAGCCGCCCCATGTCGGTCGCGACCTTTTCAAAGACCAGAGAGACCAACACGCCGACCAGCGCCGATGCGCCGCCCATAACAACGAGAACCATGGTTATCTTCGAACCGATGCTCGAAAAGGGTCGGAATTTCGGTGTCAGGGAAGGGGACTTTGCTGTCATGGGATCACCCGCAATTTCGTGTGGCCGCAACTGCTGCCTTGCCACCGTAGGTCGGTTTCGGTTGTGTCGATTGCGAACAGAACCATGGTGCGGATCGGGACGAACCATGCGATGCCAGCTGCGGCAGGGGCCTGTCGTTCATCCCATCCCTGGCTGGCGGTGGCATGGCTGGCCCGTGCTCCGGCATGCGCAATCTCGATACAGCACAGGCCATACCGGTTTCGAATGAAAAAGGCGCCGCAGGGGACATTTTCACCGTCACGCAGCCATTCAACTCTGTTCTCCTGGCAAATGGAATTGAGTATAGGTGTGCGGCAAAAATCTTAAGTAACTGTCGATTACCTCATAGGTTAGTCGCTAAAATTGTATCCAATGGCGATGCGTGACCGACATCGCCTGCAAAAAGTCCCGTGAGTTTGCGCATAAGTGGGGATTGGGAGTTTTGAGCCAAGGTCCGTCATGCCGCACTTGATTAGTTTTTATCAAATCAAGGCTGCGAAAATGCTTGCTTTATATGTGGTCAGTCTGTGTCGATAGAGGGGGGCAAGGGCCGTGGGCCATGAGCAGGGGCAGCTATGAAACATACGCGCATTCGCAGATTTAATACCAAGGACACCTATCCTGAGCAGGCGTTGGACAATGATCTGTGCCAGGCGGTTGTGACGCAGGGTGGCAAGACGGTGTATTTACGCGGGCAGTGTCCGCAGGATCTTGATGATTTCCGGAACATCGACAGCCATGACCCGGTGGAGCAAACCCACAAGGTGATGCAGAACATCAAGCAGCTGCTCGAAGAAGCGGGTGGCGAGATGGCGGATCTGGTCAAGGTCGTGGTCTATATCACCGATGTGCGCCACCGCGAGGCGGTCTATCGGACCATGGGGGAATATATCCAAGGGGTGCACCCGGTATCTACCGGGCTGGTTGTCCAAGCCTTGGCGCGGCCGGAGTGGTTGGTTGAAATCGACGGCACGGCGGTGATCCCGGCATGACGTTTTCATTAGTCGCGCGCTGCGCTGAAACCGGCATGTTTGGAACCGCCATTGCCTCGTCCTCGCCCGCGGTTGCGGCGAGGTGTTCCTACACAAGGGCGGGCGTCGGCGCCGCGTCGAGCCAGAATGTCACAGATCCGATACTGGGGCCTTTGGCACTGGACCTGATGCAGGGCGGACTATCGGCAGAGGATGCGCTTGTGGGCGTTCAGGAGCAGGGGCGGTTCATGGAGTACCGGCAGGTGCTGCTGATCGACGGAAACGGGGGCGTGGCGATCCATTCCGGGCCGCGTTCGCTTGGGATCTGGACCCATGCGCAGAGAAAAGACGTCATCGCGGCGGGCAATCTTCTGGCGAATGAGCAGGTGCCGCAGGCGATGGTTGCCGGGTTTGAAGCCGCGACAGGCCATCTGGGAGATCGCCTGATTGCGGCGATGCGCGCCGGGCTGAAGGCAGGCGGCGAGGCGGGGCCGATCCACTCGGCGGGGCTTCAGCTCTGTGACAGTGTGCCCTGGCCGGTGGCCGATTTGCGCTGCGACTGGAGCGAGGACTGTCCGATTGCTGCGGTCGCCGAGGCCTGGGCGGTCTATCAGCCGCAGCTGGCGGACTACGTGCAACGGGCGCTCGACCCGCGTGAGGCCCCTTCTTACGGGGTCGCGGGCGATGAATAGCGCAGCTTGATTTTGCACGCGCGCACAGTCAATCTGCCCCATGCCCTTGCGTTTCTCATTCAGACAGCTGGAATATCTGGTCGCCGTCGGCGAGGCCGGGACCATTGCGCTGGCCGCGCAGCGCGTCAATGTCTCCTCGCCGTCGATCTCCTCGGCGATCAGCCAGCTTGAGGCGGACCTGGGCCTGCAATTGTTCGTGCGCCACCATGCGCAGGGTCTGTCGCTGACCCCGGGAGGCAGGCAGGTGTTCAACGAGGCAAAGAAGATCCTGTTCAGCGCCAATGGGTTGAACAATCTTGCCAATGATATCGTCGAAAAAGCACGGGGGCCGATCACGATCGGAACCTTGTCCACCATCGCCCCAATTGTCAGCGCCCGCTTGCGCCGCGCGTTTGAAGCCGCATACCCAGAGGCGTCGGTGACCATGAAAGAGGGCAGCCAAGCCGATCTGCTGCGGATGCTGGGACAGGCTGAAATCGACCTCGCCATCACCTATGACCTTGAAATCCCGAAGGACATTCAGTTCGAGGCTCTGGCCTCCTTGCCGCCCCAGGTCATGTTGGCGTCAGATCATCCAAAGGCGCAACAGACCGCGTTGAGCTTGGCCGAGCTGGAAGACGAGAACATGATCCTCCTCGATCTGCCGTTGAGTCGGGAGTATTTCCTGTCGCTCTTTCGGGAGTGCGGCTTGCGGCCGAATATCACCGAGCGCACATCCGACATGTCGATGGTGCGCAGTCTTGTGGCCAATGGCTACGGCTTTGGCCTGGTGAACCTGCGCATCGCCTCGGAACGGGCACCCGATGGGGAAACGCTTGTCACGCGGCCCCTGACAGGGGCGTTGCGGCCGCTGGATCTCGGGCTGGCGACAAAGGGAACGGTGCGTCGCTCTGGTGTGGTCGCCGCCTTCTTTGACCACGCCAAGGCGCATCTGCATGACATCGGGCTGATGCGCCTGGGGCCGGCCCCGCAGCGCGACCGGCGCCCGGATTAGGATCAGGCCCCATGGCTGCTGCGCCTAGAGACCGGCGACCAGTCGATCCAGCAGCATGTCCAGCATATGGTCGCATTTGCCAAGTTGTTCGCGGCTGATGAATTCGTCCGGCCGATGCCCCTGCGCCATGGATCCCGGCCCGCAGACCACCGTCGGAATACCCAGCTGCGAGGAGAACAATCCCCCTTCGGTGCCAAAGGCGAGCTTGATCGTCGCATTCGCCCCGGTCAGGGATTTCACGAAATGAACGACCTCAGCATCGGGCGCCGTTGCCAGTGGAGGGTAGCTGCCGGTGGTCTCGATTTCGATATTGGCCTCCGGGAAATCCTGACGCAGGGGCGCAAGCGCGGTGCAGCCGGTCCAGGATGAATTGCGGATCATCGGCGGGCAGGTTGCGGATCTCAAACAGGAATTCCGCGGAATTGGGGACGATGTTCAAGGCACCGCCGCCATTGATCCGCCCGACGTGGAGCGTGGAATAGGCAATGTCGTAGGCGTCATCTGGCAAGGTCGTGCGGGAAATGTCGGATTGGATGTCACGGAGCGCGCTAATCATGTCGCAGGCCAGGTGGATCGCATTCAACGCCATGGGGGCCAGCGCCGAATGCCCCTCGCGCCCGGTGCAGCGCAGACGGCATGCGGTTTTTCCCTTGTGACCGGTGCCCACCATCATTTGCGTCGGTTCGCCGACGATACAGAACCGGGGGCGAAATGGCGCCGCCGCCAGCATGTCGATGAGGGAGCGCACCCCAAGGCAACCGACCTCCTCGTCGTAGGAAAGCGCAAGATGCAGGGGGGTCTCCAGCTCCAGCTTGGAGGCCCGCAGGGCGGCGGACAGCGCGCTTGCAACAAAGCCCTTCATGTCGGTTGTGCCGCGCCCAAAGAGTTTGCCATCCTCCTCGGTCAGCGTGAAGGGCGGCTTGGTCCAGTTCTGGCCGTCAACAGGCACCACATCGGTATGGCCAGACAGCAGCACGCCGGCGCGGTCCTTTGGTCCAATGGTCGCGTAAAGATTGGCCTTTGCTTGATCCGGGTCGCGGATGATCACGACCTCGGCGCCGGCGTCACGCAACAGATCGGCGCAATAGGTGATCAGATCGGTATTGGGCTGGGCGCTGATGGTCGGAAATCCGACAAGGGTTCTCAGAATCTCAACCGTCTGCATGTGCAATCTGCCCTGTTTTTGCGGAATTCCGTGCGGCGATATGGGATGCCAGATGTTTGGCATCGACCCAAACGCCCCAAATGAAGGCAGAACCACGCATCGACAACCAGGGCAGGCCGACAAAATAGACCCCGGGTACATTTGCGATACCACGGTCATGTTGCGGTTTACCGGTGGCGTCAAAGCTATCGACCTCCAGCCAGCTGAAATCCTGCTTGAAACCGGTGGCCCAGATCACCGTGGTGATCCCCGCCTGCGCCAGATCCAACGCGCGGATCGGATCGGTGAGACAGGCAGGATCGGGCGGAATATGATAGGCTTCCGGCTCTTGTGGCAGGTCGAGCCCCTCGCGCGTGACGTAGTCGTCGGCCTCTTTCAGCAGAGACAGGTAATTGGCATCCCCGGCGGCAATATTCTTGGCCAGATCCGCATCAAACCGCAATATGCCGTCGTCATAGCCCTCCGTGCGGCCCACGAGCGTGATACCGGTTGCTGCCAGCTTGCGGAAATCTACCGTCTCGCCACCATTCGCGCCACTGACGGCGATGGTAACATGCTCCTTTCCAGCCGGCGGCGTTGTTGCCTCCCACTTGCCCAGAACGCTGAGCCACCAGCAGAAATCCCGCCCCCGGTAGCTGCGGGGAGGGCGGTCGTGCGGCCCGACAGACAGGTAGACCTCGCGACCGGCTTGCCGCAGCTCGCTTGCGATCTGCGTGCCGGATGATCCGGCACCGACGACGAGTACCGCACCCTGGGCGAGCTGGCCTGGATTGCGGTAGCTTGACGAATGCATCTGGCTGAGCGCTGTCAGCTTGGGCAGGACGGGCGGGATGACGGGGGTTTGAAACGGTCCGGTGGCGGCTACGATGTTCTGCGCCGTGAGGGTGCCTTGTGATGTCTCGATCACGAAACCGGTGCCATTCTGTGCCGGCCGGGCGCGCTTCACGTCCACGCCGCAGTGAACCGGAGCGGCGATCTTGGCGGCGAAGTCTTCCATATAGGATGCAACGCTCTCTTTGGTGGCAAAGGCGTCGGGGGCGGTGTCGCTGAATTCCATGCTTGGGAAACGGTCGTGCCAGGCGGGGCCATTGGCCACCAGGGAATCCCAACGCTCCGTTCTCCAACGCTCCGCGATGCGGGCGCGTTCCAGCACGACATGGGCGATGCCGCAATTGCTCAGGTGTTCGCTCATCGCCAGTCCGGCCTGACCGCCGCCGACAACGACCGTGTTTGTTTTTTCAGGTAACATGCTGCGCCTTTTTTGCGGGAGGGGAGCGCCATCGGGCTCTGGTGGCATCAGCTTAGTCAAAGCAATGGTCTCGCAAAAATACCTTTCCCCTAATCAATGATTGCGCTTTGGCTTATGCGGTGCCGCCAACGCGCGCCCCCGCCGCAAGACCTGCGCCAGAACCGGCAGGGCTACCGGTCTGTGCCGACATAGCTGACCAACAAGCCAAACAATTCGTTCTGCGACGAGATGCTCAGTTTCTTGTAGAGCGTCCGACGATGGACTTTTACGGTTTGCACGGAAATCCCGAGCTTCAGTCCGATGGCGCGGCTGGAATGGCCCTGGACGATCAAGGCCGCAACCTCTGCCTCGCGCATGGAAATATCTGTGCGCCGGGCATGGGCCATGGCGTGAAACCTGCGGTCGAGCGGCTGCGCTTCGACCACGTCCAATTCGGGCTGGTTGCGCAGGATTTGCGTGAGCTTGGGGGCCAGCACTTGCGAGAGCTGCCGAAATTTGGTGACCTCGCCGCTGCGAAACCGTCGCCGCCCCTCGTTGCGCCCGATCGACAGATGAACAGCCGTATCGGTATCGATGCGAGACACAAAGCCAAGCTCGTCCACCATTTTTGTATCGCCGAAGTAGCTGGTGAAATACTCGCTCGATTCAAACCGGTCCGGCGCGATGTTTCTCAGGAGGTCAGCCTCCCAATGTTGTATAAGAAATGCGCGACGAAAAAAGGGATCGACCATAAAACCCAGTTTTTCGTAGCGTTCATCAAACATTCTGCGCAACGTTTCATCAGGCACCCAGCGAAACAGAACTCTGGGTCGCCGCGTGCGATGAAAGTGGATCGCCAGGACGCTTTCCGAATGAAAGGTCGGAGCCAGGAACGGGGTCACCGCGCGATCATAGCTGTCCACACTGTCCGCAACCGCGACGTTGCCCAGAAAACTGTATTCATCCACAGAGCGCTCTCCCTATTGGGATGGCACCACCAAAGTTGTGCATTTCCCGCAATTTTTACCACTCTGGTGGTATTGGTCGGGCGCCGCAGCGTCAACTACCCTCGAAATCAAGAGCGCGAACAAAGGCGCATGATTTTGGGAGAGATGGTATGACATCCGCGATTGGCCTGAGCGGGCTGCAAAAAACATATCCAGGCGCGCCGCCGGTGCGGGCGTTGCGAAACGCCGATCTTGCCATCAATGACAATGAGTTCTTTACGCTTCTGGGGCCCTCGGGCTGTGGCAAGACCACGCTCTTGCGCCTCATGGCGGGGTTTGAAGTGCCCACCGGCGGGAAGCTGACCCTCTTTGGGGAGGATATCGCCCATCTGCCCCCCGAAAAACGGCCGATCAATACGGTGTTTCAGCACTATTCGCTGTTTCCGCATATGACCGTTCTGGAAAATGTCGCCTTTGGACTGAAGCGGTTGCACAAATCAGATGCCGAGGCAAAGCAGGTTGCGCAGCAGATGTTGGATCTGGTGCATCTTGCCGACTTTGGCGACCGCAAGCCCGGCCAACTTTCAGGCGGGCAACAACAGCGGGTTGCACTCGCCCGCGCGCTGGCACCGCAGCCCCGGGTGTTGCTGCTGGATGAGCCGCTCTCCGCGCTCGACCTCAAGCTGCGACAATCCATGCGGGCGGAGTTGAAACGCTTGCAGCGCGAAACCGGGATCACCTTTGTCTTCGTCACCCACGACCAGGAAGAGGCGCTGGCGATGAGCGACCGGATCGCGGTGATGTCGCAGGGCGAAATCCAGCAGGTCGGCGATCCCGCCACCATCTATGAATTCCCCGAAAACCGTTTTGTCGCCGAATTTATCGGTGATGCGGATTTTTTCGAGGCCGAAGTCCTCGGCGGCACCGAATACAAGCTCTCCAACGGGGCGCTCCTGACCGGACCCAGGACCGAGGCGGCCATCGGCAGTCAGGTCACCCTGTTTTTCCGCCCCGAAAAAGCCGAACTGAAACAGAGCGGATCTGGCCTGCCCGGGCAGGTGTCAGAGATCCTATATCTGGGCAATAGCACAGATTATGTTGTGGATTTGGCGCAGGGCGGGGCGCTGACCGTTCGCTCTGAAAACCACAAAGACGGGACTGCCCTTGCGGATGTAGGGGCCGATGTGGTGGTCGAGATTGATCCGGCCGCCGTGCGCGTGGTGACGACATGACATCCCTGCGCGAAACGCTTCGATCACATCTGGCGTTGATCCCGGCCACGGCGACGATCACGATCTTCATGGTCCTGCCGATCCTGATTATCCTGGTCTATTCCTTCCTGGCGCCGGGTGATTATGGCGGGGGGAAGCCTGAATTCTCGACCAATGCCTATCAGCGCCTTCTGTTCCAGCGCGATCTGTTTGATCAGATGGTCTTTGATCCGGCCTATCTCAAGATCGCCTTTCGCTCTGTCTGGATTGCCGTGGTGTCGGTCGTGGGCTGTCTGCTGCTTGGCTTCCCGGTGGCCTATTACATCGCGTGCCAGCCGGAAGAGCGCCGCAATATCTTTCTGCTGCTTATCACGATCCCTTTTTGGACCAATCTCCTGGTGCGCACCTATTGCTGGATCCTGGTCCTGCGCGACACCGGATTGGTGAATGTGGGGCTGATGCGGATGGGGCTGATCGACGAGCCGCTGACCCTGCTATACACCGAAGGGGCGGTCGCCCTGGGGCTGATCTACACCTATGTGCCCTTCATGGTTCTGCCGATTTACGCCTCGCTTGAACGGATGGACCGACGCCTGATCGAGGCCGCGCGCGATCTCTATTCCAACCGCTGGGTGGCGCTGCGCTATGTGGTGATCCCGCTGGCGATGCCGGGGATCATCGCGGGGGCGATCCTGGTGTTTATTCCGGCTCTTGGCGCCTTCATCGCGCCGGACCTTCTGGGGGGCGGCAAGAATTTGATGCTCGGATCGCTGGTGCAGCTGCAATTCTCCTCTGCACGGAACTGGCCCTTTGGATCCGCTCTGGCGATGGTCATCATGGCGATGGTTCTGATGTGCCTGTTCTTCTACGCCCGCAGCGCCAAGAAAAACGGTGGGGGGATCAAGCATTGACCCAGAAAAACGACATTCGCTGGCTTCCCGGTTTCAACTGGGTCACGCTGTTCTTCTTCCTTTTCCTGTATCTGCCACTGATCATCCTCGTGGTGTTTTCCTTCAATGCCTCGCGCTCTGCCACGGTCTGGAGCGGGTTCTCGCTGGAATGGTATGTCAAAGCCTTTGCCAATGACGACATCCAGCGCGCCACGAAAAACAGCCTGATCATCGCGGTGTTTGCGACCGTGTTTGCCACCACCATGGCGACGATGGCTGCGCTTGCGCTGTCAAGAAACCGGGCTGTGAAAAACAAGAGCCTGTTTGGCGGAGTGTTGATCCTGCCCCTGATGGTGCCGGAGATCGTCACCGCCGTGGCCACGCTCACCTTCTTTTCGGCGATCGGTTTGTCACTGGGCCTTGGCAATATCATCATTGCGCATTCGGTCTTCTGCATCCCCTTTGCCTATCTGCCCATCCGCGCCCGGCTGGACGGCATGGACGAGAGCCTGGAGGCGGCGGCGCGCGATCTTTACTCCAACAAATGGGACACGCTGCGGCTGATCACGCTGCCGCTGTTGATGCCGGGGATCCTGTCCGGGGCCATGCTGGCCTTCATCATCTCGCTGGATGATTTCATCATCACATTGATGGTGGCCGAAGCGGGGTCCACCACCTTGCCCATCTACATCTACAGCCTTGTGCGCGTCGGTATTACGCCCGAGGTCAACGCCATCTCGACCGTTCTGTTGGGGGTTTCGGTCCTCATCGTCACCGCGGCTTACCTGGTCGAAAAAAAGAAATAAGGCCGCGGTTCACAACAGTGAGGAAACTATGAAAAAGATTACAACATCAGTGCTGGGTCTCTTGCTTGGCACCAGCGCCGCCTTCGCCAATGAAGAGCTGTTCGTCTACAATTGGACGGATTACACCGCCCCCGAACTGATCACCAAGTTCGAGGAAGAGACGGGCATTTCGGTCACGCTCGACACCTATGATTCCAACGAGACGTTGCTGGCCAAACTGCAATCTGGCGCCACCGGATATGACATCGTTGTGCCCAGCCACAACTTTGTCGAGATCTTCATTTCGGAAGGGCTGCTGCAACCGATCAACGCCTCGACCCTGCACGGCGCGGAAAACCTGAAACCGGATTTCGCCAACCCGAGCTGGGACAAGGACAACACCTATACCATTCCCTGGCAATGGGGCACGACGTCGTTCACCGTGAACACCGATGTCTTTGACGGTGATATCAATACCTATGATGTCCTGTTCCACCCCTCCGAGGCAGTACAGGGCAAGATCGGCATGTTCAAATCCGCCGATGAGGTGATCTCGATCGCGCAGATCTCGCTCGGGTTGCCGCTGTGCAACGAAAACCCCGCGGATATGCAAAAGGTTCTGGATCTTCTGAAGGCCCAGAAACCCTATGTCAAAACCTATAACTCCGATGGCATTCTGGAGCGTCTGATTTCGGGCGATGTCGCCGTGCATCAGAACTGGAACGGCTATTCGATCCGGGCACGGGACGAAAACCCGGCGATGCACTACGCCTTCCCCAAAGAGGGGGTCATCGCATGGGCCGACAATATCGCCGTGCCCAAGGGGGCGCCCAACTATGACAACGCCATCAAGTTCATCGAATTCCTGATGGAGCCGGAAAACATTGCGATCCAATCGAACTTTGCCGGCTACTCCAACGGTATTTCGGGCAGCGAAGCCTTTATGAGCGAGAAGCTCAAAACGGCGCATGAACTCTCGCCGCCGGAGGGCACCCCGCTTGTCTTCTCGAAAACCTGTTCCCCCGAGGCGGTAGAGCTGCAAAACCGTGTCTGGACGGCACTCTTGCAGTAACGCCACTCCAACTGGCGGGGCAGCGGCCCCGCCATCTTTATTCTCAGAAAGTTGACGGTAAATGAGCGACCTGATCATTTTCAACGCGCGCATTCTCACGATGGTGCCGGACCAGCCGCGCGCCGAGGCGATTGCGATTCAAGGAAACCGAATTCGTGCCATCGGTCGCACGGAGGAGATAAAAGCGCTGGCCGATGCGCAGACCCGGATGATCGACGCAAAGGGGCGCACTGTGTTGCCGGGCTTTATCGACAGCCATGTGCATCTGTTTCAGGGCTCGGCCGAGCTGGATTTCCTGCCGGTGGGCACCCTGACCGACCTGGAAGAGGTCGGCCTGGCGGTCCAGTCCTACGCCGCCGCGCGTCCGGAAGAGCCGCTGGTGCTGGGGGTCGGGGCCTTTTACGGGCTGTTTACGGGTCAAGAAACCGCGCCCCGTCTGCTGCTGGACGCGATCCTGCCAGATCGCCCATTTGCGCTGCTTGGCGCTGATCTTCATACGGTTTGGGCGAACACGAAAGCGCTTGAAAAGGCTGGGCTTTTGCACGGCGCCGAGATGCCAGAAGGCAGCAGTGTCGTGATGGGCGAGGACGGGCTGGCCAATGGCGTCTTGCTGGAAACCGGTGCCTTTGGCCCGGTGCTGGCCCTGTCACGCACGGGGGGGCGGGACATGTTGGGATATGTCACCGGCGACAACCCCGACCCGGCGGAAACCAAGGCAGAGCGCGAGGCGGACAAGGAGCTGCTTCTGAAAGGGATCGACCATGTGGCCGCACATGGCATCACCACGCTGCACAATATGGACGGCAACTTCTACCAGCTTGAACTTCTCAGCGAGCTGGAGGCCGAAGGCCGGCTGAAGGTCCGGGTTCAGGTGCCCATGCATCTGAAAAACTATGACTCGCTGGACCGGCTGCAAGAAGCGGCGGAAATGCACGCCAAATACAGCGGTGAAAAGGTCTGGTCCGGTCGGGTGAAAATGTTCATGGACGGGGTGATGGAGAGCCGCACAGGTTTGAAAACGCGCCCTTATCCTGATCGGCCAGATACCCAGGGCGAGGCTGTCTTCGAGCCCGATCACTTTAACGAAGCCTGCCGTATCGCGGATGCGATGGGGCTGCAAATCAGCGTGCACGCGGTGGGGGATCTCGCGGTTTCTCGCGTGCTGGATGGGTATGAATACGCCCTCAAGCACAATGGCGCGCGCGATGCGCGCCATCGGGTCGAGCATATCGAGGTGATAACCGAGGCCGATATCGACCGGATGAAACGGCTGAATGTTGTTGCCTCGATGCAGCCCCGCCACGCCGCCTTTGCCGGCTTCTTCGAGCCGCCTTTGCCCAATACGGTTCTCTATGATGACGAATACGAACGGGCCTATGCCTGGCAAACTCTGCGGGACAAAGGCATCCCGTTGGCGTTTTCAACCGACTGGCCCGTCGTGCCGGTGGATGTGATGACCAATATCCAATGCGCCGTCTCGCCGCTGGACCTTGGGCCGCACTGGCCGGACCAAAGCCAATCGCTGATGGACACGCTGGAGAGCTACACGGCGGTGAATGCCTGGCTTGCATTCCGCGAGGATCACCACGGCAGCCTGAAGCCTGGGCTGGCAGCGGATCTGGTCATGCTGGGTGGCGACATCGAGGCGCATGCACCGGAGCGCCTGCGCGATTTGCCCATTTCGCTGACGGTCTGTGACGGGCGCATCACCTATCAAGACAACATGCCAAGCGACGGCCTGTGACGACAAAATTTGCGCTTCTCTGTCCGTTCAGGACGGGGAAGCGCTGTCTGCATCCAAAAGGCGCCCCGCGCAGATCCGCGCTGCGCTGGGCCAGGCACGCGCAAGGGATTTGAGCCTAATCCTGCGAGCGTTTTCGTCTTTCATATCGGTCGATCATACGGATGATCCAGGGAATGTTCGGCATGAACAGAAAGATCCTGGTCAGCTGAAACGCGGTCACCAGCGCCAGGTCGATGCCGAGGAATTTGGCCGTCAGCGCCATTTCGGTGACCCCGCCCGGCGCGGCCCCCAGAACCAGCACCTCCCAAGGCTGCCCGGCCATCCAGGCAATTGCAAGGGCAATGCCAGAGATCAGGCTCAGCAATACCAGCGTGCTGGTCATGATCGCCGCGAGCTGACGTTTTTGGTTGACGAACAGATCGTGGCGAAAGGTGCCGCCAAGCCATGTTCCCAGCACGATTTGCGCCAGTGAAAGCACTTCCGCCGGAAAGGCGGCAGGATGCAGGCCCAAGGCACTGGCCGCGGCGGAAAATGTCAGCGGCCCCAGGAAATAGGGATTGGACAGCCCGACTCGCTTAAAAAGCAGCGCGCCGGTGATCGCCAGCAACGCCAGAAACCCGTTGCCGATCAGATCGAAGCCGCCGCCGCGCAGCATGCCGGTGCGGTCCGGCCAGCCATCCAGTGCAAAAACGGCGATCGGCACAAGGATCACAACCGCGGCGATGCGCGTGGTTTGCGCCAGAATGACCGGGGCCGGGTCGCAACCGTGCCGCTCGGCCATGATCGCCGCCTCCACCGGGCTGGTCGGAAAGGTCGAGAGGAACGCTTGTGACATGCGAATTCCGGTGGCGCGCGCCAGCACAAGGGCGATCAGTCCGGCACCGGTGGCCGAGGCCAGCGCGGTTCCGATCATCACCGGGGCCAGGGTCAACAAGGCCGCCAGCGCTGCCGGTGTGAAGGCAAGGCCGACTTGGGCGGCGATGGTCATCTGGCCAAAGGGCCGGGTCTTGACCGGAACTGCCACCCGCAGCAACCCCGAGATGGACACCGCCGCAGACAGCACAAGGGGGCCAATCATCCAGGGCAACGGAATACCAATCGAGTGAAAGGCCCAACCGGCACCAGAGGCCGCGAGGTAAAGTGCTAAAAGAGCAAGCAAAGTCTTGATGTGTGGCGACACGGAAACGTCCTTGGATGGTCACGGGATGGGCGCAGCAGGGAGCGATGTCGGGCTGCGCGGGACGCGTGGCGCCAACAGGAACAATTCAGAAGCGCGCCTTAGGAGGGCTCCGCCAGGCTTTGCACTGGGATGGGTTTGCCATCAGGATCAAGGGCGACGAAGACGAAATTGGCCTCGGTGACCTTTTCGCTGAAACGCGCTTCGCGGGGGCGGCGCCAGGCATCCACATGGATGGTCATGGAGGTCTTTCCGACCTTGGTCAGCGACGCATAGAGCGACACCTCATCGCCGACCTTGACCGGCCGGTGAAAGATCATGCCGTCCACCGCGATCGTGGCGCTACGTCCGGCGGAGGTATAGGCCGCAACGGTTCCAGCGGCCAGGTCCATCTGGCTCATCAACCAGCCGCCAAAAATGTCACCTGCGGGATTGGTATCGCTCGGCATGGCGATTGTGCGAATTGTCGGGTTGCCGCTTGGCGGTTGGTCCGAGCCACTCATGGTGCTTTGTCCTCTCGCATATTCGGGCATCAACGCGCGGGTCGTCCCGACAGTGCTTTGCATAGTGCCAACATACTTAATCCGGGGCTGGCCTGAACCCAACCAATGGTTTGGTCACGGCAAACCGCCTGCACAGTATACAGGCACAAACCGCAAGCTGATGGTAGCCGCGAAAGAGGGGATGCGCATGGCCGACGTGAGGATCGAGATAGAGAATGGGCTCGGCTGGGTCACCATCGACAACACGCCCGTGAATGCCCTGGGGCGTGCCGTTCGCGAGGGCTTGATGGAGGCGGTGACACAGCTGGAAGCCGCCGATATCCGGGCGGCGGTGGTGACCGGGGCGGGCGCAACCTTTGTGGCCGGGGCGGATATCCGCGAGCTGGGACAGCCGCCCGTGCCGCCGATGCTGCCTGACGTGCTGGCGGCAATCGCCGCATCAAAACTGCCCTGGGTCGCCGCCATCGGGGGGCTGGCGCTGGGCGGTGGGCTGGAGCTGGCGATGGCCTGTCATGCCCGCATCGCCGTACCTTCGGCCAAGCTGGGCCTGCCGGAGGTCAATATCGGCATCATTCCCGGCTCTGGCGGTACGGTGCGCCTGCCGCGTCTGGTGCCGATGGCAACGGCGATCAAGCTGGCAACCAGCGGCAAGCCGATCAGCGCACAGGAGGCGTTGGAGAACGGGTTGCTGGATCGGCTCAGCACAGAGGACCTGCTGGCCGAGGCCGCCGCGCTGGCATCGGACCTGGCGGCAGCGGGCCGCCCGAAGCCCGCGCTTGATCGTGATCTGGTGGCGGGGGATTGCGTTGATTGGGACGCGCAAGAGGCGCAGCTGCGCAAGCGCAGCCGGGGCGCCGCGGCCCCGCTCGAAGCGCTGGCATCGCTGAAATGCGCCGCCAGCGCACCTGTCGAGGAAACACTGGCCGGCGAGCGGGAGCGTTTCCTGCGGTTGGCGGCCTCAGCAGAGGCCGCGGCGTTGCGGCATGTGTTCTTTGCGGAACGCGGCGCGGGCCAGGCGCTGAAACAGGCCGAGGCAGCCCCTGCGGATCTGTCGCGCGTCGGCGTGATCGGCGGCGGCACCATGGGAGCAGGGATCGCCACGGCGCTGCTGCTTGCGGGCTCACAGGTGCACCTGATCGAGCGCGACACCGCTGCGGCAGAGATCGCGCGGAGCCGCGTGGCCGACACCATCGCCGCCAGCGTCAAACGCGGTGCGGTGACGGCGGCCAAGGGCGAGGCAGCGCTGGCCGCATTGAGCACCGGCGCGGACTACGCGGCGCTGGCCGACTGCCCGCTGGTGATCGAAGCAGTGTTCGAGGATCTGGACGTCAAGCGGCAGGTGTTCGAGACACTGGGCGCGGTCATGCCCGACGACGCGATCCTTGCCACCAATACCTCCTATCTGGATGTGAATGTCCTGGCGCGGACGACGAAAGACCCGTCGCGCATCCTCGGGCTGCATTTCTTCTCGCCCGCCCATGTGATGAAGCTGCTTGAAGTGGTGCGGGGCGAGGCGACCGGCGCACGGGCGCTGGCAACGGGCGGGGCGCTGGCCAAGCGACTGCGCAAGATCCCGGTGGTGGCCGGGGTCTGCGACGGCTTCATCGGCAACCGTATCATGGCGGCCTATCGGCGGGACTGCGAATTCATGCTCGAAGAGGGCGCTTTGCCACAGCAGATCGACGCCGCGATGCAGGGCTTTGGTTTTGCCATGGGGATCTATGCGGTGCAGGACATGAGCGGGCTCGACATCGCCTGGGCGCAGCGCAAGGCGCGGGCGCCGCATCGTGCTCCGGAGGAGCGCTATGCCCATATCGCCGACCGTCTGTGCGAGGCAGGGCGGCTTGGCCGCAAGGCGGGCAAAGGCTGGTATGATTATGCCACTGGCAAGGCAGAGGTGGACCCGGAGGTGACCCGCATCATCGAAGAGGAAAGCGCCAGGGCAGGGCGAAGCCGCAAGGTCTTTACCGAGGCAGAGATCATGGAGCGCATTCTGACGACCATGCAACGCGAGGGGCAGGCCGTGCTGGAGGAAGGCATTGCCGAGCGACCCGGCGACATCGATGTGGTGCTGATCACCGGCTACGGGTTTCCGCGCCACAAGGGCGGGCCGATGTACATGGCCGGGATCACCGACTGAGGCGCGCAATCCGCCGCAGGTGCCCGCGTTTGCCTCCGTGGCTGGCGCCGCGACGGCCTCTGGCACGGATCGACCGCCAAGACCAACAAGACCAATCCCAAGTGCCGGTCTGGCAAACAAATACTCAGTTCACGCAGGGCGGGCTGATTTGGGACACTGGCACCAGGAGATCTGCCAAGGCCCGATCAGGCGTTGGCGAGGGAGGATGACATGGAAGACTACAAGAAAGCCCTTGGCTGGCGGCTGCGTTGGGATGTGATCCGCGGTGCCTTGCCGGTGTTGGACCTGGTAGGATGCGCGGCCTTGCTGGTTGTGTTCTGGCGCTATTTCGCGCAGGCCGCCGCCTTGCCGGCGCCGCTCAACAAGATTGATATCGGCGCGGGCGGTTTTCCGACCCTGCTGGCCCTGGCGGCCCTTCTTGCAACCGCCGCCGTCGCCGTCTCTGCCATCGTGCGCATCGTTGATCCGGTGCCGGTCACCTGGGTGTCGATCCGGCGGCCTCTTTATGTGCTGGGCACCGTGGGGCTGCTGATCCTGCAATCTCTCTACTTCGAGCGCCTGGGCACGCTGCCGAGTGTGTTGATCTTTGCATTTCTGACCATGCTGGCCTGCGGTGAACGCCGCCCGCTTCATGTGATTGGGGTGCCGCTCGTGCTCGCGGGCTTCATCTATGTCGTTTTCAATCTGGCGCTTGACGTCAACCTGCCCTGAGGAACAAACATGCTTGAGAGTCTTGCAGTCGGCTTTTCCGCGTTCGGCGATCCCATGGTCTGGTTCGCGTTGGTGTTCGGTGCCCTGGCGGGCTATCTGATCGGGGCCATTCCCGGTCTTGGGCCGAGCCTCGGCGTGGCGCTGCTGATCCCCTTCACCTATGGCATGGACCCGGTGGTTTCCATCGTTGGCCTGGTCGCGCTTTATGCGGCGGCGGAATATGGCGGCGCGATCACCGCGATCCTGATCAACTCGCCCGGGACGGCGGCGGCGGTGGCGACATCCTGGGACGGCTATCCGCTGACGCAACAGGGGCGCACGGGCGAGGCGCTGACCGTCTCGATCCTGTCCTCCGGCGCGGGCATCTTCATCTCGACGCTGTTCCTGATCATCACGGCGGTGCCGTTGTCGGAATTCGCGCTGCGCTTTGGGCCTGGCGAGTATTTCGCGCTGGCGCTGGTCGGGCTGAGCCTTGTTGCGGGCCTGTCTGAAGGCTCGCCCCTGAAAGGCACAGTCGCCATGGGGATCGGCCTTGCGCTGGCCACCATCGGGCTGGACGTGCAGACCGGCGTGCCGCGTTTCACCATGGGCAACCCGGAATTCTTCGAAGGTCTGCCGCTGGTGCCGGTTCTTCTTGGTCTTTATGCGCTGTCCGAAGTGCTGTTCATGATCGAGGATGGCCCGTCGGAAAAGGTGAAAAGCTCGCCCATCGGTGGTCTACTGGCGCTGCCGGTCAAAGCCATTCTGGGCTTGAAAAGCGCGATCGTGCGCAGTTCGGTGCTGGGCTATGCCATCGGTGTGATCCCCGGCGCGGGGGCCTCTATTGCCTCTTTCGTGTCTTACGCGGTGTCCAAGCGTCTGTCGAAAACGCCTGAGGAATTCGGCAAGGGCGCGCTGGAAGGCGTGGCTTCCTCCGAGGCGGCGAACAACTCGGCTGTGGCAGGTGCACTTGCGCCGCTCTTGGCGCTGGGCATTCCCGGCTCGCCGACCACTGCGATCATGATCGGCGCGCTGATGGTGCAGGGCATCCAGCCCGGGCCGCTTCTCTTCACCAAATCGCCAGAGATCCCCTATACCGTCTTCGCCTCGCTCTGGGTCGGTGTGCCGGTGATGGTGTTGATCGGTCTTGCCGGGGCCAGGATCTGGGCCAAGGTCGCAAATATCCCGCGTCCGGCGATTGCCGCTATCGTGGCGGGCATCTGCTATGTTGGGGCTTACGCGTCGCATACCACGATGTTTCCCGTCCATATCATGACCGCCTTTGGTGTGCTGGGCTACATCCTGCGCAAGCTGGAAATCCCGCTCGCCCCGATCATCCTCGCGCTGGTTCTGGGCGAGATGATGGAGACCAATTTCCGCCGTGCGCTGATCTCGAACAAGGGCGAGTGGGATATCTTCTACACCTCGCCGATGACCGTGATCCTGATCCTGATCGCCGTTCTTGCCTTTGTCCTGCCGGGGCTGTCGCAGCTGCGCGCCCGTCGCGCCAAGGCAAAGACGCTTTGACCAAGTTTCGCGTCTGCATTGCCTGACTAACCCTCAGTTCACGCGGGCGACGGAACACAGGAGACTGACGTGACGCATCACCGACACACTCACAAGACTGCCAGGGGAGGAAAAATGGCCATCTCGAACCTCAGGAAAATGATGCTGGGTCTTGCCTGCACTGCCACGTTTGGCAGCGGGCTGACCCAGGGCGCATCTGCCGAAAAAGAACGCGCCGCCGCGGGTCTGATTTCGAACTGACACAGCCATATCCTCGCCCGGATCGGCCGGGCGGGGCCTCTTTGCATGATACAGGACGACGACATGTCTGGCGCATTCTCCGGCCTTAAGGTTATCGACACGACACATGTTCTGGCTGGCCCCTATGCAAGCTACCAAATGGCCCTGCTGGGGGCAGAGGTGATCAAGCTTGAGGCGCCAAAGGACCCGGACCAGGCCCGTTTCAACGGCACCGACCGCGATCTCGTGCGCGCAGCAATGGGTACCGCGTTCCTGGCGCAGGGGGCGGGTAAGAAGGCGCTGGCGCTGGATCTGAAATCTGGGGCCGGGCGCGATGCCGTGCTGAAGCTGGCCGAGACGGCGGATGTCTTTGTCGAAAACTATCGCCCTGGCGCGTTCAACGACCTTGGCCTTGGCTATGACGACCTTGCCGCCGTCAATCCGCGGCTGATCTATTGCTCGGTTTCCGCCTTTGGCGCCACCGGACCGCGCCAGCATCAGACCGGCTATGACAACGTAATTCAGGCGTTTTCCGGCATCATGGACATGACCGGCCACGGCGACGACCGCCCGTTGAAATGCGGCGCGCCGGTTGTCGATTATGCGACCGGCCTCACCGCCGCCTTTGCGATTTCCGCCGCCCTGTTCCAGCGCGAGCGCACCGGCAAGGGCCAGCATATTGAGGTGTCGATGCTGGAGGTCGCGATGACGCTGATGACCGCTCCGGCGACGGATTTCCTGTTGACTGGCAAACACCCCAAGGCAAAGGGAAACTCCTACGCCTTTGCCACATTGGGCATGTATCAGGCCGCTGACGGGCCGGTGATGATCGCGGCGTCGAACCTGCGCCAGCAACGACGGCTGTGGATCGGGCTGGGCCGCGAGGATCTGGTCAAGTCCGACAACCTGGCCCGGATCGACGATTACAAGACCGAGCACACGGTGCTGGCCTCCATTATCGAGACCATGCCCGCCGCCTATTGGGAAGAGTTCTTTAATGACCGGCGCGTGCCTGCATCGCGCATCCGCCGTCTTCAGGAGGCGCTGGAAGACCCGCAGGCGGAGGCGCGCGCGCAATTCCTGAAACTCGCGGACCCCAGCGGGACGCTGTCGGGGCTGCGGGTGCCGTCGGTGGCGTTCCGCATGTCGCAGTCCGAGACGGGCGTCAGTCTGCCGCCGCAACCGGTGGGGGCGCAGACCTCGGAGATCCTGCGCTCCATCGGGCTTGGCGATGACGAAATCGAGGCGCTGTGCCTCGCGGGGCTGGCGCTTCAGGCACCCGCGCCGACAACCGCAGAAACGGGGACGCAATGACAACCGCTATCGAAAAACTGGCTGATCTTGCCGCAGGATGGCTGGATGCGGCCATCGGCGATGAGCTGCGCGACGCGGTGCATCGCTCGACGCTGGACTGGTTCGCCACGACCCTTCCGGGCACCTTGCAGGCCCCGGCCACTTTGCTCGCGGCGGGCGGTCTTGCGCGCGACGGCAAGGCGTGGTGCTACACCAGCGAGCGATGGATTGACCCGCGCAGCGCCGCGTTTATCAACGCCGCGGCCAGCCACACGGTCGAGTTTGACGATATTTTCCGCGATGGCGGCTATCACCCCGGCTCGCCCACTTTTGCCGCCGCGCTCGCCGTGGCGCAGGATCGCGGCGCCTCCCGCGATGCCTTTGATCGGGCGGTGATCGGCGGCTATGAGGTCGGCTGCCGCATCGCCCTGGCGCTGCAACCGAGCCACTATGAATTCTGGCACACGACCAGCAC
The DNA here is from genome assembly GCF_011806385.1 of Phaeobacter sp. HF9A. GTDB lineage: Bacteria > Pseudomonadota > Alphaproteobacteria > Rhodobacterales > Rhodobacteraceae > Epibacterium. Next base: position 7,925 of record NZ_JAATOX010000024.1, on the reverse strand, counting down.
GGTCGGCACTTTTGGCGCTGCTGCTGCGGTGGCAATGCTGCTGGGCTGCGACCGCGACGGGATCGCCAATGCCATCGCCATCGCCGCCAGCTTTGCCGGTGGTGTGCAGCAGAACCTGCAAGGCGAAAGCATGGCCAAGGCGATGCATCCCGGCCATGCCGCCGATGCCGGCATCCTCGCGGCCTATGCCGCCGCCTCTGGCGCGACGGGCACATGGAGCAGCCTTGATGGCCCTAAGGGCTTTGCCGCCGCGACCAGCGCGGGCACTGGCAACTGGGATGCGGCCTTTGACGGGGCAGGGGCGTGGACACCGATCACCCGTATGACGGTCAAAATTCACGGCTGCTGCGGGCACGTCTTTGCCGCGCTTGATGCGCTGGCGGTGCTGCGCGCCGAACATGGCTTTGGCCCCGCAGATATCGCGGCAATCCGCATCGAAGGCTATGACGCCACCAAGACCATGTGCGACCGCCCGGATCCGCAGAGCGCACAGGACGCCCGGTTCAGCGCGCAATATTGCCTCGCGGCGCAACTGGTGCTGGGCGGCGTGCGGCTGGCTGCCTTCACCCCCGAGGCGCTGAGCAACCCGGACATCCGCGCGATCCTGCCGCTTGTCACTGTTGAGCGGGCCGAGGATCTGGCCGCTGAATACCCCCGCAAACGCATGGCCCGCCTGCATGTGACGCTGACTGACGGGCGGGTGTGGACGCAGTTCCAGCCCTCACGGCGCGGCGACCCGGATACCCCGATCTCGCGGGCGGATTTGCTGGCGAAATACCAGGAGCTGGCAGGCCCGGTTCTGCCGCAGCCAGAGCTGGAGCGGCTGAGAAAGACCATTTTTGACGGCAGCGATCTCCCCGATGCCGTGACCAAGAAACCCACCTGATACCAACGAAAGCGCCGCCAGTTGCCGCGCAGAGACGAGAAGGAAGACCCATGGACACCGCAGCTTACCTGCCAAAGTTCATCACCGTTTCCCACAATGCCGGAATCGCAACGATCACGCTGAACCGCCCGGAAAAACGCAATGCGATCAACGACCAGATGCGCGCTGAACTGATTGCGGCCTTTGCCGAGGCGGACGCCGACAAGGAGGTGCGCGCGATTATCCTGACCGGCGCGGGCAAGGGGTTTTGCTCGGGCGGCGATATCGCGGGCATGCGGGCGCGGCTCGATGCGCCGAATGGCGAAGTGGCCTTCAACGGCTGGAAGCGGCAGAAAAGCACGCATCGCGGCGTGGCTGCCATTCACGGTGTGACCAAGCCGGTGATCGCGGCGATGAATGGGGGTGCCTATGGGCTCGGCCTCGACATGGCGCTGGCCTGCGATTTCATCATCGCCGCCGAGGGCGCGAAAATGTCGATGAGCTTCATCAAGCGCGGCCTGGTGTCCGATGGCGGCGGCATGTACTTCCTGCCGCGCCGTGTCGGGCTGTCCAAAGCCAAGGAACTGATCTTCTCCTGCAAAGTGGTGGAAACCGACGAGGCGCTGACGCTCGGCATGATCGACCGGGTCGCCGCCCCCGAGGCGCTGCTGGACGAGGCGCATGCCTGGGCCAAGGAGCTGACCGTTGGGTCGGCCACCGCCATCGCGCTGACCAAGGAAATCATGGACAAGACCTTTGAGCGTTCGGACGACGAGATCTTTGCCCTTGGTCGCGAGGCGCAGGCGGTCTGCTACACCACCGCAGAGCACCGCAAATCGGTCGAAGATTTCCTCAACAAATTGTCGAAGTAAGGGCTGCCAAAATGTCGAACATGAAAGCCATTCTGAACCCGACCAGCGTTGCGGTTGTGGGGGCCTCCAACGATCCGGCCAAACTGACCGGGCGCCCGATTGCCTTCCTGCAAAAGCAGGGATTCGCCGGTGCGATTTACCCGATCAACCCGCGCTATGACGAGATTGCCGGGCTGAAAAGCTATGCCAATATTGCCGACCTGCCCGAAGCGCCCGATCTGGGCCTTGTGCTGGTCGGCGCCCACCGGGTGATCGACGCGGTGCGCGATCTGGCCGCGCGCGGCACCAAGGCGGCGGTTGTGCTGGCCTCGGGCTTTGGCGAGGCGGGCGAAGAGGGCCGCAAGCGTCAAGACCAGCTGCGCGAAGCGGCGGGCGACATGCGTATTCTGGGGCCGAACACCATCGGCCTTGTGAACCTGACCGACGGCATTCCGCTGACCGCCTCGGGCGCGATGGAGGTCGATGACATCCCGGCGGGCAAGATTGCCCTTCTGTCGCAATCGGGCGGCATTCTCGGCTCGCTTTTGTCGCGGGCCGTGGCGCGCGGCATCGGATTTTCCAAGCTGGTCGCAACGGGGAACGAGGCCGATCTCGAAGTCTCCGATTTCCTTGAGGTGCTGGCGGAGGATGACGCAACGCAAGTGGTCGCGCTCTATCTCGAAACCATCCGCAACGTCGCCAAGTTTCGCGCAGCGGCGGCCAAGGTGGTTGCGGCGGGCAAGTCCATCGTCGCCTATAAGGTGGGCCGCTCTGAATCCGGTGCGCGCTCTGCCGTGTCGCATACCGGCGCGCTGGCTGGGGCCGACGAGGTCTATGACGCGCTGTTCAAACAGCTCGGCATCATCCGCGCCCAGACCTTTGCCGACCTCTTGGATATTCCCGCAGCGCTGGCGCAGGGCCGCCTGATGAAGGGAAACCGCGTGGCCATTGTGACCTCCACCGGCGGCGCGGCCACGGTGGTTGCGGACAACGTCGGCCTGTCTGGCCTGGAGATGCCCGCCCCGGATCAGGAGACCGGCGAGAAGCTGCAAGCGCTGGACCTGGAAGAGGCCGAGCTGGACCGCAACCCGATCGACGTGACGCTGGCCGGGCTGCGCCCCGATCTGTTCCGCGCGATCCTACAGATCCTGGTGGAAAGCCCAAGCTTCGACGCGATTGTCGTGGTGGTTGGCTCCTCCTCGATTGCGCAGCCCGATCTGGTGGCGCAGCCGGTTCTGGAGTCTCTGGCGCTGACCGACAAGCCGATCCTGGCCTATGTCAGCCCCGATGCGCCCAATATCGTGAGCACGCTCAATTCTCAGGGCATTCCGGCCTTTGCTGCGCCCGAAAGCTGCGCCTCGGCCTTGCAAGCCCTGGCCACACCAACCGGTGCGGCGCAGGCCAGCGGCGCGAATGCCACGGACATTGATTGCAGCGACATCAATGCCGGCTCCCTCAACGAGGCCGAAGCGAAAAAGCTCTTTGCCCGTTTCGGCGTCTCCGTCACCCGTGAAGTCACGGCAGAGACCCCGGAGGAGGCCGCCGCGAAGGCGGGGGAGTTCGACGGTCCGGTGGTGATCAAGATTCTGTCGAACGAGATCCTGCACAAATCCGAGGTCGGCGGCGTCGCACTGAACATCGACCCGGCCGATGTCGGGGCGGAATGCGAGGCCATGCTGGCCCGTGTTCGTGCGGCGACATCGGCCAAGGTCGATGGTTTCCTGGTGCAGGAGATGGTCAAGGGCGGGGTCGAGATGATCCTCGGCTTTAACCGCGATCCGCAGCTTGGGGCCTATGCCCTGCTTGGCGCCGGAGGCGTGACGACCGAGCTCTATAAAGACGCGGCGATCCGTCTGTTGCCACTGAACCGGGCGAGCGCGCGTGACATGATCGACGAAATCAAGGCCGGCGCGCTGCTGAAAGGGTTCCGGGGCAGCCCCAAGGCGGATATTGAGGCATTGATCGACACGATGATCGCGTTCTCGGCAATGGCGGAAACGCTGGAAGATCGCCTGCAAGAGGCCGAGATCAATCCGGTCTTCGTGCTGCCCGAAGGGCAGGGGACACGGGCGGGCGACAGCCTGATCGTTCTCGATTGAAGGAAAGAAACCCCAAAGGGTCGGGCGGCCGGTCTGCCGCCGCCCGAGCTTTGTTGCGCCAAGGACCAAAGACATGACCGACGTTTACATCTGCGATTACATCCGCACTCCGATTGGCCGCTACGGCGGCGCGCTGTCGTCGGTACGGGCCGACGATCTGGGAGCGATCCCGCTGCGCGCGCTGGCAGAGCGCAACCCGGGGCTGGATCTGGCGGCGGTGGACGAGGTGATCTTTGGCTGCGCCAACCAGGCGGGCGAAGACAACCGCAACGTGGCGCGCATGTCCTTGCTGCTGGCGGGCTTTCCCGACAGCGTGCCGGGCACAACCATGAACCGGCTTTGCGGGTCTGGTATGGATGCGGTGATCACCGCCGCGCGGGCGATAAAGGCCGGCGAGGCCGATCTGGTCATTGCGGGCGGGGTCGAGAGCATGTCGCGCGCGCCCTTTGTGATGCCCAAGGCAACCGGCGCCTTTTCCCGCGCCAACGAGGTCCATGACACCACCATCGGCTGGCGCTTTGTCAACACGCTGATGAAGGCGCACTATGGCGTCGATAGTATGCCGGAGACGGCTGAAAACGTGGCCGAAGATTTCGGTATCTCGCGCGAAGATCAGGATGCTTTTGCGCTGCGCTCGCAGCACAAGGCGGGTGCCGCCATGGGAAGCGGACGTCTGGCGCAGGAGATCACCCCGGTCAGCCTTCCGCAGCGCAAAGGCGAGCCGATCGTTGTCGATCGGGACGAACACCCGAGGCCCGCAACCACGCTGGCGGACCTTGAGCGGCTCAAGACCTTTGTCAAAGCCGACGGCAGTGTCACGGCGGGCAATGCATCGGGTGTCAATGATGGCGCGGCCGCGCTGATCCTTGCCACGAAAGAGGCCGCAGAGCGCCATGGCCTGACCCCGATTGCCCGCGTTCTGGGTGGTGCCACCGCCGGGGTTGCGCCGCGCATCATGGGGTTTGGGCCCGCGCCTGCGTCGAAGAAACTGATGGCGCGCCTTGGCCTTCGGCAAGAAGACTTTGCCGTGATCGAGCTGAACGAGGCCTTTGCCTCGCAGGGGCTGGCGACATTGCGCGATCTTGGCATTGCGGATGATGACCCGCGCGTGAATCGCAATGGCGGGGCGATCGCGCTTGGTCATCCCCTCGGCATGTCCGGCGCGCGGATCACCGGCACCGCGATGCTGGATCTGAAACCGGGCGAGAAATCCCTGTCGACCATGTGTATCGGCGTCGGTCAGGGGATCGCCATCGCGCTGGAACGGCTATAGCTTTTCAGCCGCACTCCGGTGTACAAATGTGATCAGGAGACCGGACTGCGATGCCTGTGGCAGGGCCATTTGGGGCTCTGCCCATCTATCCGGCCATATGTCTGTGCACCGCACCAGGATCGGCAAAACGGAACATGACGAGCCCTATTCCACCCCTCAATCCACTGCGAACCTTCGAGGTCGCGGCGCGGCTGTGCAGCCTGACATTGGCGGCTGAAGAGTTGAATGTCAGCCAAGTTGCCGTCAGCCGTCAGGTCAAGACCCTGGAGGATTACCTCGGCGTGACGCTGTTTCGCCGATTGCATCGCGGTGTCGAGCTGACGGATGAGGGGCGGCAATTGCACGATGGCATTGCTCATGCGTTTCAGGATATCGCCACCGCGTCGCGACGGGTTTCGCGGCGTGGTCGGCGCGATATTCTGGCCATTCAATCCTACACCACCTTTTCCCAGCGCTGGCTGATCCCGCGTTTGACGAATTTTCATGATCGCCATCCTCGGATCGAGGTCCGGCTGAGCTCTTCGACCGCGCCGGTCGATTTCGAGAGTCAGAACCTCGACGCCGCGATCCGCGCCGGGAAGGGGGATTGGCCCGATCTGCATTCGGAAAAACTTGTGGATGTGGAGTTGATCCCGATCTGCACGCCAGACTATCAGGAACAGCATGCCCTGCACGCGCCCAACGACCTGGCCAGGGTGCGTCTGCTGCATTCCATGGCGCGACCAACGGATTGGCCGGCCTGGATCAAGCGCGTCGGTGCGGATGTCGATCCCGAGCCGGGCATCCGTTTTGAAAGCTCCGCGCTGGCATATGAGGCGGCGTCATTGGACGGCGGGGTGGCGCTGGCCGTCAAGATTTTTGTCAAGCGTCAGCTCCAGAATGGCAATCTCGTCGCGCCGTTTGGCGATCTGACCTGCTATAGCGGCGAGGGGTATTTCCTGACCTGGCCCAAGAGCACCGCCCCCTCGCGCACTCTGATCAAGTTCCTCGACTGGATGCGGGATCGCATTCAGGCCGAGAACCCGGAGCGCGCCGGAGGGGAGGGGGCTTGATCCACCTCACAGGGGGCCTCCTCACAGGGGGGCTGCTCTTGCCTAGGCGTCGCTGTGTCGTCAGGGGCAAAGTGAATGCGAATCCAGTCCAGGAATTTCAGCAAGGGTGAGGAGGGCGGTTCGTCCTTCGGCCATGTGAGGTAATAGCTTTCGCCGGTCCGGCAGCTCTGCGCAAAAGGGGCAACCAATGTTCCGGCGCGCAGCTGCGTCTGGACGAATTGGCGGTTTGCGATCGCAACGCCCAGATTCATCAGCGCGCCTTCATAGGCCAGCGAGCTGTTTTCGAACAGCAGCCGGTTCTTTGGCGTGAACCGCGCACCGACCGCGTCCAGCCAGGACGACCAGTCCTTTGGCCGCGCCATCGAGTGCAGCAGTTTGACCGTCGCCAGATCTTCGACGCGATCCAGCGGGTTTTCAGAGAGGAACGCGGGCGAGCAAACCGGGATGAGCTCCATATCCGCGAGTTTTTCGGCATGCAGGCCGGGCCAGTTGCCATCGCCGCCACGGATCGCCGCGTCCAGATTGTCGGTATCAAAATCTGCCGCTTCGGGCGATGAGGACAGGCGGACCTCGATGCGGGGATGTGCCTTGTGAAATTCACCGAGCCTTGGCATCAGCCAGCCGCGTGAAAAGGTGACATAGGATTGGATCGCAAGAATGTTGCGCTGGCCACGGCGGGACACGGCTCTTGTCGCGTCCTCGATGTCCTGAAAGGCGCTGCCGACCCCTTTGAACAACAAGATCCCCTCCCGCGTCAGCTCTATTCCCCGATTGAGGCGGCGGAACAGGGTCACCCCCATGTAATCTTCGAGCACGCGCACCTGTCGGCTCACCGCGACCTGGCTGACGTTCAGCTCTTCCGCGGCGAGGGTCAGACTATTGTGCCGCGCGGCGGCCTCGAACGCCTTGAGCGGGTTGAGGGGCGGAAGGGTGCGGTTGGGAATAGATGACATTTCAGCATCCCATGTGGTGCGAGGTAAGCAACGGCGCTATTGCCTGCAAGACTGAGGCAGACAATCGCCATACATAAGCAACAAGTTTATGTATGGACCACTATGGCGGAGACGGCAGGTGCGGTCAATGTCGGGCAATCGCAAAAGAAACGGTGCATCTGATGAGATGGCACGCAGGATCCGGCGGTTTGACCGTGCATCCCGGCGCTGCGGCGGTGGGTGTTTCACCCTCAATACAATGTCTGATTTGTATGTGTCTTCATGCCCGGTCGTCGCATCTGTAAATTTCTCGAGATGTGAAGCCGCGAAGGGCGTCGACAATCCTTCGCTTTAGTAAGTCGCCTCGCCAGGATGCCCGGGTATCGTTATCTATTTGCGCGCTCGCACAAGGCGAAGCCGGGATGTCGGCCATCGGGCCCCGTCGTGTTGCCGTCCGTTTCTCGGATGAACGATTCGTTTGATTGATTGATATTGTATGGATCTGAACGCGCGTCCCTCCGAGTGCGCGGTCCGCTTGGCGGCATGGGGTTCGAATTGCGCCGCAGAAAACGTCAGCTTCGTATATGATTGCTTAAAGAAGCGACAAATGACTTTATTATTGTATGTATAATTGATTCGTAACTGATTGCAGTATTGCTCAGGTATCGCCGCGGGGAACAGAGTGGGTCCATCCAAGGAACAGGAGACACAGGATGCCCAAAGTTACCAAAGAAGCGCATAAAGATGGTGATTTCTTCGTAGATTACGAAGAAAAGGTCTTTGAAGACGTAAAAGCCGACGAAGGCGAGAAGGCGCTGGTGACCTTCCATACAGTTGCATTTGAAGGCTCCGT
>NZ_JAATOX010000241.1 GCF_011806385.1 Phaeobacter sp. HF9A | reverse complement strand
GGTCGCTTCGGGCTTTGCCCGAAGCGAAACCCCTCAAGGCGCGGAGGTCTCAGCCCGCGCGCCCCGTGCTTAACTGCCAGACTTTTCTTCCAGTTCAAGCCATTCCTCTTCTGCGGACGCCAGCTTTTCCTGACGTTCTACAAGGGCTTCGGTGGCTTTCTTGAACTTGATCGGCTCGCGGGTGAACAGCTCTGGATCCGCCATCAGCTCTTCCAGCTTGGCGATTTCTTTCTCCAGCCGGTCGATTTCGGCGGGCAGCGCCTCCAGCCGGTGCTTTTCCTTGAAACTCAGCACATCCTTTTGCGGCGGCGCCTCTGCCTTGGGCTTGGGTTTCGCAGATTTGGACTTCTCCGTCTTTTCCCCCGCCGCCTCGCGCGGCTGCCTTTGTGCGCTGTAGTCGCTCCAGCCACCGGCATAGGCCGTCGCCTCGCCCTGCCCTTCCATCGCAATCGTGGTGGTGGCCACGCGGTCCAGGAAATCCCGGTCGTGGCTCACAAGCAGCACGGTGCCATCATAGGCGTCGAGCAGCTCTTGCAGCAGGTCCAGTGTTTCCACATCGAGGTCGTTGGTCGGCTCGTCCAGCACCAGCATATTGGAAGATCGCGCCATCAGTCGTGCCAGCAGCAACCGCGCCTTCTCGCCGCCCGAGAGCGACCGCACCGGCGCCCTCGCCTGGCGTTCGTCAAACAGGAATTCCTTGAGGTAGCCCACCACATGCTTGGGCTGGCCACGTACCATCACCTGATCCGCCTTGCCGGAAATCCCCATCAAGGGATCGGCCGTGAGGTTCTCCCAGAGGCTGGCGTTGCCGTCGAGCTGGTCCCGTGTCTGATCAAAGAGCGCGATATCCAGATTGGTTCCGAGCTTGACCGTGCCCTCATCCGGCTGCTCCTGGCCCAGAAGCATCTTCAGAAGCGTTGTCTTGCCGACGCCATTGCGGCCGACAAAGGCCACGCGCTCGCCCCGCTGCACCGTCAGCGAGAAATTGCGCAGGATCTCCTTGTCGCCAAAGCGTTTGCTCAGCCCCTCGGCCTCGATCACCTTGCGGCCGGATTTCGGTCCCGCCTCCAGATCCATCGAGGCAGCCCCCTGGCGCTTGATCTGACCGGCGCGCTCCGCCTTCAGGTCCTGAAGCGCGCGCACCCGGCCCATATTGCGCTTGCGTCGCGCCGATATGCCCTCGACCGCCCAACGGCTCTCGGACTTGATCAGCCGGTTGAGCTTGTGGCGCTGCATGTCTTCGTCTTCCCAGATCTTGTCGCGCCAGGCCTCGAAATGCTCGAACCCCTTGTCCTGGCGACGCACCTGACCGCGATCCACCCATAGCGTGGCGCGGGTCAAGGCGCGCAGAAAGGCGCGGTCGTGGGAAATCAGCACATAGGCGGTGCGGGTCGCGGCAAGCTCGCTTTCAAGCCAGGAAATCGCTTCGATATCCAGGTGGTTGGTGGGCTCGTCCAGCAACATCAGTTCTGGCGCCTCGGCCATCAGCTTGGCCAGGGCGGCGCGGCGACGCTCCCCGCCAGAGGCGGTTGCCACCGGGCGGGCAGGATCAAACTTCAGCCCTTCGCCCGCGCGCTCCACCTTGTAGAGCTCGCCAGGATCCAGAGCGGAGGCGGCAAAATCGCCAAGCGTGGCGAAACCCTCCATTTTCGGGTCCTGCTCCATATAACCCACCGAATTGCCCGGCGGCACCACAATGCTGCCCTCGTCGGGCTCGAC
>NZ_JAATOX010000240.1 GCF_011806385.1 Phaeobacter sp. HF9A | reverse complement strand
AAAGCAGATAAGATGGGCGGGAGGACCCCCGCCCAAACTGCATGACGGTGGTGTGTTTTACTTCACAACGATTTCGCGCGGCACATCGGCCAGTGGCTCGCCGCCATTCGGGGTGACCACGAAGGTCTCGGTGATGGCCATGCCCCATTCCGGCGTCCATAGGCCGGGCATCAGGTGGAAGGTCATGTTTTCTTCCAGTTTTGTGGTGTCGCCCGGGCGCAGGGACATGGTGCGCTCGCCCCAGTCCGGCGGATAGCTGAGGCCCACGGGATAACCGGTGCGATTGCCCTTGATGTAGCCCGCACGACCGAAGCTGTCGTAGACGCAGGCTGCGACCTCTTCGCAGGTGACACCGGGTTTTGCGACGGCAAAGGTCTCCTCGATGGCTTGCAGGATGGCCGCCTCGCCGCGGCGGATGTCTTCTGGCGGGCTGCCCAAGAACAAGGTGCGGCTGATCGGGCAGTGATAGCGGCGCACGCAGCCGGAAATCTCGAAATAGGTGGCTTCGCCATGGGACAGGGGCCGGTCATTCCAGGTGATATGAGAGGCCGAGGCCTCGATGCCCGAGGGCGCGATCGGCGCGATTGCTGGATAATCACCGGGCAGATCCGGCAGCCCTTCGATGCCGGCCGCCTGCACCCGCGCCACCAGCGCGTTCTTGGCGATGCCTTCGTTGAATTCGGCGCGCAACACCGCATGCATATGGGCCGAGAGCCGCCCGGCGCTGCGCATCAGCTGCAACTCCTGCTCGCTCTTGACCGCTCGTTGCCAGTTCACCAGCCCGGTGGCATCAGCCAGGGCATCACGGCCAAAGGCGTTTTCCAGGATGCGGTGGCTTTGGGCGGAATAGTAGTAATTGTCCATCTCGACCCCGAGCGCCTCGGTCCATCCGCGCTCGCGCAGGAGCTCCACCAGCGAGTCAAACGGGTGGTGGTCGGGGTGCTGGACATGTTCCTCGGGCCAGTCGAACAGATGATCGGCCTCAAGCCAGGTGGTCAGCGCCGCGCCGGGTTTGTCCTGGGTCCGCCCCCACCAGAGCGGCATGCCTCTGTCATGTAGAATCACCGCCTGCGGGACGTAAAAGCTCCAGCCGTCATAGCCGGTGAGCCAGGCCATATTGGAGGGATCGCAGATCACCAGGGTTTTCAGGCCGCGCGCCGCCATGGCGCTGCGGGTCTTTTCCAGTCTGCGGGCGTATTCGGTGGTGGTGAAATCATTCGCGGGCATCAGAGCTCTATCTCTTTCATAACCTGTGGTTCGATGACGTTGACGCCGGGAAGCCCGTCAATCAAGTCTTGTGCGCTCTGTTCCAGCAGCGGGAACGTGCGATAGTGGCAGGGGATCACGGTCTTGAAGGCGAAATAGCGCCTGGCCGCATAGGCGGCGGCCTTCATATCCATGGTGAAATGCCCTCCGGCGGACAGGATGCCGATATCGGGTTTATGATACTCCCCCATCCACTCCATATCGGCCATGATGGTGGTATCGCCGGAGAGGTAGATCGTCTTCCCCTCGGCCCTGATCATATAGCCGACCTCGCTGCCCGCGGTGCGCAGCCCGTCGCGGGTGGAAAAAGTGTTGGAATGGGAGGCGGGCACCATGGTGATCTGCGTGTCGCCCACCGTGACGGTGCCGCCCTTGTTGAAGCCCAGGGTTTCGACCCCTTCGGTTTCGCCCCAATATCCCATCAGGTCGTATTGGCCGATGATCGGAATGCCATGATGCTTGGCCAATGCCAGCGTGTCGGAGACATGATCG
>NZ_JAATOX010000239.1 GCF_011806385.1 Phaeobacter sp. HF9A | reverse complement strand
GGCGGGCCTGCGCATCTCCCCTCGCGCAGCACCTGGAATGGGCCTATAAGCGGGCATCCCAGCGACGCCTCATCCACGGAGACCACAGACCATGAGCGGAGAGCTTTCCCCGATCGACAAGGCGAAATTTGTCGCCGCCAAACGCGCCGCCGAGATGGTCGAGGACGGCATGCGCGTCGGGCTTGGCACCGGCTCCACCGCCGCCTGGCTGGTGCGCTGCCTCGGCGAGATGGTGCGCGAGGACGGGCTCAAGATCTCCTGCGTGCCGACCTCCCTGCGCACCGCGCAACTGTCCCGCGAGGTTGGCCTCACGGTGATCTCGCTGGAGGAGGCCAAATGGCTCGATCTCACCATTGACGGGGCCGATGAATTTGACAGCGAACTGAACCTGATCAAGGGCGGCGGCGGCGCGCTGTTGCAGGAAAAGATCGTCGCCTCCGCCTCGGATCAGATGGTGGTGATCGCCGATACCGCCAAGGAGGTTTCCCGCCTCGGCGCCTTTCCGCTGCCGATCGAGGTGATCCCCTTTGGCCTTAGCACCAGTCGGGCGCTGGTCGAGGAGCTGCTGATCTCGATGGATGTGATGGGCCGCGCGGTGTCGCTGCGCATGGATGGCGCCGCGCCCTATATCACCGACGAGGGCAACCATATCCTGGATCTGCACCTGACCCGCATCGGCAACCCGCGACAGCTGTCACTGGCACTGAACCAGATCCCCGGGGTGGTGGAGAACGGGCTGTTTATCGACATCTGCGACACGGTGGTCGTCGGCTATGGCGATGGCCGCGTCGAGGTGCGCGATATCAACGAAGGCACCATTGAGACCGACCGGATTGATTTCGTCGAGACCGACAACCTGTTTACCGATCTGGGTGACTGATAGTGCGCGTTTACCGGGCTTTTCTGATCCAAAATGCACGCTATGCTGGCCTCTATTGAGACAAGAGGCTTTCATGTTCGGACTTTTGAGCGAAAATTGGAGCGAACTGTCGACTGCTATTAATACAATATGCGCTGTGCTGAGCATATTGGTTGCATTCGGGTTCTTTGTGCGCAGGCAGCGCACCCTGAAAGATCTGATCTATGTCGAACAGGAGCGGGACGATTTGCGAAAACGTTTCGCCCGTGCTGAGGCGCGATTGGACAAGATAGATCCCCGGAGGTTCGAAGAGGCGGTTGATGCAGCCTACAATGCGGGCAAGTTCGACAAGGCCGAGCAGATCGCATTCGCGTTTGCCGAGGAGCAATCGCCGGCCTTTGGCAAAGCTGCGGAAATTCTGGCGGAACAGCGTTTGTTGCAGAGCGAAAATGGTGACGCACAACTGGCGCAAGAGGCGCAGAGGTTTGCTGAAATCGGCTTGGCTGCGCAGCCGGGTGATGTGAGGTTGAAGGAAATCAAGGCTCTATCGAGACAGCGAGAGAAAGACATCCAAGCGGGAGATCCAATCGAGGTTTTGAACTGGGATGGAATGAGCGATGTCGAGCTGAATCGGCTTTCCATATCCCTGTGGAAGGCAGGTCAGCTCCAGCTGGCGGAAGTCGCGGCGCGCCGATCTGTTCCCTTGGCGCTCTTGCGAACGGGAAAAATGTCGAGCAACTATGCTGCTGCGATTGCCCAACATGCGTATTGTTTACAAGACATTGATGACTTTGATAGCGCCGAACCACTCTATCGCGAGGCGCTGGAGATCACCCGCCAAACCTTGGGCGAGGGGAATGCCTCTTATGCGACACGCCTCAATAACTTCGCGGGGCTATTGCAGGCCACCGGGCGCACTGATGAGGCGAAGCCGCTCTTTCACGAGGCGCTGGAGGTTACCCGGTAATCCCCCCCGTTTCTGCGGGGACTTGGTCGTAGAATTTACGCGGCCGTTCTCAGTTTCTGGGCGGGGGTCATCCCGCCGT
>NZ_JAATOX010000238.1 GCF_011806385.1 Phaeobacter sp. HF9A | reverse complement strand
GCCCTTGGGCACGCAATGCCGGGCCCAAGGGGATGCGATCCGTCAGGATCAAAGCCGCGCGGGAGAGCTCCGCCCGCCGCAGGCGCATTCACCGGCGGCACATGCAGAACGATCTTCGGGACTAGTGCTGGGGGGCTGGGCTCTCAGATCTCTGTTCGCGCCCGGAGGGCCGCCGAGATGGTGCCGTCGTCGAGATAATCCAGCTCGCCACCGATCGGCACGCCCTGTGCCAGGGAGGTCAGCTTGACCCGTCCGGTCAGCTGGTCCGCGATGTAATGGGCGGTGGTCTGCCCGTCGATGGTGGCATTCAGCGCCAGGATGACCTCGCTCACCCCTTCGGTGGCAACCCGATCCACCAGCCGCGGGATACGCAGATCTTCGGGGCCAACCGCATCCAGCGCCGACAGTGTCCCGCCCAGCACATGATAGCGGCCCTTGAACACGCCGGAGCGCTCCATCGCCCAGAGGTCGGCCACATCCTCCACCACGCAGAGCTCGCCATTCTCGCGCGCCGCATCGTTGCAGATCGCGCAGATCTCGCTGGTGCCCACATTGCCGCAGTTCAGGCATTCGCGCGCGGTTTCCGCCACCCGGCTCAGGGTATCCGACAGCGGTGTCAGCACCAGCGCGCGCTTGCGGATCAGATGCAGTACCGCGCGCCGGGCCGAGCGCGGCCCCAGCCCCGGCAGCTTTGCCATCAGGGCGATCAGGTTTTCGATGTCGCTCACGTCATGCGCGGCCATGGGCATTTCCTGTTCGTCTTATGTTCGAGTAGGGCGCACTGGCGGGCAAAGTGCAAGGCCGGATGAACCCTCTCTGAATGGGCACCGCGAAAACGGGCCAAGAAAAAAGGCGACCCCCGGGCCGCCTTTGATCCATCTGCCCGGCGCCGCTCAGAACGGCAGCTTCATATCCTTGGGCAGGCCCAGGCCTTCGGTCAGCTTGGTCATTTCTTCCTGCGCGCGTTCAGCGGCCTTGGCCTGCGCGTCCTTGACGGCGGCCAGGATCAGATCCTCGACCACCTCCTTGTCGTCGCCGCTAAAGATCGACGGGTCGATATCCAGCGATTTCAGATCCCCCTTGGCGCTGGCGGTCGCCTTGACCAGACCGGCGCCCGCTTCACCCACGACCATGATGTTATGCAGCTCTTCCTGCATTTCACCCATCTTGGTCTGCATCTCCTGGGCTTTTTTCATCATCCCGGCCATTTCACCGAGGCCACCGAGACCTTTGAACATATCCTATCACTCCTGATGTCAGGTTTGCCCTGTTAGATACGTGCGCACCCGGGATCAGACAAGGGGAAAGCCCGCGCCGTGGCGCAAACCCGCAGGCTCACTCCTCAAAGGGGTCCCACTCGTCTTCGACTTCTGGCAACGCGTCGGCCTGCACTTCTGCTTCCAGCTCCTCCGGGGTGCGGATCTTGGTGATCCGGGCCTTGGGAAACTGTGACAGCACCGCCTGAACCATCGGGTGGGCAGAGGCTTTTTCACGCAGGGCGTTTTCGGCCTCATCGCGGAGCTCGGCAATTGTGGGCGCATCGCCATTCGGCGCAATAGAGACCACCCAGCGGCTGCCGGTCCAGTTTTGCAGCGCCGTTCCCAGCCGTGCGGCGAGATCCTTTGGCGCACGGGCGGCGGGTGTGAATTCGATCCGCCCGGGCTGATAGGAAACCAGCCGCACGCCGCCTTCGACCTCGACCAGCAGCTTTACATCGCGGTGTTTGCGGATCAGTTCGATGACATGCTCAAAACTCGGATAACGGGCCAGCGCGCTGTCCACGCGCGGCGCCACTGCCGTCGCCTGACCATATCCCGAACCTGCCGACATGCTGTGACCATTGCCAGGGCCACCGCCGGGGCGGTCTTGCGGCGGGGCGGAGGCGGAAGCCGGCGCCCCGCCCCCCCCC
>NZ_JAATOX010000237.1 GCF_011806385.1 Phaeobacter sp. HF9A | reverse complement strand
GGATCTCTTTGCGCTTGAGGTCAGCGCGGCGGGGCTCTTGCCGGTGGAGACACTGCTGGCCCCGGTGGAAAAGGCCCGGTTTCACAGCCCGGAAGCGCGGGCGGCGCTGGTCATTGCCGGGGATTGCCTGACGCAACTGCGGGCAGGGTGGCTCCCCTTGGTGGCGCTGCATGGCGATTTGCACCCGGACAATATCATCGAGAGCCCGGCGGGGCTGCGGGTGTTTGACGCCAAGGGGCTCTGTGGTCCGCGCGCCTATGAGTTGGCCAATGCCTTTCGTCACCCGCGCGGCTGCCCGGCCTATATGCGTGACCCCGCCGTGATCCGGCGGCGCGCCAACCTCTGGGCCGAGGCCGCTGGATGTACGCCGCAAGAGCAGCTCCGTTGGGCGATTGCCAAGCTTGCACTTTCGCTGCTTTGGGCGGGGCACGAAAGTATGGAAGAGCGCGCGCTGTTGCGTCAGATGCTCTGTTGCGCACAAGAGGGGTTGCGCGATTAGGTCAAGCGTCCTAATTTGCCTGTAGGACGCTTGACCTAAGTCTTTATCACAGGACATCCCCGCCATGGCCACAACCCGGGATCGTATCATCGAGGAAGCTGATCGCCTGTTCTATGAACAGGGGTTCGAGGCCACGTCTTTTGCCGATATCGCTGCGCCTCTGGGTCTGTCGCGGGGCAACTTCTACTATCACTTCAAGACGAAAGACGACATTCTTGACGCGGTCATAGCACTGCGGCTGGCCCGGACGCGCGCCATGCTGGAGGCTTGGGAGGATGAGGGCACCACGCCGCTTGAGCGGATCGGTTGCTTCATTCGCATCCTGATCCGCAACCGGACCAAGATCATGGCCTGGGGGTGCCCGGTCGGCACATTGGTCGGCGAACTTTCGAAGCTGGAGCATAGCGCGCAGGGCCAGGCGGCGGAGCTTTTCAGCCTGTTCATCGACTGGCTTGCCGCTCAGTTTCGGGCGGCTGGTGTGACGGGCGACACCACGGGGCTGGCAACACATCTTCTGGCGCGCAGCCAAGGGGTGGCGAGCCTGGCGCAGGCCTTTGGCGATGAGGGTTTCATCGAGGCGGAGGTGGCCGGGATGCTCGCCTGGAGCGCGCAGCAGATCGAGGCTGCGGGTGCAGCGGTGAATAGGATATAAGCCAACAAGGGGGGATGCGATATGTATGTCATCTTTTTGAAATTTGCGGAAAACAAGGCGCAGATCCAGGACCATCTGGAGGCGCATAAATCCTGGCTCGCGGAGGGGTTCGATGCAGGCGTGTTCCTCGCCGCCGGATCCCTGGAGGCAGGGCAGGGTGGTGCGATCCTGACGAGGCGCGAGGACCGCGCGGCGCTGGAGGCGCGGGTGGCGGACGATCCCTTCGTGGTGGCCGGGGTGGTGACCGCCGAGATCACCGGTTTTGAACCCACGCGCACGGATGCGCGGTTGGCGTTCCTGAAGGAGGCCGCATGAGCCGGGTTGTTCAGGGCGCGGATGGCCGCTCGCGCTGCGCCTGGTCGGCGACGGCGCCGGAATTTGACGCCTATCACGATGCGGAATGGGGCTTTCCCGTGGGCGACGACCGGCGGTTGTTTGAAAAGATCTGCCTCGAGAGTTTTCAGTCTGGCCTCAGTTGGCGCACCATCCTGGCCAAGCGCGAGAATTTTCGCGCTGCTTTTGATGGCTTTGATTTCCACGTGATGGCGGGATATGGACCCGAGAAAGTGGCGGAACTCCTGGCTAACGCGGGCATCATCCGCCACCGGGGCAAGATCGAGGCGGTGATCAACAATGCCGCGCAAGCGATTGAACTTGAGGCCTCCGAGGGCTCTCTCGCCGCGTTTTTCTGGCGCTTTGAGGTGAAGAACCCGCCGGATCCGCAGACGGTATCCACCTGCGCCGAGTCGGTTGCCCTGTCAAAGGAGCTGAAGAAACGCGGCTGGAAATTCGTCGGTCCGACCACCTGCTTTGCC
>NZ_JAATOX010000236.1 GCF_011806385.1 Phaeobacter sp. HF9A | reverse complement strand
TGATCGCCGTAGGCCAGAAACGCATTTGCGCAGAAATCATTCTGGCCGATGACCCGTGCCTCGGCGGGCAGCTCGACCACCTGATCCTGGTGCCAGGCATTCAGCCGCAACGGTGTGCCGTCAAGCGTATAGTCGGTGTGACCAACGCTCCAGCCGCCATCGAATTTCTCGACCTTGCCCCCCAGCGCCTGGGCGATGATCTGATGGCCAAAACACACCCCCACAAGCGGCATCTTGCGGGCGTGGATCTGACGGATCAGATCCTCCAGCGGCGGGATCCAGTCGTGATCTTCATAGGCGCCGAATTTGGAGCCGGTGATCAGCCAGCCGTCCGCAGCCTCGGGCCCGTCGGGAAAGACACCCTCCAGCACCGGGTAGGTGTCAAAGTCAAAGCCTTGCCCCGCCAGCAGGTGACGGAACATGTCGTCATAGTCCCCCGTGGCGGGTTTCAGCTCATCAGGCGCGCGGCCGGTTTGTAGAATGCCGATTTTCATAGGTCACCGAATATGATCAAAATGAAGGGAGGCCCCGGCCTCCGAGCTGCCTTGCGTCATACCGCTTCCAGCCAGGAGTACCAATGGGTTTCCTTGGGCTTTTGCGCAAAGCCGGCCAATTCCTGGCGCTTGGTCATCACCAGGTTGCGGATCGCCATCGGCGGCAGGATCCGGGCGATCAGCGGGCTTTGCTCAAAGCGGTCGATCGCTTCCTGCCAATCGGCGGCGAGCTGTGGCAGGCCTTCGATTTCATAGATGTTGCCCGCGGCGGGGGGCGGCGGGGTCAGACCATCTTCCATGCCGATGAGGGCAGCACCGAGCACGGTCGCCAGCATCAGATAGGGGTTGATATCGCCACCGGAGACCCGGTGTTCGATCCGCCGCGCCTTGTGGCTGCCGCCGGGAATACGGATCGCCGCCGTGCGGTTCTCATAGGCCCAGGCAGCCGAGGTCGGCGCATGGGCGCCGGGCACCAGCCGGGTGTAGGAATTGCCGTGCGGGGCAAAGATCAGGCTGCTGTCGGGCATCGCCTGAAGGCAGCCGGCCACGGCGGCATGCAGCATCGGGGTGCCTTCGGGGCCGCCATTGTCAAAGATGTTGTTGCCATCGGCATCGCAAACCGAGAAATGCACATGCATGCCGTTGCCAGCTTCTTCGGTATAGGGTTTTGCCATGAAGGTCGCGGCAAAGCCGTGTTTGCGCGCAACACCTTTGACCAAAGCCTTGAATAACCACGTATCATCCGCGGCACGCATGGCGTCCTGATGGGTCAGGTTGATTTCGAACTGGCCCAGACCTGCCTCGGAAATCGCATCCTGCGCAGGAATGCCCATGGCCTCGGCCCCGTCGTAGAGGTCGGTGAAGAAGGCGTCATAGGCGTCAAGTTCGGCGATCGACAGCACCGATTGCTGGTCCAGCGCGCGACCGGTGAGCGGGTCGATGGGCGGACGCGGGTGTTTGCCGCTGTCGTCGATCAGGATGAACTCCAACTCGGTGGCGGCGGCGACGGTCCAGCCCTTTTCGGAATAGCGCGACAGCACATGCGCCAGCACCTGGCGCGGATCGCCGAGGAAGGGGCGGCCGTCTTCATAGACCATGGTCATCGGGATCAGCGCCGAGGGGGTGGCGAGCCAGGGCATCGGCACCGCGCCACGGTCGGTGGGCAGCAAAATGCCATCGGCGTCGCCGGTTTCAAATACCAGCGGGCTGTCCTCGATATCGCAGCCCCAAATGTCCACGTTCAGGACCGAATAGGGCATGCGGGCGCTGCCTTCGCCCAGCTTGGCGGCCTGGCTGGCGGGCAGCCGTTTGCCGCGCATCTGTCCGTTGAGATCGCAGGCGGCGATCCGAATTGTTCTAAGCGCAGAGAGATCCATGCGCGTGCTCCTTGTCTGTGTCGCGGCAGTTTGGCGCGGCACGCTGACGGAGGCAAGTAAATTTGATCAAAAAACTCATGAGAAGAAGAGGCGTCCCGAATTTGTATATCTCTTGTGCAGCTCGTCTGGCG
>NZ_JAATOX010000235.1 GCF_011806385.1 Phaeobacter sp. HF9A | reverse complement strand
GCCCGGCCTGCGCCCCCGGCGACGCGGAACGCGGCGCAAAACCTCAGGTGTTCAAGACAGTAGCTAGAACGCAGGCGTCAGGTGCCGCAGAACGTCGCCCTGACCACCTCATCCTCCGCTGGCGGCTGACGCAGGTCCGCAAATTCGGCCCGCGCCTCATACGGCGCCGACAGCGCTTGGTTCAACCGCTCAAAGGGGGCCATATCCCCCGCGACGGCGGCGGCAATCATCTGCTCGATCCGGTGGTTCCGGGGGATCAGCACCGGGTTTGCCCGCGCCATGGTCGCCTCGACGGCCTCCTCTTTGGTGATCCGCTCGCGCCAGCGCGCCTCCCAGGCGTCAAAACCCTCGGGGTCGAGAAACTGATCGCGCGCGCCGCCCTCCAGCAACGCCCGAAAGCCATTGGTGAAATCCGCCTGCCCCTCCGCCATCAGGCGCAAGAGGTCGGTGATCAATTCCATGTCGCCTGCATCCTCCGAGGTGATCCCGAGCTTGGCCCGGAACCGACGCAACCAGGCCGATTGCAGCAGATCCGGCATCGCATGCACGATCTCGGTGGCCTCCTCGACCACGCCTTCGGGATCGTCATATTGCTGGATCAGCGCGGTGGCGAGTTGCGCCAGGTTCCACACCGCGATCTGCGGCTGGTTGGAATAGGCATACCGCCCGCTTCGGTCGATCGAGGAAAACACCCGGTTGGAATGGAACACATCCATAAAGGCACATGGCCCGTAGTCGATGGTCTCGCCCGCAATCGAAGAGTTATCCGTATTCATCACCCCGTGAATAAAGCCAACGCTCATCCAGGCGGAAATCAGCTCCACCTGTGCATCGCGCACCGCCCGCAGAAGCCCCATCGGCCCATCGGCATCGGGGTAGTGGCGATTGATCGCATAGTCTGTGAGCGTTGCAAGCGACGCTGTATCGCCGCGCGCGGCAAAGACCTGAAAGCTGCCCACCCGCAGGTGGCTCTGTGCCACCCGTGTGAGCACCGCCCCGTGCAGGCCCTGCTCACGCCAGACTGTCTCGCCGGTGGCAACCGCCGCCAGGGCGCGGGTCGTGGGAATGCCAAGCGCCTGCATCGCCTCGGAGACCACATATTCGCGCAGCACCGGCCCCAGCCAGGCCCGCCCGTCGCCATTGCGCGAATAGGGCGTCGGTCCTGCCCCCTTGAGCTGAATGTCGCGGCGAATGCCGTCGCGGCCCAGAACCTCGCCCAACAATATGGCCCGCCCATCGCCGAGCTGCGGATTGTAGCTGCCAAACTGGTGCCCGGCATAAAGCTGCGCCAGCGGATCGGCGCCCTCGGGCACCACATTGCCGCCAAAGACGGCAGCAAGGTCTTCATCGCTCCTGCGCATGATGCCAAGCACCTCCGCCAGCCGCTCGTTAAAGGCCAGAAGGCGCGGCGCCGCCACCGGCGTTGGCGCGAGCTTGCTGTAGAAATGGGGCGCAAGTTGCGCATATGTATTGTCAAACGGGATATTCAGGGTCATGCGCCAAACATATGGCGCCGCCGCCGGAATACCACCCGAAATCGAGGCAGGAGCGGAGCATTCTCCCTATGACAACAGATATGACGGCGGATGAGATCATCCAGACCCTCGGTTTGGAGCGCCACCCGGAGGGCGGCTGGTATCGGCAAACCTGGATTGAGGACATCGGGGATGACACCCGCCGCCCTAGCGGCACCTGCATCTACTTCCTGCTCAGCGCGGGAGAGCACAGTCATTGGCACCGGGTCGATGCAACGGAGATCTGGCTCTATCACGCCGGGGCGCCGCTGGCGCTGTCGCTCTCTGCGACGGATCAAGGCCCCGCACGGGACCATCTGCTGACCCCGAATCTTCGGGAGGGACGGCCCCAGATCCTTGTCCCCAAGGACCATTGGCAAGCCGCCCGCAGCACCGGCGACTGGACCTTGGTCAGCTGCACCGTCTCGCCCGGATTCGACTTTTCGGGCTTTAAGCGCGCGCCAGAAGGCTGTGACATTCCGCGCTAAAA
>NZ_JAATOX010000234.1 GCF_011806385.1 Phaeobacter sp. HF9A | reverse complement strand
CCATCGGGGCGCGGCGCCCGGCCCAAGGCTTTGGTCTGCATCTGTGATGCAGGGCAAAGGGGCGGGAGCGCCCCGGCCCGCCGCAGGCGACGCGCGCGCGGTTAGCTGGCGCGGCGGATGCCCATGACCCGGGCGCGGGCGCGCGGATCGCTGTCAAAGAGCGCGGCCAGCTGTTCGGTCATCGCGCCCGCCAGTTGTTCCACATCGGTGATGGTCACGGCGCGGTCATAGTAGCGGGTCACGTCATGGCCGATGCCGATCGCCAGCAGTTCCACCTGTTTGCGCCGCTCCACCATGGCGATCACATCGCGCAGGTGTTTTTCCAGATAATTCGCCGGGTTCACCGAGAGGGTGGAGTCATCCACCGGCGCGCCGTCGGAGATCACCATCAGGATCTTGCGTGCCTCGGGGCGACCGACCATGCGCCGATGCGCCCATTCCAGCGCCTCGCCGTCGATGTTTTCCTTCAGCAGCCCCTCTTTCATCATCAGGCCAAGGTTGGGGCGCACCCGGCGCCAGGGCGCATCGGCCCCCTTGTAGATGATGTGGCGCAGATCATTGAGACGCCCGGGCAACTGCGGGCGGCCATCGTTGAGCCAGGCTTCGCGCGCCAGCCCGCCTTTCCAGGCCTTGGTGGTGAAGCCGAGGATTTCCACCTTGACGTTGCAGCGTTCCAGCGTGCGGGCCAGAACATCGGCGCAGATCGCGGCGATGGAAATGGGGCGACCGCGCATGGAGCCGGAATTGTCGATCAGCAGGGTCACCACCGTGTCGCGGAATTCCATGTCCTTTTCGACCTTGAAGCTGAGCGGCGTCGTGGGGTTGGCCACCACCCGCGCCAGACGGCCGGCATCCAGCACGCCCTCTTCCTTGTCAAATTCCCAGCTGCGGTTCTGCTGCGCCTGCAAGCGCCGTTGCAGTTTGTTGGCCAGGCGCGAGACGGCGCCTTTCAGCGGCTCCAGCTGTTGATCAAGATAGGCGCGCAGCCGTTCCAGCTCTTGCGGTTCGGCCAGATCCTCGGCGGAGATTTCCTCGTCATGGGCGTCGAGAAAGATCTTGTAATCCGGGTCGGCATCCGAGACCGGCGGCGGCGCGGGGGGCTCCATCGGGGCCTCGCCATCGGGCATTTCGGTCTCGTCGGTGACCTCGTCCTCGGCCATCTCGTCCGAAGAGACCTGGGCCTGGCTTTCGTCCTGCTGCTGCTCCTGGGCCTGTTCGGGCGAGGCGTCGGCCTCTTCTTCCTGGCTGTCGTCCTGGCCGGTGCTGTCGGGATCTTCCTCCGGCTCGGCGCTCTCTTCGGAGTTTTCGTCGGACTGGTCGTCATAATCATCCGGGTCATCGCCGAGCTGATCGCCATAGCCGAGATCGGAGATCACACGGCGCGCGAATTTGGCGAAGGCGGCCTGATCGTCGATCATTTCGTCGAGGTTTTCCAGGATCTCGCCCGCCTGGGCCTCGATATAGCCGCGCCAGAGCTCCATCACATTTTCCGCGGCCGACGGCATCGGCCGCCCGGTGGCGAGGTGGCGGATCAGATAGCCCGCAGCAACCGCCAGTGGCGCCTCGGAGGAGGTGGTCACCTGGTCATAGCCGCGCCGCAGCGCCTCGTGCTGGATCTTGACGTCGATATTGGAGGCGGTGCCGGGCATGTCACGCGCGCCCATGGCCTCGCAGCGCGCGCCTTCCATCGCCTCGTAGAGTTCGCGCGCCATGTCACCTGCCGGAGCGTAGCGGCTGTGCACGCCGAGGTCGTGATACTTGTGACGCAGCGCCAGCGCGTCGGCGGTGCCGCGGGCCAGCAGCACTTCCTCGCGACTCATGCGGCGCGAGACCTGCGGCAGTCGCATGGTGTCGCCGGACATGCCGGAGGGGTCCACCGAGTAGCTGACGTTCAGTTCGGCATCATCGGCCATGACCTTGGTGGCCTCGGCCAGGGCTTTCTTGAACGGATCTGCCGGGTTGTCGTTTGGTTTGCTCATGAGCTCTTGCTCCTGTTGCACCAGCATTGAACCTTTGCGCGACGCTGTCCAGTCATTTGCAATGACTGTGCCCGTCCCGCCAGGGGCGGGGTGCCGAAGCCCCCATCGAGGGC
>NZ_JAATOX010000233.1 GCF_011806385.1 Phaeobacter sp. HF9A | reverse complement strand
GAAAGGGGCCGTGAGGACGGGCGGGAGTGCCGCCGGGGCCATGTGCGTCGCGGATGTAGGGCGCAACGATACACGCGCGGTCAGTTGCCGCTTTTCCCGCGCCGAGCCTGGCGTTAAGAGGGAAGGGTTCGCGAAGGAGCTCTGACGATATGACCCAAATCACGCCGCAACCCGGTATCATGGACATTGCCCTTTATGAGGGGGGCGCGGCCCATGTGGATGGGGTGAGCAATGTGACCAAGCTGTCCTCCAATGAAAACCCGCTGGGCCCCAGCCCCAAGGTGGTGGAGGCCATGGCCGAGGCCGCCAGCAGGATGCATCGCTACCCGAGCTCCGACCATATCGCCCTCCGCACCGCCATCGCCGAAACGCACGGGCTTGATGCCGCGCGGATCATCTGCGGCGCGGGCAGTGACGAGATCATCGCCTTCCTCTGCCAATGCTACGCCGGACCGGGCGATGAGGTGCTTTATACCGAGCACGGCTTTGCCATGTATCGCATCTCCGCACTGGCCGCCGGGGCCACCCCGGTGGAGGTGAAGGAGCGCGAGCGGGTCACCGATGTCAACGCGCTGCTGGCGGGTTGCACGGCGCAGACCAAACTGGTCTTTATCGCCAACCCCAACAACCCCACCGGCACGATGATTTCCGACGCCGAGGTCGCCCGTCTTGCCGATGGGCTGCCCAGGGGCGCGCTTCTGGTGCTGGACGGCGCCTATGCGGAATATGTCGCCGGGTTTGACGCCGGTGCGGCGCTGGTCGAGGCGCGCGACAATGTGGTGATGACGCGGACCTTCTCCAAGATTTACGGGCTGGGTGGGGCGCGCGTCGGCTGGGGCTATGGCCCCAAGGAAATCATCGACGTGCTGAACCGGGTGCGCGGGCCGTTCAATGTCTCGATCACCGGCCTTGCCGGGGCAGAGGTTGCCGTGCGCGATCAGGCCTATGTGGAGCATTGCCGCAAGGAAAACGCCAAATGGCGCAGCTGGCTGGCGGATCAGCTGGCCGAACTGGGGCTGCCCTCGGATGTTTCCTGCACCAACTTCATCCTGCCGCGCTTTGCCAGCCAGGCCGAGGCCGAAGCCTGCGATAGCTTCCTCAAGGCGCGCGGGCTGATCGTGCGCCGGGTGGCGGGGTATAACCTGCCCACCGCCCTGCGCATCACCATCGGCGACGAGGCGGCCTGCCGTGCCGTGGCCGCCGCGATCAAGGACTTCAAGGCCGGGCGGGGCGCGGAGGAATGAGCGCGGCGCAAGACACCCCCGTCTACAACCGCGTGGCGCTGATTGGTCTGGGGCTGATTGCCTCCTCGATGTTCTGGGCGATCAAACGCGCCGGGCTGGCGGGCGAGGTCACCGGCTATGCCCGCAGCAGCGAGACCCGCGACACCGCCCGGCGCATCGGCCTCTGTGACCGGGTTTGCGACAGCGCGTCCGAGGCGGTCGAGGGGGCCGATCTGGTGGTGCTCTGCGTGCCGGTCGGGGCCATGGGCGCGGTGGCGGCAGAGATCGCGCCCGCCCTGATGCCGGGGGCCACGGTCTCTGACGTGGGCTCGGTCAAGGCGCAGGTGATCGCCGATGTCGCGCCGCATATCCCCAAGGGCGTGCATTTCGTGCCCTCGCACCCGCTCGCGGGCACCGAACATTCCGGCCCCGAGGCGGGCTTTGCTGAATTGTTCGACAACCGCTGGAGCCTGCTGGTGCCGGTTGAGGGCAGCGACCCCGAGGCCGTCGCCCGCCTGCGCAGGCTCTGGGAGGGGATGGGCGCCAATGTCGATGAGATGGACGCCGAACACCATGATCTGGTGCTGGCGGTGACCAGCCATGCGCCGCACCTCATTGCCTATACGATGGTCGGCGTGGCGGATGATCTGCGCCGGGTGACCGACAGCGAGGTGATCAAATACTCCGCCGCGGGCTTTCGCGACTTCACCCGTATCGCGGCCTCCGATCCGACCATGTGGCGCGATGTGTTCCTCTCCAACAAGGAGGCCACGCTGGAGATTCTGGGCCGCTTCACCGAGGAGCTCTTTGCCTTGCAGCGGGCGATCCGCACCGGCGACGGGGATCATCTGCACGCCTATTTCACCAGAACCCGCGCCATTCGGCGGGGCATTATCGAGGCGGGCCAGGACACCGCCGCGCCGGACTTCGGGCGCGGGCCGAAGAAATGAGAGCGCTCGCCGCCTTCTGCGCTCTGGCGCTGATCTGCGCGCCATGGGCAAAGGCCGCCGCGCCGGATCACACACCG
>NZ_JAATOX010000232.1 GCF_011806385.1 Phaeobacter sp. HF9A | reverse complement strand
CGCCGTGCTCAACGGCTACACGGCACTTGGAATCCCCGTCACACAGCCCGTAGAGTAAGTCCGTTCGGGGAAGGGGGAAGCTCGCACATCAGCCGATTTGTGCAACAAGGCCACCCGTACTGCCTAAAACAAACGGTGGTAGAGGCTAGGTCGTCCCGGATGGGGAGGCCGTCGCGGAGGGGGCGGCAGTCAGTATCGTTTCGGGATCGGCCGGCGGCTCGGGCAGCCAGATGGTAAACTCCGCCCCGCGTGCGCGGCGATTGCGCAGGGTGATACGGCCCCCGGCGCGCTGGATCAGCGTCTGGCTGATGGAGAGGCCAAGCCCGGTGCCCTCGCCCTGTTTGGTGGTGAAGAACGGATCAAAAATCTGGTCAATCCGATCCAGGGGGACGCCCGGCCCGGTATCGGCGATCTTGAGCGCGGCGCCGGTTTGGCCGTCGCGGATCTCTGTTGTGAGGGCGATCACCAGGGTGCCGTGACCCTCCATCGCCTGGCCCGCATTGATGAGGATGTTGATCACCACCTGTTGCAGCTCGCCGGGGTCGATACAGACCAGCGGCGCGGGCTCAATTTGTGTCAGCACCCGGATTTCCTGCTTGGAAATCACGTGATCGACCAGCACCAGGCAATCCCGGACCACGGCGGCAACATCGACACGCTCGGCGGAGGAGCCGAATTCGGTTGGGCGCGCGAATTGCAAGAGCTTGCCGACGATGGCCCCGATGCGCATCACCTGATTGTCGATCAGCTCAAGCTCGGTCTGCACCGGCGCGGCCGCATCGCCCAGGGTCATGCGCATCACATCCACATTGCCCTGGATCACCGCCACCGGGTTGTTGATCTCATGCGCCACACCGGCGGTGATCTCGCCGATCGAGGCCAGCTTTTCGCTCATCACCAATTGGCGAAAGGTCTCTTCCAGCTTGTCATTGGCGATCTTCAGCTCGCGGGTGCGATCTTCGACGCGGGCGTTCAGCTCATCGGCCCAGTTGCGCAGGCGGCGGTCGCGCTCCTGCACCTGATCCAGCAGCGTGTCGAGGTGACCGGCCACTTGTCCGATCTCATCCTGCCGCCCGATCGGGCCGTTGCGCGCCGTCAGATCGCCGCCCTTCACCCGCGCCATGGTGCGGGTCATCTGCTCCAGAGGGGCAAAGATGCCCTTGGCCAGCCACAAAAACAGCGGCACCGAGAGCGCCACCACCAGCGCAAAGGCGCCCACCACGGTCCAATAGGCCGCGCGTTTTGCGCTCTGATAGGGGGCCTCCAGGAAGCCGACATAGAGCATGCCGACCCGTTTGCCAAAACTGTCGGTCAGGGGCAGATAGCCGGAGATATACCAGTCGTTGACCACAAAGGCGCGGTCGAGCCAGGTCTTGCCCTCGCCAAGCACCGCGCCGCGCACGGTGGCGGAAACGCGGGTGCCAAGCGCGCGCACGTCCTCAAAGAGGCGCACATTGGTAGAGACGCGGGTGTCCTCCAGAAACAGCGTCGCGGTGCCCAACCGGCTCACCTCGGATTGGCCATGCAGATAGACCAGCGCGTTGATGGTGTCGATGAAATCGAGGTTGCGGTTCAAAAGGAGCCCGCCGACCAGCACGGCGGGGCGGCCTTCTTCGCGCATGGGCGCGGCGGTGTGAACCACCATGCCGCGGTCCTCGACGCTGCGATCCGCGGGGGCGGCGGCCTCCGTGTCAATGAGGTCGATCCGGGCCTGATCCGCCAGCGCGGGCGAGGCCGCGCGCAGATCCTCGGCGGAGAGGATATCAATCTCGGAAGCCATATGCCCGCCGGCGGCGCGCCGGACCACCGGCCATCTGGCCTTTGCCTGCTCCAGCTGCTCGCCTTGCAGCAGATACAGAAAATCCAAATTCAGGCTTTGGCGTTGTTCTGCCAGAAAGGCGGCTGTGTTGCCGGTCTCCAGCACTTCGGCCAGTTGGGCGGAATCCGCAAGCCCCTGTAGGGCGCGGGCGGAGTTGCTTTGCAATTGGCCGAGGTATTGCTCGGCGATGCGCAGGTCGCTTTCGACATTGGCGATCAGCAGGCTCTCGTAATCGGCATTCCAGCGCGCCATGGCAAGCACCATCAGAAGCGGCATCAAGACGACCAGAGGCAAAAGCGCCAGGATCAGCAGCCTCAGGCGTACAGATTTCAACACGACCGGGTTTCCTTCCTCTGGCGGGCACGTCAGTCAGGGACGCCGAGCAGCGCCAGTGTCACCTGATCGGCGGCGGGGTGCAAGGTGGCAAAGATCTGCGGCGGTCCTGCGGTGTCACTGGTGG
>NZ_JAATOX010000023.1 GCF_011806385.1 Phaeobacter sp. HF9A | reverse complement strand
GACCCCCGCCCAGAAACTGAGAACGGCCGCGTAAATTCTACGACCAAGTCCCCGCAGAAACGGGGGGATTACCCCGCAATTTGGAGGATCAGCGATGGCTGGGAAGAGAGAGAAGCCGGAAGAGATTGTATCGAAGCTTCGGCAGGTTGAAGTTCTTCAAGGACAAGGTGCGACGATTGCCGAAGCGGTGCGCCAGATCGGGGTGACGCAGCAGACTTTCTATCGATGGCGCAAGCTTTATGGCGGGATGCAGCGGTCGCAACTGACGCGGCTGAATGAGCTTGAGAAAGAGAACCAGCGGCTTCGGCGGGACCTGACTGACCTGCCCAGACCGGAGGCTATAGCCTTTTCCAGATTGCTGCAGTCGCAACTCGCATAACGGCCCTTCGCCGCGAAAGCGAATTTTTGAGGCGGGCTCAATCCTCTTTGTCATAGTTCAAAAAATTGAACCGGGAGAAGTCATGATCCTCGTCAAACTGTTTTAGTTCCTCTTTCATTGGCAGATCAGCTACAAATCCCAAGCCTCGGATATCGTAAATCGACGACAGCTCCTTTGAACAGACAGCATGAGAAAGTTTGAACACCTTTTGAGTGCTGCCTCTCATGTTAGAGGCCGTGATGTCTATTATTAGAACGACATCGTCGCTCGTTGTTGGTTCAGCGGTCAAGATAGCATCAAACACCCAGCTTCGACCGTGCCGGAAGTCCTGGCAATGCACCTCAAATGAATCGCCACCATCTGCATCATTGTAGAAACACATTTCATGACGGCCAATGTTCAGCGTGCGAACGTCACTCAATGATGTGTAGTTATGCATGCCAGAGAAAAGTCTGTTCGGATCCGGCCTCGGAGCAGGGGGGTAGACTGGAACAATATTCCAACGATCTGATATCGTGCCATTAACTACCTTCACATTTAGAACCAAGTCCTCTGCTTGAACTGCTCCGTTATTGCGCAGCTCGAAAGATATTGGCGTTTGCGCCCACATGAGATTGATGTCATTGCTAAGAGATTTGGCGAAGTTCGGTACTGTCTTATTCTGCCATCGCTTGTATTTCCCATTGTATTCGTGGTCATAATTTAATGCAGCAGTCAACATACCACGTTGTCCCTCCGAAACCCTTGGGTTTTCATCGATTATGACCTGCTGTAACTCCTGTTTCTGTTCTGGAGTCAGATCTGGAACAGCGACATGCACAAATGGTTCCCCACTTGAAAAGTTTACCAGTACCTCAAGGTCTGGTTCGGTGGCCTTCAAAACCCGGACCTGCTCCTCGAGCTTGCTGATCTTTCGTTGATCTGGACTCGGCTCCGCTGCTCGCAACCAGCTTTCTGGCAATCTTTTCACTTTCAAACCATGTCGTGTCGCCATCCCGATGGGGTTAATATCCTGACTTACAAACAACCTTGCATCAAAGTTAGTGTGCTTTTCGTTTAGCACCTGCGCCACAACGCGAGCGTCTGGCTCCTCGGGATCAAGATCATGAAGCTTGTCCCAATCGACGCGGTTCGTTACTGCAAGTGACAGATCGACCAAAGGTGGACCGTCAACCAATCGAACAGGCCCGCCTGTCTCGGCTGCGGGCGCAATCAACCGATTGAAGTCCCGTGCATGTTTAGCAAGTCGACCATCCCGCTTCTTGCTATCAATCTCTTTCAGGACTTGAGGAACAAAAAGCAGCAAAATTCCGCCGGAATCATCAATCTCATGCCATGGCTGATCACCAATCTTGCCGCCTTCCAAGATGACGTTTGCATCCAAAAACACAATCGTAGAGTATTTGCTGTAATCCATGAGTTGAAATTTCCCCGCGATCAAAAATGCCGTCCGTAAGCAAGAGTAAACTTGGACCCGAAGACTAGGTCAGGCTTACTCGGAGTCGTTTTGCACGTTCTTGAAAAGCTCTTTCGCCTCCCTCAAGAATTTCGCAGACGTGCTTGCGAATGACTGGGTTTTCTAGAGATCCACTAGTGTAAGTGAAGTTTGGCAAAGAATTGGCGCGCAGGGGCCCACATTCCGCAACGATGACTTGCTCTGCGTCAGTGTTAACGATCAGGTTGGCGTTATGGGTTACAACGATAATCTGACGGCGAAGTTTGGCATCTCTGAAAAGTCCGACCAACTCATTGAAGATCGACTTCGGGTCCAAGTTTTCTTCAGGTTGGTCAATTATCAGCGGCCTGTCATCTTCGGTATCGATGGCAAGATAAAGCAGCAACAGCACAATACCGCGCGTTCCGGGAGACAGTGTCTCGAGTTCAACACCTTCATACTGAATGCCATACGACAATCGGATATGCTCCGTGCTATATAGCCATTCTGAGGCGTCTTTTAGCCACCTGAGCCAACTCGGTCGATCAATGTTTGGATCCACTTTGGCACTCGCTCGAATGTCTTGATCGTGCTTGTCCCGAAACTCCGCCATTGCGGCGGAAACTGCGGCGGCATCACCGTTTTGCCAAGATGGGGCTAAATGCACCATGGCTGCTTTCTGTAAGGCTCCAAGCCCCTGAAAACCGCTGCTGCGGCGCTTGTCAAACAATTCCTCTCCGCGATCTGCCCAGCTCTTAACGTCAACATGTCGTCTGATAGAAAAGCGGAGCTTACCTAGGGCACCGCTTTCTCGGTCCAAGCGCTTCATCAAGGGGGCATAGAGGTCAGCGAGAGCTACTTCTTCCGCAACGATACCCGCGAAAACCCCTTCGTAACTCCGATCTCTTTCTTCGAGCTTTGCCGCAATCTCGGTTTTAGCCGCCTCCGATGTTTGTATTTGAGTTTCTAGCGACTTCAACGACGCGTCAGCTCGGCGGATTTTCTCAGACAGCTGAGCGTGTTGCCTTTGCTTGTTTTTGTCCACTCCGATCAAACGTTGTAGCCGTTCTTCTTCGGCGGCCAAAAGAGACAATGGCAGTGTTTCAATCGGTGTATCTGCGGGCAGTAGACTGACCTCTGTTGGTGGATCCTCCGGCGACGGTTTGACTGCAGCCTTACCTGTCAACTGCTTCTTTCTCTTCCCGGCTTGCTTTCTTTCGGCCTCAATGGTCCCGGAGACATCACCAGTGAACTTAAGACGGAAAGACTCCCACATTGCATCTTCGAGGCCCGCTCGTGCGTGCTCAGCTTTCAGTTCAGCCAGCTGGTTAGGTACTTGTCTATTCTGAAAGTCATTGACGTAGTCTTCCAGCAAATCTAGCTGGGCTAGCCTACGATCCTCACCTTCGATGGCTTGGCGTACTTTTTCAGCAGCTAATGTTACCTTCTCATAATCTTGGGCGTGCTTCTCAGCCGATTTTGGTACGAGTTTTGCTCGCTGATCATTATCTTTGCGCTTCTGATCGGCGAGATCATCTCGCTTTCTCTTCAGCCCATTCAAGGCATTTTGTTGATCTCGCAACTTTCCGATTTGTTCGCCAATCTGAGCGATAGCGATTTCGTAGCGTTGCCGCGCCTCTCGTCCTCTAGCAGCTCTTAGGTCCAATAGTTGGCCAAAATCTACCGCGTCAGCTCGCGTTTCACGTGGATGCGACAAGAAGATAACACGCTGTATTTCTTTTAGAAGCGCTTCGGTAGCACCATCAGATGAGCAGAGTTGTTCTACAAACTGCTGCGACAAATATTGAACCTTCGGCGCATCCCACACTTCTTCATGGTCGATAGAACTGAGCGGATTGGAAGTTTCGGTACCATCTTGCCAGCATAGACATGGTTCCGCGTCGCCCAAAAGTTCCCGTGCTCTTCGCACGAACGACTTTTCATTTACATGATCGGAAAGTGCATATGCGCCACCGGCAATCATATCAGCTAGTGCGGTTTTCCCCGATCCTCGCGCGCCAATAATCCCGATTAAACCTGCGTTCAGAGGAATAGGTTTATTACCAAACCAGTCAGCATTTTTTACACTGACACAACTGATGGCTTGCGAGGACAACGCCCCGGTGGGGGGATCTGTCGCCACTATGACGCGGTGAACGGGTTCAAGGCAGACTTGACGTAAACTCTCAAAGCTCAAGTCGCCCTTGATCCACGTATATCTTTGCAGATCTGGTACGCCTACTCTTGCCAATTCATGGGCGTCGCTGCCATGCATGCAGGGCTTGTAGCAGCCGTAGGAGTCGATGAAGTCTTCCTCTGAAAGTTTTCCGGATAATCCGGCCCAGAAGTCACGTTGCTTCGGCTGCGAAGCAAAAATAACATTAGCAATACGTTCAATCTTGCGGCGAAGTGCTGCGAGAGAAGCGTCTTTTTGCAGTCCAGCAGATCCATCTTGATTGCTTCCGGGAACTGCAATTAGTGCATTGTCTCTGATCCACGGCGTGTCCTGCCAAGCTTCGATGAACGGATCGACTTCAATCTTGAATTGGTTTGCCCCCGCCGAAAAGGCCGCGCGATCATTTAGCGATTTACCTGTAAAATCCCGTCCGAGACGTCTGATGTCTTCGGGGGTGCATCGGTACGTGTCAGTTCCCGATTTGAAAGTTAGCTTGGCGAGGAAACGAGACAGTTTTTCCAGATGTTCTGGATCTTCCGGCGATACCATCAGGTGAAAGTTTACAGGCGCGCCCTTAGCGGTGCCTACACCGTATCGCAATTCAACATTTGGAAAGATAAGACCGACGCTACCTAGCCGCCCACGTTGACCGAACTCCCGGACTTTCTGATAGCACTCAGTGCTGTAGTAATCGGTAACCCCAAGCGCCTCGATAACTGGAGTAGAGGTCTCTAAAGCTCGCAGATAGAGGTCCCAAGCCTCTTCTGTTGGCTCCCCTTCGAAAGTGGGGTACTGATCATTCAATACGGTCCCTGGCGCATGGATATGTGGATCCCATCTGCGCCACTCAGAACCACGTAGTAGAATGTTCGTATCTATCATTTTGCGTTCCAAATCAGATTTGTGAGTCACTACACTCTGCCGCAAAGGGCTAATCAACCAAAAATTGAACCATCTGAGCAGCGCAGGAGAGACCTAAAATGCTTGTCCGCTTCGGGCTGCCAGCCGAAACTGCTTTTGCGATGGGAGCGGCGTTTCCGTCCCGAACTGTGTGAGGTCGTCGAGTCAGAAACCCTCGCAGACACAGCGAACGGCAGGAACGGCGGACTGCGCCGCAGCATAAATACTCAGCTGATTGCGACAAACGGCTGAGTTTGCAAAGGGCGCTTTCTGCGCTTTGCTGACATTTGAAGCGGAGCGCAGACAAGTTCAGGATTACCTAAACCGGTACCGCCCCGCCGCCTTGCCGATGCGCTCTGCCAGCGGTGTAGGGTGTTCCTCAGACAAACGCTGGATCGCTTCGATATGCGTGTCGAGAAACTCTGCAAACCCCTCCGGTTGCACCTCTGACGCGGCAGCTCGTGACACCAGAAGGCCTAGGATTTGTCGGTCCAGCATGCGCATGTGTTCGGCCAGGTTGGTCTCGATCACATCGCTGGGTAGCACGCCAGAGCAATTCTCATACAGGTCATTGGCGATGACGCTGGCGACCTCGCGCCAGAGGTCGTGCGTGGGCCAGCGGGCGCGGTTGCTGTCACTGGTGGGGCAGGTGTAACGGATTTTGTCGCAGAACTCGGTGTAGGCGTCTCCGACCATATCGCGTAGGTCTTGCCAACTTCGCATTTCCCAGCGGTTGCGCAGTTGTTTGGACCCCATGCGTAGCTCAAACCGCCAGACTTGGCTTGCCAGCCGGTCGGACAGATCCAAGGGCGGGCGGTTCAATTGGGCGCGCGCGTCGTTCCAGATCGTCAGCCAGCCCAGCTTGCCCTTCTGCATGACCTCTTGCCGTTTGTCGTAGATCACCAATTGTCGGTTGGCGACGGCTCCGGCGCGTAGGCCGGTGACACGCGCGCCAGTTGCGTGGGTTTCGGTTTCATCAATGCCGGTGTGTTCCTGAACACGGGTGCCGGGAGGCACCACCAGAGCCTCGCGGTCTGGTTCAAACCATGGCGCGAGAAAGTCGATGGCATAGTCCACGCGCGTCACTCGCAACAGGTGATCGGAATAACGGATGCCAAAGGCGTCCATGCAAGTGCGAAAGTGTTTCTCTGCGGCGTCCAGCCCGCCAGTGGCGAGCAGGAAAGCGCGAAAGTCCACGGTGATGCCGGGATTGTTTGCAGGGCGGTTTTCCGGGTCGAGAAAGTACCACTCGGCCCCATACTCCCCAGTATGGGCGGAAAAGGCAGAACCGCCTGTACGGCGCACTGAGAGGGCCACAGAGCCGAATTCTAGAATGGCCTCAGCGCTGGATTGAACTGCCTGCGCTTTGGCCTCCGCCAGCGCGGTACGCAGTTCTGGTGGGATATCGGTCTCGACAGTGAATTTAAGCCCATCAAAGCCCGAATGCAGGATATCCGCTTCCATTTACGCTGGCCTTCGCTTTCGTATTCGTGGAGGGGGGTGTTACAAGCCCCCCCTCCCGCGCGGCCCATTTGGCCGCCGTGTCTGTCGAGATGTTGGGAAAGGGGGCGGGGGTCTTTGACCCCCTTTCTGCCTCCGGCGGGGCAGCATGGGTTTTGGGGCCGGGCATGGCCCGGCGCTGGATCACTTTGCAGATATTTGACGGCCAATCCAGATCTCAGCGCGTTCCGCGCATTTGGCCAGATTGAGAAGATCTGAATGGTGGAAACTGCCGGTATTGCGCCACTCGCCGGTATCGGTCTTGTAGCTGCGCGACAGATCAACGGAATAGAACCCGTCATTCTGCCAGACGGTGGCCGTGATAAGGCCGATCTTGAATTTCTGTGCAGGCTGATTTGCCATGGTGATTTGTCCTGAATTTGGGAGAAGAAAGGGCGCGAGACTGTTTCGCCCGCGCCCCTGAGAGCCATCCGGCCCCAAAATCCCGCGCGGCGCTGCCAACCCCGACGCGGGCAAAACTTATGCGGCGCTGTAGCTGCTGGTGCTGCCGTGGCGGCGACCTTCTGCCCATTCCAGCAGGTCGCGGCGGCGATAGCGCACAGAACGGCCCGATTTGTAGAACTTCGGGCCGTAGCCGGTGACGCGCCATTTCTGGATGGTGCGCACGCTCTGGCAGAGGAAATCCGCCGCTGTGCGTTCGTCAATGAAGCCGTCCAAATAGTCCTGTGCGGGGGCGTTGTTTGCGTTGGCTGGTGTCTTGTTGAGCATCGTTTTACCCTTGTTTCGTTTTCGATGCTCTAGGCTTGCCCCAAGACAAAATCTCTAAATAGTTCTATAAATTCCTCTAGGATTTATAGATTTGAGACTTTCTTTAAGTCTTTGAAAAGAGGCGAAAAATATTTGTGTATTGTTTTGCCGGAAATTTGCGCGGCAGGCACGTTCAGATCAGGTGCGTTCAATTCCAGCCACGCTTGGATCTTGGGGTAGTGCGACCGTTGAGACGCAGACAGATCGATCTCCCCACTTTTTTCCAAGGCCTTGAATGCAGCTTGGATCGATGGGCCGATAGTGGGGCGGCCAGCAGGCGTGGGGGCTTTTACCGTGACATTGCCACGGTCTAGGATCTCATTGCGGATACGGTTGGTGGTTATGCGCACTTCCACAAATTCTAGCCCCTGATGGCTAAGCGTGCGCTCGTACCAATCAACCTTTCCAGCCCAAGTTGATTTGGGAATGTAGACCGGAGCATTGGCGACTTTGCGCGGGGCTTCAAACCCGTAGGCATGGGCATGCCCCTGCGAGATATAGCTTAGGATATTTTGTTTGAGCTTACGTTCAACTTCTGCCCGCGCGGTCAAGATTTCCTGTGGTTTCTGCAAAAGCATTTGCATCTTTTCCATCGGGCTACATTCTGCATCGCGAACTTGTTGCGCTGCGTCATCGAATGCAGTGATGGCGGAGACCTTTTGCAATTCTTCCCAGCGTGCCTTGAGTTTGGGTTCGCCGTACTCGACCCAAACGCGGGACAGCGGCACGCTGATGCGCCACAGGTATTTTAGCTGATCTGTGGAATGACTGGTCAAAGGAAATGTCTCTTGTCTGTTATGATACGTATACGTAGGCGTTGGCCGGTCCCTACGTATAGGTAACGGTCGGTTGGTGGGTCTAGAAACCCTTATACGTAACGTACGGGATTGGCGGCAACCTTAGCCCCTACGTATCGGTACGTGCCGCTACACGGCCCGCAATCTCGGACGTCCAATATCACCGACCATAGATCCCAGCCGCGCGGCGTTTTCTTCTGCGGCTTGCCGGACCGGATCATCTGCCAGATGTGCATACCGCATTGTGGTTTGGATCTGGGTATGGCCCAGCAATCGCCCAACCATCTGGATCGGCATTCCGGCAGAGACCGCATTCGATGCATAGGTATGGCGCAAGTCATGAATGCGCACGCCAGAAAGGCCCGCCCGGTCTCGGATGCGCCGCCATGGGTGTTGCAGGTCAGTGGCATATTGGCCGGGCAGTTTCCCTTCGATCACGTAAGGGTTGCCGGGGGTGCGCGGCAGGCGCGCCAGCACATCCCGCGCCGGTTGGGGCAGGGGGATGCGCCGCGCCCCGGTTTTACTGTCGGGCAGCTCCATGCCGTTGGTGGTGATGTAGTCCCATTTCAAAGTTTGGATCTCACCCAACCGGCAGCCGGTCAGGATTAATAGCCGGAACGCCGCGACCATATGCGGCGTCTCGCTGTCTTCGCGTTCCACCTCGGTCAGAACCTGCCCCAACCGTTGCAGCTCCGATTGGCTCAAGAAGCGTTCCCGCTTCACCTCGCGATACTTCGGGACATGGCGGCAGGGATTAGAGCCATCCGGGCGCAGGCCCCAGATCTCGGCCAGATTGAACATCTTCGACAGAACGCCCAGCGTCCGGTTTGCCTGATAGGGTTTGTCGCGGAATTTGTGATGCAACTCGGCAATGTCCCGGCGCTCGACGTCTACGACCTTAAAGCTCCCCAGTGCGGGTACGATAAACAGATCAATGGCGCGCCGATATTCCTTTTGGGTGGAAGGCTTGCAACGTTCCTTTGCGTGGGCCTCAAAGAAGCGCTCACAGAGCGCAGCCACGGTGGGGGCCTTGCGGTGCTGTGAGATCTCTTCGGCGGGGTTCTCGCCCTTGGCGACCTGTCCCATGATCTCCTTGGCCAGCTTACGGGCTTCATCAACGGTGATTTTGCCATGCCGCCCAACCGATACGCGCCGGGTTCTGCCACCTTTTCGATACTGCGCCTGATAGGTCTTCGCGCCAGAGGGCATGACCCGGACGCCAAAACCTGCAATTTGGCTGTCCCAGAGGAAGTAATCCTTGGCCTCTGGCATGAGGGCTTCGACGGTTCGTTTCGTCAGTTTTGGCATGTTTGGTCTCCTCTCTGCTTCGCTTCCGTGGAAGCACTGTGGAAGCAAATGAACGCATATCTTGGCGTAAGAGGTAGAAGCCGGTGAAGTTTGACGTCAATGAAAAATGAGCAAAACCAATAAGATATAGTAGGCGGGCGCAAATCGGGGCAGAGGGTGCGAGACGCCCTAAGCGCTCTCATAACCTGAAGGTCGTAGGTTCAAATCCTACTCCCGCAACCAAATACCAAAATCAAAACCGCCTCAAATAAGGCGGATGTTCGCGTTTGCGCCCGGTCCCCACACAAAAACGACACAGCAGCAGGCGCGTGGGTGTGAAAGATCACAAACCCGCATCACACGCTCTGCGCACCTGCCGCCGATATGGCTCTATGAGTCAGGAAACTGGGGCGTCCCTGACCAGCAGGGGACCTGGAAAGGGATATCGCTGTCCGCTTGCTGGTGGCTTTTTGACAAGAGCCAACTCTTCGCCGCGCTCCCCGAACCGCAGGGATACGCCGCGACCGTGCGCCCCAGTGACAAGAAGCCCGCCACCAAGGCAGAGGCCGCAGAGGTGCCGCCAAACCGGCTGAAATACGACCCATATTCCTGGAGCGCCCCATCGCGCGGCGGGCCCGCAAAGACGCTGCCCGAGTAGCCCGCTGGCCCGGGCACATCGGTGCTGATCACGTCAAAGCTGGAATACTTCTCGTTCTCATTGCTCGCAGGAACACCAATCCCCTCGTAGTCAGCTGATCGCTCGTCCAAACGTACCGAGGTGGCGTCAAAGGACTTGGCGTCATTGCTCGGGGCAAAGACGGTGATGCCTTGACGGCCCGAGTAGCTGCTGGGGAACCCTTTGGCGTTTACCGCTCCGACCGAGATGATGCCATTGTGATCGGTGGCGAGGTTCGCCGGATAGATCGCGCCCTCTTCATTGGCGTTCCCGGCGGCGCAGACGACGGGCCGTTTTTGCGACACGTTGACGATGAGTTCAGCCAGTTCGCTCCACATCTCGTCCTGGGCCGGGGTGGCGGCAATCTGACGAACCAGATCCTTTATGCTGTGATTGCCGAGCATGATATCGCCCAGTTCAGGCACAATCCGGCTGGGGTCCGAAATCGTGCGCGGCAGCAGCACGACATCGGCCTGGATCAGCTCGGCGTAGAGGAAGGCCAGAATCATACCTTCCGGTTCGGGATCAAAATTGGTCGAGAGCTGAACGATTTCGCACATCGGATCGACACCGGCATAGGGCAGGACCAGAGGCTGGGTCTCGCCGGATGCTAGGCGGCGCTGCGCCACGCAGGGCCGGGCGCCGACAAGGCCTGCGATACAGGTTCCATGGCCGGAGAAATCGGGCTGTGTGCAGGGCTGGACCTTGTTGTGATGGGCGGCAGACCCGTTCGACAGCCGATCCGTGAATTCTGTCAACAGACGCACGGAATGAGGCAGCCCATCAGCGATGTTGGTGTCCCAGTCCAGATCAAGCGTGTCCAGCTCGCCACGATAGGGAAAGGAGCCGAGCCGCGCGGAGAAAAAGTCGATCGACAGCTCCGTGTTGATCGTGTCCTTGAGGTTGGGATGCTGCGGCGCGACAGAGGTGTCGATCACGGCCACGCGCGTGGGTTTCTGCGGTGTCATCGGGGACCAGCCCCGCGGTGCATTGCGCTCGTCCAGCACGCCCAGGGTTTGCAGGTGCCACAGCGCGTTATACTGCGGATAGTTCTCCTGCCCGGCGACAGTCAGATCGGTTTCATATTGTCCCATCAGAGCCACTCCGCTTGAGCTGCGAGCATTTGCTTTTTGCAGACTTTTTCTAGAACCGGCGCGATCATGCGGGCCAGTTGATAGCCGGCCTGCGTGTCACATGCGTAATGCAGCCCCGCCCATTCGCGGTTCTCGGCGATGCGTCTTGCGCTGTTGAACAATTCGGAACTGGCCGGGTGCTCCGGCAGGATCCGAGAGAACAGAAAGGCAATCGAGAAAGACTGAAACGAGTGGTTTGACGGATAGGATTGATGCGGCGGGTTGGGCAACAGCGGGCGCAGGCGTGGCTCGATCTGATTGGGACGCAGCACGTTGTAGCGATCCTTGTAGCGCAGGCCGATTTCGTCGGTCAGCGCCAGGATCAGGTAAAACAGACCCTCGGTGGCGCCATAGCCGCCCAGCTCCTCGATGCCAAGGGGACGCAGATAGCCGGAAAGCTCGATGTTGGCCTCGCGCAGGATTTCTGCTTCGCGATGGGCCTCTTGCGGAGTGGCGCGCAGGGCCTGCTTGACCAATAGATCACGGGCATGGCGGCGCAAGCCTTCCGCATTTGGCGGCAGCGGCACCGGCAGATCCTGCCATTCCGACCGCAGATCATGCAGCAGTTCCCGCTCTTTCCAGGGTTCTTGCAGCGCTGCGCTCGCGGTTGTGTCCAGAGTGCGGTTCCGGTTCCTGTTGCGATTTCGATTGCGGTTTCTGTTCCGGTTGCGATTGCGATTCCGGTTGCGGTTCAGCGACAACAGCGACAGGGTCGCGCCGGCGTTTGCTGCGGTGTCGGGATTATCGACGGCAGCTTCGGCCTGGTCATCAAGGCGCAACCCGGTGGGGGTCACTATGAACCTGTGTTGGGTGAGAATGTCTTGAATACTCAATGGTGTCTCCCTTCAAGTAAACTTCTTAATCGTTGAAATCAGATCTGTTTCGGTGCCTTCTTGAACAAGGCGAAAACGGGCTTTCTGCACCTCTGGGTCGGCGAAATCAGGATCGCGGAGCAGCAGCGATTCATAGGTGCTGCGGGCCTCTTCCTCGCGGTCCATTTTGGAAAGATTCACAAGCAGGTAGCGCATGGCAGCGGCAAACCTGGGC
The DNA here is from genome assembly GCF_011806385.1 of Phaeobacter sp. HF9A. GTDB lineage: Bacteria > Pseudomonadota > Alphaproteobacteria > Rhodobacterales > Rhodobacteraceae > Epibacterium. Next base: position 30,790 of record NZ_JAATOX010000023.1, on the reverse strand, counting down.
TGTTTGCGCAGCGCATTGCGGCTGGAGGCAATGGCAAGCTGGTTGCGCCCCAGCATTGTCGAGGTCATCGCCAATGTGGTGTCATAGCTGTAGCTCAGCGGGCTGAAGCTGCCCAGATAGACGGCGCGTTCGGCGGCCTTATGGGCGGCTTCAAAATCGCCGACATACATGCGGTTCAGCGCGTAGTGATCCCACACAAAGGCCTGGTTCGGGTTCAGGCGCAACGCCTTTTCCAAGAGATCGCTGGCAAGCCCATGTTCATGAAACACATAGCCCATCGCATGGGCGAGGCAGGCCAGGGAAATGGAATTGAACGGGTTGCCGTTCAGCGCGTCGCGGGCCAGCGCATCCGTGGCTTTGACATCCTGCGGGTCAAGCGCGCCAAGGTTTTCGCCCACTTTGAAGCTGGCGGCATAGGCGCGCATCGCGTCAAACAGGCCCGCCGAGGCCGTATCGGCATGATCTCTCAGCATCGCCTCGGCGTTTTCCAGGGCGCGATCATCAAGTCGGAACATCATGTTCAGCGCCGACATGGCCGCAACGATGGGCTTGGGCTGGTCGGTGAATTCCGTTTTCAGGCGCTGCTCGAAATGGCGCGAGATGCGGTCCACGTTCTGGTTGATAAAGCCCGCCAGGACGTAGCTGTCAAAGGTCAGCGCCTCGTCGACGCTGGTTTGAATGGATTGGCTCCATTCCAGCGCCATGTTCTTGGCCGCGTAAAAGAAGAAGGTGAGCGTCAGCGAATGGCGGATCTGAAGTGCCCGGACGCGCAGCAGGTAATCGGTATTGCCGGCCCCGACCAACCCGTCGGAGGGCCCGCTGGCGTCGCGCAGGTCGTAGATATCCAGCGGGTGCAGTTCTCTGAGGTTCTTTACAATCCCCTCGACCAGGTGGTCGGCAATGAAGGCGGTGTCGGCGTCGCATCCTTGCTGGATATTGGGCAAGACACCAACGCAGAGACGCGGCTCCGGGATGGTTTCGCTAAAGACGGCGGCCGGGGGCGTGGCCTGCGGGGTTGCGGGGCTGGGCAGCTGCGCGAGTTGAGCAAACAGATCCGCCGCACGGTTGCGCCAGGCTTGGCGTTCCAGCAGCAACCAATCTTCGAATTCTTCATCCGCCACGTCGATCCCTTCAAGGAGATCCGTGTCTGCGGTGACACGCAGCGTTGTCAGGGTGCTGAGGTCTGTTTCGATATTGCGGATGTCGATCCAGACGGCATCGCGCCGAAGCATGATGGCATGGCGATCCACTTCGAAGATGGCATCGAACAACCCGCCCAAATCGCGGCGCAGTTCAAACAGAAGCTGACGCAGGCTGGTCGAGGATTTCCGCTCGCAGCTTTCGCTCCAGAGTTTATCGCGCAACCAGACCCGGGTGCGCTGACAGCGCGGCGCCAGGGCCAGCAGGGCCAGCAGCGCGCAGGCTTTCTTGCTGCGCGGCGTCACCGTTTTGCCGGCCCCGTCACTCAATCGGAGGGGGCCGATCACAAAAAGCTTGGCAACGGTTTGTGTTGGCGTCGGCATAGGCCGAGTATGTGGAGAAACGGGTGCATTTGGAAGAGAAGAGGGACTATGGTGCGTCCTTGTGATCTTGGCGCAGGCTTCCCCAGAGGAGGGAGGGCCGGGCTGCGAAAAGGACGGCTCGGTGTGTAGGTCTATCGCATATTCCAAAGGTTTCGTGTTGAAAAGCATTTTCCACTTCCCGCCCAAATGCAAGAATCACTCTGCCAAGGGCTGCGTTAGGGAAGTGTTAAGGTTTGCGGGGCGGCAGCGTTAGGCTGTCAGGCGACGCCGGGCTGACGCTGCTGATCCGGTAGCTGCGCGTTCCGCCAGCTGTCTGAGCTTGCAGGGCGATTTCCCTTTTTCAGATCCCGAATTTACCCAAGGGAAGCTTCACGGTGGGCTAACGCGGGGTGGTGATCATGGAGGTGTTTTAAGGATTTCGTATTTCCAGCGAGGATCGCATCATGAAGGCTTTATTAGTGTCTCGAAATTCGTTTTTCACATCGGCTCTGGGCGCGGTGCTGGAGCAAGACGGCATTCGGTTTTCCGTCTCGGAGGAAGATTTCTTGACGCTGTGCAGGGGCCGGTGCAAGGCAAGTGGCAGCGCGAATGTGCTGGTGGTCGATCTGGGAGAGGGGTTGTCGGAGCTGACGTTTCGGGCCTTGTCGCAGTTGCACAAGGACCAGCCGCGGTTGCGCTCCCTGCTGGTGGTGCCTGGCTTTGATGCTGCACAACTGGCCCGGATCTTTGCCAGCGGGCCGGTCGGCTGTGTACAGTCCAGCGCGCCGCTTTCGACATTCCCGCAGTATGTCCGGCTGACGGCCGAAGGCCAGCGTGTGCTCCCGGATGGGGCGGCGGATGTGCTGCACCGGCTGGTCCAGAGCACCCGCCCGCTGGCCAGTTTGCGCGCGATCCAGACCGGGCTGACCCCGCGCGAGACACAGGTCCTGGGGCAATTGCTCCGCGGTGCGCCGAACAAGGAGATCGCCCGGGCGCTGGATGTTCCGCTCACCACCGTAAAGAGCGATGTGAAATCCATCATGCAAAAGACGGGAGCTGCCAATCGCACCGCGCTGGCGGTGTCGGCGGTTCAGGCCGGAGTGATGCCGTCAGAACAGGCCACGCTCCACTGCGCGTGATCCCTGTTCGGCGGTAGGCGAAGACGCAAGATACTCCGCATGGCTTGCCATGCGGAGTTGCGATAAAAGCGGTGCTTGGGTCAGGCCCGTTCCTTGATTGCCTTGGCCGCGTTCAGCGCCTTCTGGATGAGGTTCGCCACCGCGTCGAGACCAGTATCATTGGGCGGCGGAGTGGTCGGGGTCTCGTTTTCGCCCGGTTGTGGCGCAATTGGTGTGTCGCCGGTCAGGATCGGCAGCCCGCTGCCCTGGAACTCCGCAGGGAGCCCCAAGGGGCGCGCCGCATCCAGCACCGCCTGAAACAACGCCTGCGAGCGGGCATCGCTGCGCGGCATCATCTGGATCCGCGGGTTCTGGGCCAGCAGCACGGCTGCGATGCCAGCGATATGCGGCGACGCCATGGAGGTGCCATCGTTTGCCACGTAGCTGTCGCCGGGCACGGTCGAGATGATCGCCACCCCCGGGGCGCAGACATTGATCTCGGGACCGCGGCAGGTGAAGGCGGCGGCGAAATAGCTGCCGTCGGTGCTGGTCTGCTGGGTGACGTGGCGGGCGTGAAAGCTGTCCTCCGGGAAGGTGCCGTGCTTGCCGATCGCGGCCACGGCCATGACCTCGGGGTAGGCGGCGGGATACATCACCGGCCCTGCGTTATTGCCGGCCGCCGCCACCAGAAGGATTCCGGCCTGGCGCGCCGCCTGCATGCGCTGCTGCAACAGCGCGCTGGGGTTGGCGCCGCCTAACGACATATTGACCACGTCCACCTGCAACTCGATGGCGGTGTCGATCGCCGCCATCAGCTTGGAAATGCTGGCCCCCGGGAACACCCGCAGCGCAAAGATATCGACATTGTCCGCCACGCCGCGCATGCCGATGGTGTTGTTCAGCGCGCCGATTGTGCCCGCCACATGGGTGCCATGCCCGCTGTCATCGCTCTTCCAGTCTTCCTCGGGGTCGCCGCCCTCGGCGAAACCGCGCCCGCCTGCGGCGACCACATCAGGGTGACCATCGGCAAAACCGCTGTCGATCACCGCAACGCGCACCCGCGCGCCCTCGGGCATGGTGACATTGCCGATGGTGTCGTTGCCCCACATATTGGCCTGCGGCCCCTCAGGGGAGACCGGCAATTTGCTGAGCTGCACCGTGTTCTCCTGCGCCGACAGCGCCGGGCTCTCGATCACGCGGCTCCAATGGCCATGCGGTGGTTTCAGCCGCAGCTGGGTCAGGCTGTCGAGCGTTTCGCCGAACAGTTTCAGCGTGACCTTGCCCTGTGTGTTGGTCAATTGCCGATCCGACCACAGGTCACCGGCAAGATCGACCTGCACCTTGGGCAGCGGCGCGTCGTTTTCATCCACCACCTTCAGGGTGACTTTCAGCTCGTCGTCTTGCGTGGAAAACGCCCGGGCCATGCTCATCTCAAACGCGTCGGCGCCAGGGCGGATCGAGAACATCTCGAGATCGTGGTCTTCTTCGATGATCAGTGCCGCGCCGTGACGGGTTCGCAGCTCTTCGACATGGGCCTCGGTCAGTTCAGCTTGCAGCGTGTGGACCTTCTGGCTGTCCGGGTCGCGCATCGCCTTAAACGCCAGCGGCGCGGCGGGCGCGCCATCGACGGTTTGCGCCGCGATTTTTGCCTGGCGCTGGGTGAGCTCCGCGCCAAGCGCCTCCAGGTCCACCTCTTGCAGATGGGCCGGCTGTGTCGCGGGTTTGCCGATGATGAAATGGCGGGTGGCTTTGCGATCTTTGCGGGATATGACCTCGTTCATTGTCTTATCCTTCAATCGTTGAGTTGCTGATTGATCAGGGCCAGATCGGTGGCGATCTCTTCTAGCCGCGTGGCGAGGTCGCGCACCGCGTCGCGCAGGCTGCCCTGCTTGGTGCGGGCGGGCTCGCTCAGTTGCGTCGCGGTTGCAAAGCTGGCTTCGAGCTGTGCAATCAACCTGTCGATGGAGGTGTCATCCGACATGGCGTCAATCACTGGCTCGGCGGTGGTGTGTTCCGCAAAGAACGCATCAATTACCTCTTGATCGCTGGGAAGGCTGAGGGGTGTCATTGGAGGCTCCTGTTGGGGGTGCCGGACAATCTTGCGAACCCGGCGAAAAGGGGCGCGAGACCATGAGGGAGGGGAATGCATGGTCTCGCGCGCGGGTGTTATTTCTTTGTGCAGGCCCGGATGCAGCGATAGGCATCATAGGCGGCGCGGATCGCGGATGCGTATTTCTTTGCCTTGAAATACTTCACCGCCGTCAGGACCTTGGGCGCACATTTGGCGCATTTGCCATAGCGCTTGACCAGGCGGACAACGGTGGCGATCAGTTTCTGGGCCTTGTTGCGCAGGAAGCGGCCAATGAACTGCGCATCATAGTCATTGTCGGCCATTTCGGCGATGGACATCGCATCGACATCCAGCGTGCTGATCCCGGCGGCGTCCAGTTCCGCGTCCAACTCGGCAAAAGCCTCGCCGAATTCGCTGTCCAGTTCTTCAAGGCCGAGACCTGCGAACTCGGCATCCATTGCCGAAAACTCGGCTTCCATTTCCTGCAATTCGGCGGCGGTATAATCAGACATTTGGTAATCCTTTGTCGGTTTGAAAACTGCGCCAGTGTTCTGGCAACTCTGTTTTCGCCCCGGCAAAGGAGAGGCGTGGATCTCTTTGGAGAGTTACGGCTCTCTTATGGGATGAGAGGGCGGCAGCAGCTGTGCGGAGGAGGCCCGAGCCCAGGGCGCTCAAGACGAGAAAGGGCCGCAACGAGGCGGCCCTTTCTCTTGCTGTGCTTCAGATGCCTCAGCCGATCAGATGAATGTCGTGTAGGAAGAGTTCATAGAAGGGATGCACGTCGACATTCGCAAACTTGCCATTGGAGTGGTTGAACACTGATCGCCAGAAGGCTTGGATGACAACGCCTTCATCCTGCATGATTTTTTCAATTTTCGCCATAATCTCGCGCCGCGCATCGACATCGGCAACCGACAGCCCTTTTTCCAGCAAGCTATCAAATTCGGCATTGGAAAAGCCCGTTTCGTTCCACGCTGCATCGGATTTATATGCCAATGCCATCATCTGGATGCCCAAGGGGCGCGGGCCCCATTCGGTGGCGGAGAACGGATATTTCAACCAGTCGTTCCAGAACGTCGCGCCGGGAAGGATGGTCCGCTTGACGTTCAGCCCGGCGTCTCGCATCTGCGCCGCCACCACGTCACAGGTGTTCTTTTGCCAGTCGGTGTCGCTGGAGATGATCTCGAATTCGGTGTCGGCATGTCCGGAATCGGCGACCAACGACGCGCCCTTTGCCGCGTCAAATTCAAGCGGGGGCAGCTTTGCGTATTCTGGGTGAATTGGGCAGACGTGATGATTTTCCCCCAGCAGACCAAGCCCGTCGATACCGAGTTCAAGCACGGTCTGGTTGTCGACCATCATCTGGATGCCGCGCCGGACGTCGAGATTGTCGTAGGGAGCCGACCGTTGGTTGAACCGGACCGCGAGCGTGTTGGCGGTGACCACCTCGCTCGGTGTCCATCCGATCGCGTTGAACACATCGACATAGTCGCTGTCGGTGCGGTAGGTCAGGTCGATTTCGTCCCCCTCGGCGGCAGCGGCAAGGGCGTTTTGATCCGTTCCAAGGTCGATGAACTCGATCCGGTCAAGCCATCCCCCTTCACGCCAGTAGTTATGGTGCGGATTTCGCACAAGCACGCCTTTGACCCCGACCTCGTAGCTTTCGGGCAGATATGCGCCGGTGCCGATCGGCGATTCGATCGGATTGCTGCCAGCGACAAAGCTGCGGTGGACGACGGCGGCGGGATAGTCCGAAAGCGCCGCCATGATGCTGATATCGGGGCTGTTCAAGTTGAGTTGTACCGTCAGGTCATCAATCGCCACGACAGCACCATCGCGCAGCATTTTCGTCTCCGGGTCCTGCAAGGCCGCGACACGCGAGGCCATCGAGTTGCCCTCGACGGTGCCATCAGCCCAAAGTTCGAAGTTGTGGATCACATCCTCGGGGCCAAACGCATCTCCGTTGTTCCAGGTGACGCCCGGGCGTAGGTGCAACGTGTATTGCGTCGCATCGTCATTGGCCTCCCAAGATTCGATCAGGCCACCGGTCACGCTGCCGTCGCGATTGAACAGGGCCAGGTAATCGAGCCAGCCTCGGCAGAAGTTGGCATATTCGCTCCAGTCCCAAAGGCGCGGCTCTTTCATTGCCTTGGTTTCCATATTGACGCGCAATGTCCCGCCCCTGGTTGCCTGAGCGCTGGCCTTGCCGGGCAAGGCGATCCCGATCAGCCCATAGGCTGCCGTCGCGCTGAGGCCCAACATGGTTGCGCGCGAGAGAAACTCCCGCCGCGAGAGTTGGCCGGATTGATACTCCTGCGCGTACATCTGTACCGCAGGATGCAGTTTCTTTGATGTCATCTTTGGTCTCCCTGTCGTCGTTGTCTTGGCGTTTCTTGTTTGGATTTAGTCCCGATATTTTTTGTTGGACATTGGTGTCTAATGGTGTTTCTAGATAATGGACATCAGTGTCCAAAAAGCAAGTTGTGAATGATACAACCGACGCGCGCCGCGCAGAGTTTGAGGAGAATGCCATGAAGTCTCACTACCGTGCCGTTGTTATTGGCGGAGGCGTCGTCGGCGCTTCGGTGTTGTATCATTTGGCAAAATTCGGCTGGTCTGATGTCTGCCTGATCGAGCGCAAGGTGCTCACGGCAGGGTCCAGCTGGCACGCTGCTGGCGGTTTTCACGCGCTGAACGCGGACCCCAACATCGCTGTCTTGCAGTCCTACACCATCGATTTGCTCAGCGAGATCGAAAAGGAATCAGGACAGTCTGTCGGGATGCATATGACAGGCGGCATGACGCTGGCGGGCACGCCCGACCGTTGGGAATGGCTGCAATCGGCTTACCGCACCTTCCAGTCGATTGGCATCGACGACGTGCATCTGATCACCCCAAAGGAAGCCGGAGAACTGAATCCGCTGATGTCCACCCATGGCATCCTCGGCGGCATGTATGCGGATCGCGAAGGCTATGTCGACACCACCGGCACCGTGCATGCCTACGCGGGGGCCGCCAAGAAACGCGGCGCCGAGGTGATCGAGAACAACCGCGTGCTGGAGCTGATCCAGACCGCTGATGGCTGGGATGTCGTCACCGAAAAAGGCACGATCCACACCGAACATGTGATCAACGCTGCGGGTCTCTGGGCCAAGCAGGTTGGCCGCATGGCAGGGATCGAATTGCCGGTCTCGCCGCTGAACCACCACTACCTGATCTCTGACACGATCCCCGAGGTGGCCGCGCTCGACAAGGAAATGCCGATGACGGTCGATCTCGAAGGGTTCACCTATATGCGGCAGGATCAGCAGGGGATGCTGCTGGGCATTTACGAGATCGACCACCAGCATTGGATGATGGACGGCGCCCCGTGGGAGTACGGATTCGAGTTGCAGCAGGAGGACCCGGACCGGATCGAAAAGGAATTGATCCTGGGGTTTGAACGCTATCCCGCGCTTCAGAACGTGGGCGTCAAGACATGGGTCAACGGCGCCTTCACCTTTGCGCCCGACGGCAACCCGCTGGTGGGGCCGGTGCGTGGCAAGCCGGGCTATTGGTGTGCCTGTGGCGTGATGGCCGGGTTCCTTCAGGGCGGCGGGGTCGGCAAGTCGCTGGCCGAGTGGATTATCCACGGTGAGCCGGAGGCTGACGTCTTCGGAATGGATGTCGCGCGTTTCGGTCCCTTCGCCGAGAACAAGCAATACATCAAGGAAACCACCGGCCAGTTCTACACCCGTCGTTTCGTGATGACCTACCCGAATGAACAGCTGCCCGCGGGGCGCCCGCTGAAGACGGCGCCGGCCTATTCCGATATGTCAGCGGCGGGGTGCCGCTGGGGCGCAAGCTGGGGGCTGGAGGTGCCCTTGTATTTTGCGCCCTCTGCGGATTTCGAGGAGGTGCCCACGCTCAAGCGGTCCAATGCGCACGCCATCGTCGCTGCGGAATGCAAGGCCGTGCGAGAGGCCGTCGGGCTGCTCGACATTTCGGGCTTTTCACGGTTCGAGGTTTCTGGACCTGGTGCAGAGGCCTGGCTCAACCGGATCATGGCGTCCAAACTGCCAAAGCCCGGTCGCGCGAAACTGGCCCCGATGTTGTCACCTGAGGGCAAGCTCAAGGGCGACCTCACGGTGTTCAACTGGGGCGACGGCAGCTGGTGGATCATGGGCAGCTACTACCTGCGCGAATGGCATATGCGCTGGTTCCAGGATCACATGGACGACGGCGTGATCCTGCGCGACATAGCCGACGCGACGGTGGGGTTCAGCCTGTCGGGACCGAACAGCCTCAAAGTATTGGAAAAGCTGACAGACGGGCCAATTGCGGACCTGCCATTCATGGGCTGTGGCACGTTCGATGTCGGACTGATCCGTGCCAAGGTGGGACGGCTCTCGGTCACCGGTGAACTTGGCTATGAAATTCACTGCACTGCCGCTGAACATATCACGCTGCGCAAGACGCTGCTGGCGGCGGGGGCGGAGCTGGGCCTCAGGGAAGTCGGCTTCAATGCCTTGCTCAGCCTGCGGCTGGAGAAAAGTTTTGGCATCTGGAACGCCGAATTCACCCAAGGCTACACGCCAGCACAGACGGGTATGGACCGCTGGATTGATTGGACGAAACCGGACTTCATCGGCCGTGATGCAGCGCTGAAAGAACGGGGCGGGGACGGCCCCGAGACGGTTATCGTCACACTGGAAATCGACGCGCAGGATGCCGAGGCCAGCGGATACGAACCGGTCTGGAAGGATGGCGCGCTGGTGGGGTTTGTCACCTCGGGCGGCTATGGCCACACCGTCGGAAAATCGCTGGCCCTGGCCATGGTCGACCGGGCGGCAGCCGACGCGGGAACCAATCTGGCCGTGCATATCGTGGGCGCAGAACGCCCGGCGCGGGTGATCGCGGCCTCGCCCTACGATCCGCAAGGCACGGCAATGCGAGGTGCGTCATGACGACCAAAACACCAGCACAGCCACGTTCAAGAAAGCGGCGCGGTCGCGGTGATGGCACGCCGCCTGCCTCAAAACGGACGGTCAATTATCGCCAGTTGCGCAATCCGTTTCCGGTCATGTCGGTGTTTTCCGACGACGAAGCCGCGAACATGCACGAAACGGCGCTGCGGATGCTCGAAGACCTGGGCATGCGCGTCCTTTTGCCGGAGGCGGTCAAGCTCTATGCCGCCGCCGGGGCCCGCGTCGACGGCGACATGGTCTATATCGGGCGCGAGATTGTCGAGGCGGCGATTGCCAGTGCGCCGAAATCCATCCACTGCCACGCTGGCACAGCCGAGCGCGACATCGTGCTGGAGCTGGGCGCGCTGGCCTTCCAACCCGGAGCGGGTGCGCCCCATGCCACCGATCTGCGGCGCGGACGCCGCCCCGGGTCGGCGCAGGACTTCACTGACCTGGCCCGCATGTCGCATCATTTTGACGTCTTCCAGATGATGTCGCCGTCGGTTGAGCCTCAGGACGTGCCGACCCATCTGCGTCATTACTTCACCTTGCTGACGCAGGCAGAAAGAACCGACAAGTTCCCCTTCCTCTTCTCACGTGGCACGCCGCAGGCCCTGGACAATTTCGAGATGCTGCGCATTGCGCGCGGTCTGTCGGAGGAGGAGTTTAAGGCAGGCGCGCATGCCTATACGGTCATCAACACCAACTCGCCCCGGACACTCGATGTTCCCATGGCGCAGGGGCTGATCGACTTTGCGCGCCACGGTCAGCTTTGCATCGTCACCCCCTTCACGCTGATGGGGGCGATGGCCCCGATTACCGTGGCGGGCGCAATCACGCTGAGCCATGCGGAATGCCTGGCGGCGATCACGCTGACACAACTGGCCGGCCCGGGCGCGCCGGTCTGCTATGGCACCTTCACGTCCAACGTTGACATGAAATCAGGCGCTCCCGCCTTTGGGACGCCGACGCAATTTCAGGCGTCGCTGGCCGCGGGTCAGATGGCGCGGATGCTAGGGCTGCCCTGGCGGTCGGCAGCCGGTTCTGCATCAAACGTCAACGACGCACAGGCCGCGAACGAGAACCAGATGGGCTTGTGGGGCTGTCTGCTCTCCGGGGCGACGGTTGTCATCCATTCGGCAGGCTGGCTTGAAGGCGGGCTGACGGTGTCCTATGAAAAAATCGTCACCGATGTCGAAGTGCTGAACATGGTGGCCGAGCTTTGCGCGGGCAACAAGGCAGGCACGGATGAGATCGGCTTTGCCAACGCATTGTCTCAGGTTGCGCCACAGGGCCATTTCTTTGCCGCGCCGCAGACGATGGAGCGCTATAATACAGAGTTCTACGAACCCATCGTGCATGATTATGCCAACTTCGGAACATGGACCGAACGCGGTTCGCGCGATGCCAATACCCGGGCGACGGAGGTCTGGGAAAGCATCCTGGCCAAGCCTGAACAGACGATGATCCCGCCGGATCGGCTCGAACAGCTAAGGGCCTTCATCGACAAACGCACCGCCGAGGGCGGCGCACCGCCGGAGAGTTAAGATGACCGCACGTATCACCCCGCTCTTGCACCGCGATGATCCGAGCAAGGAACCGCTTGTGGGGCACGTGAAGGTCACCCGGGAGGATTGGCTGAATGTCGCGCGCGACGTGCTGGTCAGCGATGGCGTGGGCGAGGTCAAGGTGCAGGCTCTCGGCGCGCGGCTGGAGGTGTCGCGCTCCAGCTTTTACGGCTATTTCAAAAGCCGGAAACACCTGCTCGCCGACTTGCTGGATGACTGGGAGAATCGCAACACGCGCACTATCGTCGAAAGCGTGGCCGCGCCTGCCGAATCTATCACCGAAGGCGTTTGCAACTTCTTTCGTTGCTTCATTGATCCCAATCTGTTTGATCGCGGCCTGGATTTCGCGGTCCGTGAATGGTCGCGCCGGGATGGCGGCGTGCGCCAGCGCATCGACGCCGCCGACGCGACGCGATTGCAGGCGGTCAGCGCCATGTTCGCGCGCTTCGGCTATCCCGCGAATGACGCCGATACCCGTGCTCGCATTCTCTACTACATGCAGCTTGGCTATCACGCGCTTGAGGTCCGTGAGCCGATGGACGCGAGGTTGTCGCGGATCGAGGGCTACCTGCGCGGGTTCACGGGGGCCGAGCCGGATCCTGATGCGCTGGCGGAGTTCCGTGCATTTGTCGGCGGACTAAGCCAGCAATGACCCGCTATTCCGCCTTTTCCGTCTTTCGCGAAGGTCTGCGCGGGCAGACCGGCTGGAGCAAGGCCTGGCGGACGCCCACGCCAAGAGCCGCCTATGATGTGGTGATCATCGGCGGAGGCGGGCACGGTCTGGCAACGGCCTACTATCTTGCCAGGACCCACGGTGTGACCAATGTCGCGGTGATCGAGAAGGGGGGGCTTGGCGGTGGGAACACCGGGCGCAATACAACCGTGATCCGCTCGAACTATTTCTATCCCGAAAGTGCCGCGCTCTATGACCTGTCGGTCAAACTCTACGAGACCCTGTCGCGTGAACTGAACTACAACGTCATGTTTTCACAGCGTGGTATGCTGGCGACCTGCCATTCCGAGCCCGAGATGGAGATGGCCGCGCGGCAGGTCAACGCGATGCGGCTGAACGGTGTCGATGCGGAACTGCTGACCCGCGATCAGGTTCGCAAGCGCGCGCCCCTGCTGAATTTCGGCCCCGACATGCGCTTTCCGATTCACGGTGGCGTCTCGCAGCCGCGTGCGGGAACCGGGCGCCACGATGCGGTCGCCTGGGGCTACGCGCGGGCGGCAGATGCACGGGGCGTGGACATCATCCAGAATTGCGAGGTGCTGGATCTGCTGACCGAAGGCGGGCGCTGCATCGGGGTGCGGACCTCAAAAGGCGACATCAGGGCCGGCGTGGTCGGTGCGGCAGTGGCGGGGCATTCATCGGTGATCGCCGACATGGCCGGTGTCGATTTACCGATCACCTCTTACGCCTTGCAGGCCTTCGTATCCGAACCCCTGAAGCCCGTTCTGGACACGGTTGTTCTTTGTCCGCCATTCGGGACCTATCTCAGCCAGTCCGACAAGGGTGGGCTGGTGATCGGCGGTGGCCTGGACCGTGTCCCGTCCTACGGGCAGCGCGGCAATCTGCCGGTGCAGGAAACCGTGCTGGCCGGTCTTGTTGAAATGATGCCTGCGCTCGCCTCGGTCAAGCTGCTGCGCCACTGGGCGGGAATTGTGGATGTGACGCCGGACAGCTCGCCGATACTGGGGCCCTCGGGGCTGGATGGTCTCTACCTCAATTGCGGCTGGGGGACGGGTGGGTTCAAGGCGATCCCGGCGGGCGGCTATCTCTTCGCGCATCTCCTTGCGACTGGCGCGCATCACGAGATCAGCCGCCCCTTTGACCGTGCCCGTTTCGAGACGGGGCACCTCATTGACGAGGGTGCCGCGTCCGGCATCGCACATTAGGAGAGGCCCGTGCAGATTTTTCCATGCCCCTTTTGTGGCCCCCGCAACGAGACCGAGTTTCACTTCGCCGGCGAGTTGGGCAAGGCCAGACCGACGACAACCGAGGCTGTGTCTGCCAAGGAGTGGGCGAGCTATCTCTACGCGCAACGCAACGAGAAAGGCGCGGTGCATGAGGTTTGGATGCATCTGCCCTGTTCCGAGCTGTTTGTCATGGAGCGCGACAGCGTCACGATGGATGTGCTGGGGGCCCGCTCTCTGAGAGAGGGGGCGGAATGACCTCGCATCGCACCGACCGCGCTGGCCTGATCGACCGGGCAAAGCCGCTGCATTTCTCATTTGATGGCAAGTCCTATCAGGGCTTTCAGGGCGACACGCTAAGGCGCGGCTCGGAGGTGAGCCTGGAGGTGCCATCGGCGTCGGTCGCCAGGGCGCTCTTCGGCCTTGGCGTGTTTCTCTACAGGTTCGGGGATGAGCACAGGTTCCGCGTCCATGTTGCGCAGAGCCAGGCCGAACCTTTGCTAAAAAGCCTGAAAGCTATGGCCACCTGCGGCGTTGCGGAGGTTTGATCCGCAGGGTCGCGCCGATATACTGCTGAGTTGATGCGCTTGCCGCCCGCCGCTTGGCGATCTTGCGCTCTATGTTACCCCTGCGCGCAGCAGCACGCTCACGGCGCTGTCGAAATGCTCGGACATGGCTGCCTCTGCGCGGCTGGCGTCCTGCGCCATGATGGCGGTGGCGATGCGTTCGTGGCATTTGATATTGTCGCGGCGGTTCTGCTGGGTCGCGCGCGAGCGCCACCCAATGGCCCAGGTCTGGCGCGTGATAATCCAGAAACTGTCGACCATCATCGCATAGAGATGATTGCCCGAGGCTTTGGCGATCAGCGAATGAAAGCGGATGTCCAGCTCCATCAGCTCGGTGTGCCCGCCTTCCAGGGCGGCAAACATGCGCGCGGTGAGATCCAGCAGCTCTGTCGCCTCGGCGTCGCTGCGGCGCATCGCAGCCAGGCCGACGGTGCGCATTTCCAGGGTCCTGCGCACGTCCAGCACCTGCTGGATGCTCAGCCCCCGGCTATAGGTGGTATGATCAAGCACAAGGCTCAGGGCAGAGGCGTCGGGCAAGGCCACCCGCGCCTTGCGTGAGCCGCCGATATCCAGGATTCGTAGCGTCGCCAGACCGCGCAGCGCCTCGCGCGTGACCGGGCGGGAGACGCCCAGATGCGCGGCCAGGGCGGCCTCGGAGGGCAGCGTGTCGCCGGGGCGCAAACCTTGGGCGCGGATCAGGTCGCGAATACCCTTCATGGCCATTTCGGCCAGTCCGGCTTCGCTGGAGATGGGTTTTGTCATGACATGCATCCTCTGTGTCAGTTCGGGATGTTCCTTTCATCGAAGGACGCAAATTGAGATATTGAGCAGATTTGCATGTTAATTGTCTGACAATCAATGGGAAATTGTCACAAAATGTGGTTGTGATCGGTTTGGGCGGGTAGGTATGGCGTGAGAAACGCCACCGGCCTGTCCGGGCGCGCAGGGAGGACATCTGACGTGAAGATCACCGCCATCCGCACCTACCGTGCGGAGGAATTCGCAAACGTGCTTTGGGTGCATGTGGAAACCGATGCCGGGATCACCGGCCTGGGCGAAACCTTCTACGGGGCCGAAGCCTGCGAGGCACATATCCACAATACGCTTGCGGTGCGCCTCCTGGGTCAGAACCCGCTGAACATCGAGGCGCTGCACAAGGAGATGGTCAGCCTGCCCAATGCGCAGGCCAGCACCGGCGTGGAATACCGCGCGGCCTCGGCCATTGACATCGCGCTGTGGGACATCTTCGGCAAGGTGGCGGGCCAGCCTGTGCATGTGATGCTGGGCGGCCAGAGCTGGGACCGCATCCGGGTCTACAACACCTGTGCCGGCACACGCTATGTGCGCACCAACAAGATCAAGCCGGTGGACACCTGGAACCGGGACGAGGGCCAGTACGAGGATCTCGACGCCTTCATGACCGACGCAGGCGCGCTGGCCGAAAACCTATTGGAGAGCGGCATTTCCGCGATGAAGATCTGGCCCTTCGATCCGCCCGCGATCGAGAACAAGGGCATGTTCATCACCGCGGAACAGATGAAACAGGCGGTGAAACCATTTGAACAGATCCGCAAGGCCGTGGGCGACCGGATGGAGATCATGGTCGAGTTGCATTGCCTGTGGAACCTGCCGGTGGCCAAGGATATCGCCCGCGTTCTGGAGGATTACGCCCCGCGCTGGTACGAGGATCCGATCCGTATGAACAACGCGCAGGCGCTGGCGGAATTTGCGGCTTCGACCTCGATCTGGACCTGCGCGTCGGAAACGCTGGGCTCGCGCTTTGCCTACAAGGACTACCTTGACCGCGACGCGGCGCATGTGGTCATGGCCGACCTGTGCTGGACCGGCGGCCTGACCGAGGGGCGCAAGATCGCCGCCATGGCCGACACCTACCACCGCCCCTTTGCGCCGCATGATTGCATCGGCCCCGTGGGCTTTGCCGCCGCGATCCACATGAGCTTCAGCCAGCCCAACACACTGATCCAGGAATCGGTTCGCGCCTTCTACAACGGCTGGTATCGCGAGCTGGTGACCGAGGTGCCGCGCATCGAAGGCGGCTATGTCTACCCGATGGAAGGCCCCGGTCTTGGCACTGAACTGCGCCCCGATTTCTTTGATCGCGGCGACCTGACAACACGTATTTCGGAGGTCTCATGAGCCATCCCCTGTTCGATCTGACCGGCAAGACCGCCCTTGTCACCGGCTCCTCTCGCGGGTTGGGCCGCGCCTTTGCCGAGGGGCTGGCGCAGGCTGGCGCGCGCATCGTTTTGAACGGTGTCAATCCCGAGAGGCTGGAAGCCGCCGCGCAAGAGATGCGCGACCAGGGCTTTGACGTGCTGACCGCCGCCTTTGACGTTGCAGATGAGGCGGCGATCGTCGCCGCCTTCGAGGCGCTGGACGGCGACGGCGTCGAGGTCGATATCCTGGTGAACAACGCCGGCATCCAGTTCCGCAAGCCGATGCTGGAGCTGGACACCGCCGATTGGCGACGGGTGATCGACATCAACCTGACGGCGGCCTTTGTCGTGGGGCGCGAGGCCGCGAAACGCATGGCAAATCGGGGCCGGGGCAAGGTGATCAACATCGGCTCGCTGACCTCGGAACTGGCCCGTGCAACCGTCGCGCCCTACACGGTCGCCAAGGGCGGCATCAAGATGTTGACCAAGGCGATGGCGGCGGAATGGGGCGAGAAGGGCATTCAGGCCAATGCCATCGGTCCGGGCTACATGGTCACCGACATGAACGAGGCGCTGTTGTCGAACCCGGAGTTTGACGCCTGGGTCAAAGGGCGCACGCCGATGCGCCGCTGGGGCCTGCCAGAGGAGCTTGCGGGCACCTGCATCTACCTTGCCTCGGATGCGTCCAACTATGTCTCGGGCCAGATCATCTATGCCGACGGCGGCATGATTTCGGTGCTGTGACGCGATGAAGGCAATTGTCATACATGGGGCGCGCGATTTGCGGATCGAACGCATGGCGCCCGCTGCGCAGCCCGGTCCGGGCGAGGTACAAGTGCAGGTCACCAACGGCGGGATCTGCGGGTCCGACCTGCATTATTACCTGCACGGTGGTTTTGGTGCGATCCGCATTCGCGAGCCGATGGCGCTGGGGCACGAGGTCTCGGGCGTGGTCGCTGCCGTCGGGGCGGGCGTCGAGGGGCTGGCGGTTGGCGACAAGGTCGCGGTGAACCCTTCAAGACCCTGCGCGCGCTGCGCGTACTGTCTGCAAGGACAGCCGAACCAATGTCTTGATATGCGTTTCAACGGCTCGGCGATGCGGATGCCGCATGAACAGGGCCTGTTTCGCGAGTCGTTGACGCTGCCCGCGACGCTGGTTGAACGTTTTGCGCCCGAGGCCGATCTGGCCCTTGCCGCGATGACCGAGCCGCTGGCGGTCTGCCTGCATGCCGTGCGCCAGGCCGGGTCGCTGGTCGGCAAGACGGTTCTGGTCGCAGGTTGCGGCCCGATCGGCTGTCTGGTGATCGCGGCGGCGCGTCTGGCCGGGGCAACGCGGATCATCGCGACCGATATTTCCGATACGCCGCTTGGCGTGGCCCGGAACATGGGCGCGGATGAGACACATAACCTGGCCAGCGCGCCGGAGGCCTTGTCGCCGGTGCAGCGCGACAAGGGGCAGATTGACGTCAGTTTTGAATGTTCCGGCGCGCCGCAGGCGCTGGGCGGGCTTTTGAATGCGACGCGGGCCGGCGGCACGGTGGTGCTGGTCGGCATGGGAGGCGATGCGCCGCTGCCGCTGCAACTGGCGGTCGCAAAGGAGCTGACCCTGCGCGGTGCGTTCCGTTTCCACGAAGAGTTCGCCACCGCTGCGCGGGTCATATCCGAGGGGCGCATTGACCTGCGTCCGCTCCTGACTGGTGTTCACGACGCTGACGACGCCGTCGCGGCCTTTGATCTGGCCGCTGACAAAACCCGCGCCATGAAGGTGCAGATCCGTTTCTCCGGCAGCTGACAGGCCGGAATTCACCCAGAGGGAGGAGACCTCGATGACCTACAAGACCCTGCTCACCAGCGCGCTGGCCCTTGGCCTGACGGCCATGGCCGCCACCGCACAGGACTACAGCTTTCGCTTTCAATCGTCCGATCCGGCGGGCAACCCGAATTTCGAGTTCCAGCAGGGCTGGACCGAAACGCTGAAAGAGATGAGCGACGGCAATGTTGTCGTCGAGCTGCTGCCGGTGGGCTCCATCGTCGATTACAAGGAAACCCAGGATGCCGTGGGCGCGGGCATCATCGACGGCCATATCACCGACACGTCCTATTTTGCGGGCAAGGACCCGGCCTTTGGCCTGATCGCCAACCCGGTCGGCGCCTGGTCCGACCCCGCCGAGATGATCGACTTTGTCGAGAACGGCGGCGGTGCCGAGCTGATGAACGAGCTTCTGAACCCCTATGGGCTGGAATTCATCGGCGTCTCGACCCCGGGGCTGGAGGCTTTTGTCTCCAAAGTGCCGCTGGATGGCGTTGCCGACCTTGAAGGGATCAAGGTGCGTAACCCGGAGGGGTTGATCGCCAATGTCTTCCGCGCTGCGGGCGCCGCGCCCGTGAACCTGCCCGCCTCCGAGGTCTATACCTCGCTCGACAAGGGTGTGATCGACGCTGCCGACTATTCGGTCTTCTCGGTCAACCAGGAGGTGGGCATGAACGACGTGGCCCTGCACCCGGTCTATCCCGGTTTCCACTCGTTGCCGCTTGTTGAGGTCTCGATGAACAAGGCCAAATGGGACGCGCTGCCCGCAGAGGTGCAGGAGATGTTCCGCGCGTCGATCAAGGATTTCCAGCAAACCCAGATCAACGCCCTGCAAGAGCGCGATCTGGCGGCGATCGAAGCGGCCAAAGCCTCGGGTGCGGTGACCATCCACGATTGGCCCGCCGAGGAGCGCGCCAAGTTCCGTGGCATCGCGCGCGGTGAATGGGAAAAGGTCGCAAGCCAGTCCGAGATGGCGCAGAAGGTCTATGACGGCCTGAACGCGTATCTGGAATCCAAGGGCCTGATCAAGTGAACAAAACCGGGGCGGGCGGTGTGACCCGCCCCGGATTTTGAGCGGGGAGGAAAAACATGAGTGATTTGTCCATGCGCGCGGCGCCCGAAGCGGGCCGCCTTGGGCGCATCATCGACAAGGGGGGCTATGTCTTTGCGGCGGGCATCGTGCTGGCTGCCGGCATTTTGCTGCTCGAGGTCTTCCTGCGCTATGTGTTCAACAGTCCGACGCTTTGGGCACATGAGACCACGACCTTTCTGTGCGGTCTCGCCTTCCTCTATGGCGGGTTGTTCTGCGTGTCGCGCAACAGCCATATTCGGGTTGTGCTGATCTATGACGTGATCGGGCCGCGCGGCAGGCGGTGCCTGAATGTCGCCATTTCCCTCCTGTCGCTGATCGCCTCTGGGTTCTTCGCCTTTGCCTGCTGGATCATGGTGTCAAAGTCCTTCTGGACACCGTCCGGCGCCTTTCGCATGGAAACCTCCGGCTCTGCCTGGAACCCGCCGACGCCGGCGCTGGTCAAGGGCTTCTTGCTGCTCATGTTGATCGCCATGGCGGTGCAGTTCCTGATCCTCGCCCTCAACTACCTGCGCGCCCCGGTCGAGCGCGCCTCGGAGAATGACGCATGAGTGCCCTTCTCGATTTCGCGGCCATCGGCATCGGGCCGCTGACGCTCTGGATGTTTGGCCTGATGGTCACGCTGCTGTTGACGGGAATGCCCTTGGCCTTTGTCACATTGCTGGTGGCGCTGGTCTTTGCGCTCCTGGGCTATGGCACCATGGCGGTGCCGATCATCACCTCGCGCATATACACCTTTGTCGAAAGCTTCGTCTTTGTTTCGGTGCCGATGTTCGTGCTGATGGCGGCGCTGTTGGACCGATCCGGGATTGCGCGCGACCTCTTTGACGCGATGAAGCTGATCGGCGGGCGCTTGCGCGGTGGCGTCGCGGTGCAAACGATCTTTGTCGCGGTGGTGCTGGCCGCGATGTCCGGGATCATCGGCGGCGAGATCGTCCTGCTGGGCATGATCGCGCTGCCGCAGATGCTGCGGCAGGGCTATGACCGCAAGCTGGCGATCGGCGTGGTCTGCGCCGGTGGCTCTCTGGGCACGATGGTGCCGCCGTCGATCGTGCTGATCATCTACGGGCTGACGGCCAATGTGTCGATCGGAGACCTGTTCACGGCGGCCTTTATTCCCGGCTTCATGCTGGCGATGTTCTACGTGATCTATATTCTCGTGCTGTCCTACGGCCGCCCGAATATTGCACCGCCACCTGATCCGGTGCCTATGCCCGCCGCGGAAAAGATCAAGCTGCTCAAGGGGCTGGTCCTGCCGCTGCTGGTCGTCTTCTTTGTGCTGGGGTCGATCTACGCCGGTATTGCCTCGGTGACCGAAGCCTCGGCTGTCGGGGTAGGCGGGGTGCTGCTCTCGACCCTCCTGCGCGGGGAGTTCTCGCTGAAAATGCTGCGCGACAGCGCCATGCAAACCCTGGCCACGGTCGGCATGATCGTCTGGATCGGCATCGGCGCCACGGCGCTTGTCGGGGTCTATAACCTGATGGGCGGCATTCGTTTCATCTCCGAGCTGATGACGGGGATTTCCGACAATCCAACCGTGATCGTGCTGGTGATGATGGCCATCCTCTTTGTTCTCGGGGCCTTTCTCGACTGGGTCGGGATTGCGCTTTTGACGATGCCGATCTTCGTGCCGATCATCAAGACGCTCGGCCTCGACCCGGTGTGGTTCGGGGTGCTGTTTGCGATGAACATGCAGGTGAGCTTCCTGTCGCCGCCCTTTGGCCCGGCCGCCTTCTACCTGAAGTCCGTGGCGCCACCGGATATATCGCTGGGCGAGATTTTCCGTGCGTTGCTGCCTTTTATCGCGCTGCAAATCCTCGCGGTCGGCTTGCTGGTGGCGTTTCCGGGTCTCACCGGACGCTAGCAGCCCCGGCCTCGGGCATGGCGCAACAGCCGCGTCGGGGGGGGCTGTCGCCGGCCTGGGCAGGACGCCCGGGCCACCGGCCCGCCCGCTGCGCAAGGCCGCTTGCTAGGGTCGCAAGAGGAAGAGAGCTACGCGGCCAAGAGGGAAGCAACGGTCGCTGGACGGAGCGCGCGCAAGCGGCGCGGTGGAGGCTGGATCGCCCCGCTCGGCGGTCGTTACAAAACCATAGCGAACTCTTCATCCAAAACGAGATCTGTTTTTACATTCCTGCGGTCTGAGGATGGCACCCATCCTTACTTAGACAGGAAATTCAGATGTCTTCTTCTCGTTTTCTCCGTCCCAGCCGCCGCGCCTTTCTGGCTGGCGGCACCGCATTCACCGCCGCGCTGGCGGCACCCTCGCTGTCACGCGCTTCGGCGCGTCCGATGTTCACCCATGGCGTTCAGTCGGGCGATGTCGGCACCTCCTCGGGTATGATCTGGACCCGCACCGACCGTCCCGCCAAGGTGATGATGGAAGTCTCCACCACCGAGAGCTTTGCCAATGCCCGCCAGCTGGCGCCGATGTATGCCGACCCCAATGGCGACTTTGCTGTCAAGCGCATGGTGGAGGGGCTGCCCTCCGATCAGGATATCTTTTACCGCTTCGTGGCGGCGGATCTGAACGACCTTCAGGCCAGCTCTGACCCGATCGTCGGCCAGTTCCGCACCGCGCCGACCGCGCGCCGTGACATCCGCTTTGCCTGGTCCGGCGACACCGCCGGTCAGGGCTGGGGGATCGACGATGAAGGCATGCGCACCTATGCCACCATGGCGCATCACAAGCCGGATTTCTTTATCCATTCGGGCGATACCATCTATGCCGATGGCGCGATGCAGGACGAGGTGGTGAAGGATGGCGAGCTGATCTGGAAAAACACCACCCTGATCGACGAAAAGCGCAAAGTCGCAGAGACGCTCAACGAATTCCGCGGCCAGTGGAAATACAACCTGATGGACGAACACGTGCAGGCGATGAATGCGCTCTGCCCGACCTTCTTCCAGTGGGACGACCATGAGGTGGTAAACAACTGGTCCGATTCCAAGGATCTGACCGCCGATGACCGCTACACGGAGAAATCGGTGCATGTGCTGGCCTCGCGCGCGGCGCGGGCCTTCCACGAGATGACCCCGATCAGCTACACCCCGGCAGAGCCCGGTCGCGTCTATCGCAAGATCGCCTATGGCCCGATGCTGGACGTGTTCTTCCTTGATCTGCGCAGCTATCGCGCGGGCAATGATCTCGGCCTGCAAGAGGATCCGAAGGATCCGGCGACCACGCTGCTGGGGGCCGAGCAGATCGCCTGGCTGAAGCGCGAGCTGACCAACTCCACCGCGACCTGGAAGGTGATCGCCTGCGATATGCCGCTGGGTCTGGTGGTGCGCGATGGCGACTATGTCGAAGCCGTCGCCAATGGCGACAATGGCACCCCCAAGGGCCGCGAGTTCGAGATCGCCGACCTGCTGCGCTTTATCAAGACCGCCAAGATCGAGAACACCGTCTGGTTCACCGCCGATGTGCATTACACCGCGGCGCATTACTACAACCCCGACAAGGCGGCGTTTCAGGACTTTGATCCATTCTGGGAATTCGTCTCCGGCCCGCTGCACGCCGGCACCTTCGGCCCCAACGCCCTCGATGGCACCTTTGGTCCCGAGGTCAAATTTGTGAAGGCGCCGACCGCCGAGCAGGGCGCCAACCTGCCGCCCTCCGCCGGTCTGCAATTCTTCGGTCTGGTCGATATCGACGCCAAGACCCAGCAGATGACCGTGCGCCTGATGGATCGCGCCGACGAGGAGCTGTGGAAGATCACCCTGGACCCCAAAGGCGTCAGCATCTGATCTGACGACCCGATTTCCGGTCGTCCCTAGAAGAGAGTCGGCCCGGGGCACATATGCTGCCCCGGGCCGATTGGTTTGTCCTGCATTGCGCAAGTGCCTAAAAAACATCCACTAATTTAGGGGGCTGGCATCACCACCTTCAAAAATACAAAATCGTATACAATGATGTTGATTGCCTTCCTCAAACTGGCTAGCCTCCCCATAACACCAACCGGAGACCCGAGATGCGACTGGATCAAGCCTATATCGGCGGCGCATGGCAAAAGACCCAAGCCGTAGCTGAACACGAGATCATTAACCCCGCAACTGGCACCGCAATCGGCACGCTTGCCCTAAGCGGCGCCGAGGATGGCGCGCGCGCGGTTCAGGCCGCAAGCGCGGCTTTTGATGCCTGGGCAGAGACCTCCGTGGCCGAACGCAAGGCGGTTCTGGAACGGGTTCTGGCCTGCTATGAGGCGCGCGCAGAGGATCTGGCCGTGGCCATGACCCGCGAGATGGGTGCGCCGGCAACGATGTCCGCCGCCGCACAGGTCGGGGCTGGCAAGGGCCATCTGAAAGACTTCATCAAGGCCATCGAAAAGGTCCATTGGATCAGCACGCCCGACGTCGGCGATGGGTCGGACCGGATCATGATGGCGCCGATGGGCGTTGCTGTGTTGATCACGCCGTGGAACTGGCCGATGAACCAGATCACGCTGAAGGTCGGCGCGGCGCTGGCGGCGGGTTGCACCATGGTGCTGAAACCCTCGGAGCTGTCGCCCCTCTCGGCGCAGGTCTTTGCCGAGATCATGCATGCGGCAGAGGTGCCCGCAGGCGTGTTCAACATGGTCTTTGGCACCGGGCCGGACCTGGGCGAAGCGCTGGTGCGCCACCCCGATGTCGCCACGGTGTCGCTGACCGGATCGACCCGCGCCGGGGCCGCTGTCACCCATGCCGCCGCCGATGATATCAAACGCGTCAGCCTGGAACTGGGCGGCAAAGGTGCCTGCCTCGTTTTCTCCGATGCGGATCCGGTGGCCGCAGGGCGGGAGACCGCGGTGTCGATGTTTCGCAACACCGGCCAGTCCTGCAACGCACCCTCGCGCATGCTGGTCGAGCGCAGCGTCTATGATCAGGTCGTCAAGGCGGCCAGCGATGTGGCGCAATCCCTGAAGGTTGGCGATCCCGAGGACGCCGCCACCGATATGGGGCCACTGGCGAACCTCGCGCAGTATGAACGGGTCAAGAGCTTCATGGCGAAGGGCAAGGAAGAGGCCCGGCTGGTCACCGGCGGCGGGGCCGCTGACGAGGGCGGCTTTTTTGTGGAGCCGACCGTTTTTGCCGATGTGACCAATGACATGACCATCGCCCGCGAGGAGATTTTTGGTCCCGTCCTGTCGATCATCCCCTTTGACACCGAGGCCGAGGCCATCGCCATGGCGAACGACAGCCCCTATGGGCTCGCGGCTTATCTCTGGACCACGGATGCTGCGCGCGCACAGCGCCTGTCACGTAAATTGCGCAGCGGCATGGTGCGGCTCAACGGCACCGATATTCCCTTTGGCGCGCCCTTTGGGGGCTTTGGCCAGTCCGGCATTGGCCGCGAGGGCGGTGTCTGGGGCATTGAAGAATTCCTCGAGGTCAAGGCCGTCAGCGGTTGGATCGAGGAGGCATAAACCTGGAGTAAGATCCCCCTCAACCCTCTGATAAGTTTAGGAAACACGATATGCACTATTTGCACACGATGGTTCGGGTCACTGATATTGACACGTCTTTGGCGTTTTACTGCACCCTTCTGGGGCTACGCGAAACCGAACGCATCAGCAGCGAAGAGGGCCGCTATACAAATGTGTTTCTGCGCGCCGAGGGGGATCTGGACAGCAGCCGCGAAGGCCCGGAGCTGGAGCTGACCTACAACTGGGACCCGGAGGACTATACCGTCGGTCGTGGCTTTGGGCATCTGTGTTTCGAGGTCGATAATATCTACGAGACCTGCCAGCGCCTGATGGATGGCGGCGTCACCATCAATCGCCCGCCCCGCGACGGCTATATGGCCTTTGTGCGCTCGCCCGACGGCATTTCCATCGAGCTGATCCAGACCGGCGACAAGCTTGCGCCACAGGAGCCCTGGGCCTCGATGGCCAATACGGGCAGCTGGTGACAGCATGACAGAGCTTTATAAACTGAGCGCGGTTGCGCTGGTGCAGAAACTCAAGGCCGGTGAGGTCACCCCGACCGAGGCAGTGAACGCCGCCTTTGACCGGATTGCTGCGGTCGAGGATGACATCAAGGCCTTGCCGACATTGTGCAAGGACCGCGCCCTGGCCGCCGCAAAGGCGGTTGAGGCCATGGGCGACGTGCGCAAGGACGATCCCTCCTGGCTGGCGGGTCTGCCGATCGCAATCAAGGATTTGAACGATGTGGCCGGGGTGCGCACCACCTATGGCTCGCCGATCTATGCCGACAATGTGCCGGATCGCTCGGATTTCATGGTGGAGCGGCTGGAGGCCAATGGCGCCATCGTCATCGGCAAATCCAACACGCCGGAATTTGGCGCGGGCGGCAATACGTTCAATCAGGTCTTTGAGCCCACGGTGACACCCTGGGATACCCGCATGACCGCCAGCGGCTCCTCCGGTGGATCGGCGGCGGCTTTGGCGGCCGGTGAGGTCTGGCTTGCCAGCGGGTCCGACTATGGCGGATCGCTGCGTACACCGGCGGCGTTTTGCGGCATTGTCGGGCTGCGCCCCTCGCCGGGGCGCGTGGCCAATGGGCCGAATCCGTTTCCCTTTGATACCGTTGCGGTCGAGGGGCCGATGGGTCGCACCGTCAGCGATGTGGCGTTGATGATGGATGCAATGGCAGGCACCCACCCCGGCGATCCGCTCGCGCTGCCCGCCCCCGCGATCCCGTTTTCCGAGGCCGCGCGGCCCGACGACCGCCCCCGCCGCGTCGCCTATAGTCGCGATCTGGGCGTCTCGCCGGTCCACAAGGACGTGGCCGATGCCTGCGACAAAGCGGTGGAACACCTGGTCAAGGCCGGCTGGGAGGTCACCGAGGAGATCCCCGATTTTTCCAAGGCGATGGAGACCTTCCACGCCATCCGCGCGGCCAGTTTCGCGGCGGGCAAAGGCCCATCGGTTCAGGCCCAGCCAGAGATGTGGAAGGCCGACAATATCTGGAACACCGAACGCGGCCTGACCCAATCCGGCGCGGTATTGGCAGAGGCCGAGCGTCAGCGCGGGATCCTGTTTCAGGCTATGGTGGCGTTCTTTGAAACCCACGATCTGCTGCTTGCACCCTGTACCTGCATGCCGCCTTTCCCGGTCGAAATCAGCAGCCCCAAAGAGCTGAACGGCTATGTTTTCAAGGACTATATGGACTGGTTGCAGCTGACGTCGATGCTGTCGATCACCTCCTGCCCGGTGCTGTCGCTGCCTGTCGGCCTGACGCCCGAGGGCTTGCCGGTCGGCCTGCAACTCTGCGGTCCGCCGCGTGGCGATCATGCGGTTCTGGCGGCGGCCTACCAGCTGGAACAGATGCTCGGGCTGGACAAGGCCGTCCCGATCGACCCGAGACGCAGTTAATCGGAGCGAACCGTCATACCATGGATGCCCTGACGCCGCCGCAACACAGTAAGGATGTTCTCTCGCGAGTCCTCCACGTGGCGGCGGGTCAGGGCGATGGCGTTTTCTTCGTCGCCCCGGCAAATGGCCTCGACGATAACGCGATGTTCGTCACGGGCGTCGCCAAAGGTGTCCATGTGGCTGACGTCCAGCCAGATATAGGCCTGACAGCGGTCAAGGATGCCGTCCAGAAGATCGCAGAGCAGACGGTTGCCGCCAAGGTCCGCGATAACGCGATGCAGGTCGATGCCGATCTGCATTTCGCGCAGATCATCCTCGATCGAGCGATCAGGGAGCGCGGCGAGCCGGTCGCATTCGTCGATAATGGCGTTCAGGGCGGCGCGACCGCTGTCGTCGATGGCGCGGCAGGCCAGTCGTGTCGTCTCAGATTCAAGCAGGTCGCGCACGTCGAACGCTTCGTTCACCGTCTCCATGTCAATGGTCATGACCGAATAGCCGCTGCGGGGGCGCGGCAGCACAAAACCATCGCGTTCAAGGCGGTTCAACGCCTCGCGGACCGGGGTGCGGCTGACCTTGAGCCGCTCCGCCAGATCGGCCTCCGCGACCCGGGACCCATGCGGCAATTGCCCGGTGACGATCAGCCTCTTGATCGCCTCATAGGTGGTTTGCCGAAGGTTGCCGTGATTTTGAACGCTCATTGGGCGACTTTCTGATCCAAAGGTAACTATTTGGCCTAACCCAAGAGTAATCAGTTGACAAGTGTGATGCCCACCGAAAACGTATACAAAAAAGAATCCACAAAACAGGGAGAAGCGGCGCTTTGGGGGAACCCGGGCGTCCCAAAAAGAATGAAAGCAGATATTATTGTCACCGGTGCGCATGCACTGACGATGGACCCGGAGAACCCAAAAGCCTCTGCCGTTGCGATCGCCGATGGGCGCATCCTGGAGGTCGGCTCTGACGATGCGGTGATGGCTCATGCCGGGCCCCAGACGCGGATCGTTGACGCCAAGGGCGGCTCGTTGCTGCCCGGTTTCATCGAGGCGCATATGCATCTCTTTGGCGGCGGCGCCTCGCTCAAGCACCTGAAACTGACCGGCACCAAAGGCTTTGACGCGATCTGCGAAAAAGTCCGCGCCCAGGCCGCAGCCAACCCCGATGCCAAGGTGGTCTATGCCGAGGGGGTCGATTACGACATGCTCGGCGACGGGCAGCTCTTTGACCGGCATGTTCTGGACCGGATGATCTCGGACCGCCCGCTGGCCTTTGTGTCCTTTGACTATCACACCATGTGGGCCAACACGCTGCTGCTCAAGGAAACCAGCCTGCTGCATGGCAAGGAACTCGGCCCCGGCAACGAGATTGTCATGGGCGAGGACGGGCTGGCCAATGGCGAGCTGCGCGAGGCCGAAGCCTTCAGCCCGGTCGATTTCTATTCCGGCGAGCATCGCAGCAGCCTGGGCCTCTCCACCGGTGGCGAACCTGATCCCGCCCCGACGCCCGAGGAACGCGCCAAGGACAAGGCCGACCTGCTGGCCGGTCTGGACTGGTGTGCGCAACATGGCATCACCTCGATCCACAATATGGACGGCAACCTCTATACGATGGAGCTTCTGAAAGAGATCGAGGCCGACGGCGATCTGACCTGCCGCATCAAGGTGCCGTTCCACTTCAAGAACTTCATGGATGTGGACATGCTCGAAAAGGCCTCGATGATGCATGAGACCTATACGGGCGATTGGATCAACTCCGGCCTGGTCAAATGCTTCTGCGACGGCGTCATGGAGGGCTACACCGGCTATTTCCTGGAGGACTACGCCGACCGCCCGGGCCATCGCGGCGAGCCATTGTTTACCGAAGAACAGATGACCGAAATGATGGTCGAGGCAGACCGGCGCGGCTTGCAAATCGCGGTGCATTCCTGCGGGGATGCGGCGGTGCGCCAGGTGCTCAACGGCTATGAGGCCGCGGCAAAGGCCAATGGCGAACGCGACGCTCGCCACCGGGTCGAGCATGTGGAACTGATCCACGAAGACGATATTCCGCGTTTCAAGGAAATCGGCGCCATCGCCTCCATGCAGCCTCCGCACCCCCCGGGCGCGATGGATTTCCAGATCGAACCCGCGAAATCCCGGCTTGGCGCGGATCGCTGGCATCTGGCCTTCCCCTGGCGGCGGATGATCGACGCGGGCGCGCATGTGCCGTTCTCGTCGGACTGGCCGGTGGCCCGGATCGACGTTCTGGCCGGCATTCACGCCGCCCTGACCTGGAAACCCTGGGAGCCGCATCTGCCCGATCACACCGTCACCCTGCAAGAGGCGCTGGCCGGCTACACCATCGAAGGCGCCTATGCCGAGCACGCCGAAGACCGCAAGGGCATGTTGAAAAAGGGCTATCTCGGGGATCTCGTGCTGTTGTCGGCGGATATCGAGGCAACTGCGGTCGAGGACATCCCGGCCATGAAACCGGTCATGACAATCTGCGGCGGAAAGGTGACCCATGAAATCGGAAACTGATTTTACCCAGCCCTCCGTCGCAGCCGAAGGTGTCGTCAAGAAATTTGGCACCTTCACCGCGCTGAAACGGGTCGATCTGACGATCAATCAGAACGAATTCTTCACGCTGCTTGGCCCCTCGGGCTGTGGCAAGACAACGCTTCTGCGGCTGATTGCGGGGTTTGAGTCCCCCACCGAGGGCGAAATCAAGCTGATGGGCGAAAACATCGCCACGCTGCCGCCCTTCAAACGCCCGATCAACACGGTGTTCCAGAACTACGCGCTGTTTCCGCATATGACGGTCAGCGAGAACATCGGCTTTGGTCTGAAGATGCTGGGCAAGCCGCGGGCGGAGATCGCCGCCCGCGTCAAGGAAATGCTGGCGCTGGTCCAGCTGGAGGCCTTTGCCAAGCGGCGCACCGGGCAGCTGTCCGGTGGTCAGCAGCAACGGGTGGCGCTGGCCCGGGCGCTGGCGCCCTCGCCGCGGGTTCTGTTGCTGGACGAGCCGCTCTCGGCGCTGGACTACAAGCTGCGCAAGGAAATGCAGGTCGAGCTGAAACGCCTCCAGACCGAAACCGGGATCACTTTCATCTTTGTGACCCACGACCAGGAAGAGGCGCTGACCATGTCGGACCGCATCGCGGTCCTGAGCGCGGGCGAAGTGCTTCAGGTTGGCGATGCGCGGGCGATCTACGACCGGCCCGCTGACCGCTTTGTGGCGGATTTCATCGGCGAGGCGAATTTCATCGCGGGCACCATCGAGTCCCGCGATGGGGCGCAGCATCGCGTCACTCTGGACGGCGCAACCCTTTCTGCAACGGGCGATGTGGATGTCGCCCCCGGCACCGCCGTCACCCTCATGATCCGGCCCGAACATGTGCAGGTCAGCACCGAGGCCAGCGCCAACGCCCTGCCTGCACGGCTGGAGCGCACGGTCTTTCTTGGCACGGATACGCATTACTATCTGCGGCTGCACAACGGCGAGCCCTTCATCGCCCGCGAACAGAACCGCTCGGCGGCGACAGCGCCGCTGGAGCCCGGCGCCGATGTCTACATCGTGGTCGATCCGCAATCCGCGCGTTTGTTGAAGGACTGAGCGATGTCCGAGACACCAGAACAGTCCCAAGATACCCGCCGTCGCTGGCTTTTGTCGGCGCCGGCGATCCTGACGATCCTCCTGTTTGCGGCTGGGCCGCTGATCGTCGTGCTGCTGTTCTCCTTCATGGAGCGTGGCGACTACGGTGGCGTGAAATTCGGGCAATTCTCCACCGAAGGCTGGCTAAGTGTGATCTACACCAAGGATATCTTTGACGATTCCCTGGTCTTTGCCGACGCCAACCTGGCGATCTTCTGGCGGTCGCTCAAACTGTCCCTGATGACAATGAGCGGGGCGCTGCTTGTCGGTTTCCCGACCGCCTATTTCATCGCCACCCGACCGGCCAAGTCCCGCAATATTTGGCTTTTCCTGATCACGATCCCGTTCTGGACCAACCTGTTGGTGCGGACCTTCGCGATCATGGATCTGATCCGCAACACCGGCCATATCAACAATATTCTGATCGGTATCGGTGTGATCGACGAGCCGATCCAGATGCTCTTCACCGATGGGGCTGTGCTCTTTGGCCTGATCTACGTCTATCTGCCGCTGATGGTGCTGCCGATCTATGCAAGCCTTGAAAAGCTGGATCTGCGGCTGGTCGAGGCGGGCTATGATCTCTACGCCAACCGCGCGCAGGTGCTGCGCCATGTCATCCTGCCCTCCTGCCGTCCCGGCATCATCGCCGGATGCATCCTGGTGTTTATCCCATCTATCGGCGCCTATGTGACGCCGCGCGTTCTGGGCGGTGGCAAGAACATGATGATGGGCAATTTCATCGAACTCCAGTTCGGACAGGGGCGCAACTGGCCGCTTGGCTCTGCCCTGTCGATGACCCTGCTGTTCATCGTGATGATCCTGCTGATCGTCTACGTGCGTCAGGACGGGAAGAAAGGCGAAACAGATGGCCACTAGAACCAAATCCTTCAACCTGCGCCGGATGCCGGGCTTTGCGCCTGTCGCGCTTGCGATCTTTGTCATCCTTTATGCGCCGATCGTCTCGCTGGTGGTCTATTCCTTCAACGCGGAATCCTCGGTCGGGGTCTGGGGTGGCTGGTCGCTGCGCTGGTACGTCAGCGCCTGGAACAACGAGACCATCCAGCGTGCCGCGTTCAACTCGGTGC
>NZ_JAATOX010000231.1 GCF_011806385.1 Phaeobacter sp. HF9A | reverse complement strand
AGTGCATCGCTCTCAAGGGACGGCGGCACAACGAGTGTGGTCGGCTGGATGCCCAATATCCGGCCACCATCCGCCCGAAAGTTCATCATCGCAGAACGCGCTGCGGCATAATTTTCCGAGGTCAAAGCGCCTTTGCTGCCATAGCCGAGTTGCCAAAGGCCAAAGCCCGCATTGACCCGTGCGCGAACGCCGTAGATGTATTCGTCGTTCATGAACACATGTGGGTTTGCCGGATCAATCATCGCGGTAAATTGGTAGTCTTCGCGCTCTTGCCAGATCAGCGGTTTCACGGCACGGGAGGTGTCCAGCAGGAACCACGGCGTTTCAGATCCTGCCTGAACATTGCTGACGTGGACCTCATGGCCGTCGCGGTCAAATTGGGGGTGGTCGGCATCAAAGAAACTTTGCCCGTCGTAACACAGGCTGGAGAAACCCGAAGCCAGCAGGCCGAAAATCAATTCTTCTGGGTGGTGCCGGGCGAGGAGCCCCATCTCTGCAAAACTGGGCTTAAACAAGCCAAGCTTGTCATCGCTCATGTCGTCGCGCTGGATCGCTACCGTGCTTTCAAACTTGCGATTCGTGATCGTGAAGCCTTGGGCGGTAAGATTGTGAACGTGGCGGCCGCCGATCCATTCGCGAAGCTGTGGAAACTGTCCCAGCCAGCCATAGGTTTCGTCACGACTCGAGCTTGGGACCGTCATCGCGATTTGGTCTTTGTGGGACGGGGCAGCGTCGAAAGCGTCGGAATAGACCGTCTTGAACCCACGGAAGGCGAGGTCAAGGGTTTGGGAATTGATGATCATCGGAAACCTTCCAAAGGGGAGTTTCCGGAAATCTTAGGACGGTGCCGGATGACAATTAACCCCCAACGATGTGCGGGGGAATATGGCTCTTCGGGAAGCGAGGACTTCCATTACTCTTATCGACTATCTACTCTCTGGCGATCACGAATTTAGATTGAAGGGACGCTACATGCCCGCTGACGAAGGCTACATCCCGTTCTCGCAGAGGAACGGTTTCTCGCCAATTCCACCGCAACTTCAGTTAGGTGAGGTCTCTGACGAGCAGCGGAGGCTATTGAACTACGCTTGGGATCGTGAAGTGGATCGCAGACAGCACAATCAGGCCTATCAACTTGTAGATGACGCTATGAAAGAACTGGCTAAAGATGCCTTTGTATACCATTTTCATGGCTCCCCAGCTAAATTTAGTGCCACCAAAAATAGCATCAAGCAAACTTTCGAACGCTTCATTCATGTTGAAGACATCGGTTCACTTTTTGATTTGGTAGAATTTATAATTCGCCATGATGGCGCAAGCTTAAGACTGAAGGGGGATCTCGCATCCACGTTTGAAAAAACACGCTCTGCCTACAGGGTCATTGACGGTAGAATCGTACCAATTGGAAACGAACATCAAAGTGCGGCGATAGAACGCGCATTCCATGATGTTGATGCTGCAGGAGCAAATGCTTCGAAGGCACATTTAATAGATGCGGGACTAGAGCTACGGAATGGAAACTGGGCTGATAGCGTTCGGGAGAGTATCCACGCAGTCGAAGCGATGGCTCGCAAAATCGATCCCTCGGCAAAGACATTGGGTCAGGCTCTAAAGACGCTTGGGAACTCTGTCCACCTTCATGGGAGCCTGAAAGATGGCTTCGGTAAGCTGTACGGCTACACAAATGACGAGAAGGGTATTCGACATGCCTTATCTGAGGCATCATCGCCCGTGGATGAAGTGGATGCCCTCTTCATGTATGGGGCGTGCGCTTCTTTCGTGTCATACCTGATCGCTAGAGAACGCGAGCGCTGAAACACCAGTTTCTTCGTGGTGCCGTTAGAATGCGCGTGAGGGCGAATTTAAATGCCGGTTAAATGGCCATCTTGAGTTTTTGCAGGCAAGGGTGCCTAGAACCCAACTTGGCGCTTACAGGGGCTCTCAGAGCCTCTAGGCCAAAACGCAAAACGGCGGCTCAGTGCCGCCCCTCTGGTGATGATTGAAACGTCAGCTAAGCTGCGCGAGCTTTCATCGCCTTCAACGCGGTTATGACCTTGGGTGCAACCGTAGCTTCCAGGAACCGCAGGCTGGAAATCTTCCAGCACCGTTCAAGCCACAGGTTCAACTGTTCTTCACCTGCCTTGCCGTGGGTATGCTCATGCCAAAGGTCACGGATCAATTCGATCTGGGCGAAACTGGCCATGCCGGGGCGTTGGTAATCCCCCCGTTTCTGCGGGGACTTGGTCGTAGAATTTACGCGGCCGTTCTCAGTTTCTGGGCGGGGGTCAT
>NZ_JAATOX010000230.1 GCF_011806385.1 Phaeobacter sp. HF9A | reverse complement strand
CACAGGCGATCAGCAGTTCGGGACGTTGACCGCCAGCCCGCCGAGCGAGGTTTCCTTGTATTTCTCATGCATGTCGTGACCGGTCTGGCGCATGGTCTCGATCACCGCATCCAGCGGCACAAAATGCTTGCCGTCGCCGCGCAGGGCGAGGGAGGCCGCCGAGACCGCCTTGATCGCGCCAAGGCCGTTGCGCTCGATGCAGGGCACCTGAACCAGCCCCTTGACCGGATCGCAGGTCATGCCGAGGTGATGCTCCAGCGCGATTTCGGCCGCGTTTTCCACCTGCTCGACGCTGCCGCCCATGACAGCGCAGAGGCCAGCGGCGGCCATGGCGGCGGCGGAGCCGACCTCGGCCTGACAGCCTGCTTCGGCGCCCGAGATCGACGCGTTATATTTGACCAGCCCGCCAATGGCGGCGGCGGTCAGCAGGAAATCCTCGATGTGTTTTTCCGAAGCGCCCGGCACGTGATCGAGATAATAGCGCAGCACCGCCGGCAAGACGCCCGCGGCGCCATTGGTGGGGGCGGTCACCACCTGGCCGCCGGCAGCGTTTTCCTCGTTCACCGCCATAGCGTAGACGCTCATCCAGTCGTTGATGGTATGCGGCGCGGTCAGGTTCATGCCGCGCTCCGCCATCAGCGCATCGTAGATCCCCTTGGCCCGGCGGCGCACCTGAAGCCCGCCCGGCAGGATGCCATCCCGCTCCAGCCCCCGGTTGATACAATCGTTCATCACCTGCCAGAGCCGCGCGGTGCCCCGGTTGAGGCTCTGCTCGCAGCCGCGCGAGACCTCGTTGGCGCGTTTCATCTGGGCGATGGTCAGACCGGAGGCCCTGGCCATTTCCAGCATCTCGACCGCGGATTTGAACGGGTAGGGCACGGGATCGCCATCATCCGTCGCCTTGCCCTGTGCCAGTTCTTCCTCGGTCAGCACAAAACCGCCACCGACAGAGTAGAACACCTGCCGCAGGATGACATCGCTCTGCGCATCGGTGGCCATCAGGATCATACCATTGGCATGGCCCGCGAGCGCATGATCATAGTCGAAAATCATGTCCGCCCTGGGATCAAACCGCAGGCGGCCCAGATCCTCCAGCACGATGGTCTTGCTCTCGTTGATCGCGGCCAGGGTCTCTTCGGCCTTGTCGTCGTCATAGGTCTCCGGCAGGAAACCGGCGAGCCCGAGGATCGTGGCGCGATCCGTGGCATGCCCCACGCCGGTGAAGGCCAGCGAGCCATGCAGCGAGGCGCGCAGCCCGCGGAACTCAAACGGCGAGGCGCGCATCATGTCGAGAAAGCGCGCGGCGGCGACCATCGGGCCCATGGTGTGCGAGGAGGAGGGGCCGATGCCCACCTTGAACATATCAAAGACGGAGAGGAACATTTAGGTGGCTGATCCTTCTGGAGGGGTAGCGAGTTTCGGGGCGGTAAAGGGGGTGGGGCCAAGGCCCTCCGCCTGTTGCGCGGCGCGCGTGCTGGCCCGGCGCTCGGCGCGCAGACACAGCGCATAGAGCGCGGGATAGGCGGTGATGTCAAACCAGGGCTGCCCGGGTGTCTCGGCATAGAGTTTGCACCAGCGCATCAAGCACGGCAGGTAGAGGTCAAACAGCGTCGGCTGTGCCTGGCCGCTGAGCGCCGGCGTCTCGATCAGCGCCGCCTCAAGGATGCGCAGATCGCTCTGCAACCGCTGCCGCAGGACGGCCCGCAGCTGATGCTGATGGGCAGGATCGGCACCGATGAATTTCTCGGGATAGAAGCTCTGACGCAGGTCGATATGCAGCGTGTTGGAGCACCAGAACAACCATTTCAGCATATCGCCGCGGTTTGGGTCCTGCGGCGCGGGCGCCAGCTGCCCGCTGCGATCCGCCAGCCAGAGCAGGATGGCCGCGGTTTCAAAAATCACCCCGTCCGGGGTTGCCAGCGCCGGGATGGTGCCATTGGGGTTGAGCCGCAGATAGGCCGGTTGCTGCTGCGCCCGCTGGCTGCGGTCCACCAATATTGTCTCATAGGGCAGGCCAAGCTCCTCCAGCGCCAGTCGCACGATCAGCGAGGCATTGTCCGGCGCGTAATGAAGGCGGAGTGAGGCAGTCATAGGGCGACCCTAGTCGGGCTTTGCGGCGGCGGAGCGTTTGTTTCCGACGTTTCCAATCGGAAACGCGTATATCAGACCTATGTTCCATCTCTATCGGCCTGACACGGACCCGGTCGCACCGAGCAAGTGGCGGGAGAAAAAGATGTTTCGCTTCGGGCCATGCCCGAAGCGACCGGCACCGCGCGCGCCCCTTGCGGGGCGCGCGCGGTG
>NZ_JAATOX010000229.1 GCF_011806385.1 Phaeobacter sp. HF9A | reverse complement strand
GTGTCTTCTTCATCGGAATCTCCTCGTTCATCCTGCCGAGAAAATTCTACTTCCGCATCCCCTTAAGATCGGGGGGGGATTCCCCGCCTCATCCAGCTCCGCCAGAAAAATCTGCGTCATGAAGGGCGGCACGCAGGCCAGCCAGGCGGCGCTCGATCTCATCTCGGGCGGCACGGAGGTCGAAGGCCACCATGCGGGGGCACCAGGGGCGTGTTCATATGAGACAAGGGTTTTCTCCACTTTCTGGATGTCACGGATCAGACCGTCGAGCTTGGCAATCTGGGGTTTCAGACGGGAGGTGTCTGGATTGATCTCTTCCTCCGTTTCGAACTGGAGAAGAAACTCTTCGCTGAGCTTGCGCGCACGCCGAAGGCTCTCATGCAGAGAAAGCAAGAGCTCGGAGCTGATGGTCCTCAACTCTTCCGGGGTCGGTGCTGTCATGGGGCGGCTGCCTCGTGTCAAACGATCCACACGGAGAAACGGGAGGCGCGGATCACCCCGATGTGGGTCTGCGATCCTTGCCTGCGCGTTTTCCAGCTGCCGAGACTGGTTTTACTGCGTTTGAATAAAGATGCGTTCAACTCAGCGTCCGCCCTATAGGCAACGGCGAGAGATGCGAGGCTCTGCCTCGCGCTCCGGGATATTTGCAGTTAGAAGAAGGATACCCTCTCCCAGTTTCTTCTAACCCGAAATATCCCGGGGGGTGAGGGCTTTGCCCGCAAAGCACGAGGGGGGCAGCGCCCCCCTCTCTTGCTGTTTCAGTTGTTGCCGCGTTCCGCTTCGATCTGGCGCCATTTGGCCACGTTGCGGTTGTGCTCTTCGAGCGTTTCGGCAAAGGCATGGCCACCGGTGCCGTCGGCAACGAAGAACACGTAATCCGTCTTCTCCGGGTTCACCGCCGCCACCAAGCTATCAAGGCCCGGATTGGCGATCGGCGTGGGTGGCAGACCCTCAATCACATAGGTGTTCCAAGGCGTTACACCGCGCAGCTCGCTCTGGCGCAATCCGCGGCCCAGGATGCCCTCGCCTTTGGTGACGCCATAGATCACCGTCGGGTCGGTTTGCAGCCGCATGCCGCGTTTCAGGCGGTTGGTAAAGACCGAGGCCACCACGCCGCGTTCGGAGGCGACGCCGGTTTCCTTCTCGATGATGGAGGCCAGGATCAGCATCTCCTCTGGCGTTTTGACTGCTGCGTCGGGGCTGCGGGTTTCCCAGGCGTCGGCGATGCGCTTGTCCTGGCGGTTTTGCATTTCGGCCAGCACGGTGGCACGTTCGGTGCCGGGCGTGACCTCATAGCTGTCCGGCGCAAGGCTGCCCTCAGCCGGACGGCGGCCCGGATCGCCGGTCAGCACGTCCATCGCCTTCAGCGCCTCAACAACCTGCCAGCTGGTCACCCCTTCGGCGAGGGCAATGCGGTAGCGGGTGTCGCCTTCGGCCTTTTTCTCGGTGTAGACGGCGGGGGTCTCATCCACGCCGGGCACGAACTCCGCCTGTTCGACAAAGGCGTTGGTGGCGGGGTCCAGCTCGCGCACTTCGGCCAGCACCCGGGTCACGCCAACCCGATAAACGATCTCCGTGCCGCAGGTCGAGGCCCCGCCGCGGGTGATCTGATCGACGATAGCTGCCATCGATGCGCCAGGCTCCACCAGGTAGCTGCCAGCTTTCAGATCCTGCGCCTTGTCGGAGTATTTCACGCCAATGCGGAAGATGGTGCCGCTGCTGACGGCGCCATCTTCCTCCAGCTGGCGGCTGAGGCGGGACATCGTGGTGCCGCGCTCCACCCGCAGGCAGATCGCATCGGACAGCGGCCCCTCGGCGGAATATTCATTCTTGCCCCAGAGGATCACCCCCGCAAAGAGGAAGAGGCCGACGATCATCACCGTCAGCATATTCGAGGCCAGGCTGCGCCACATGTCAGTCGCTCACTTTTCCGAAGATCACCGAGGCATTGGTGCCGCCAAAGCCGAAGGAGTTGGACAGGGCCACGTTAATTTCCCGTTCCCGTTTGGTGTTGGGGGCGAGATCCACCGGGGTCTCTACCGCGGGATTGTCCAGGTTGATGGTCGGCGGCGCCACCTGATCCCGGATCGCCAGGATCGAGAAGATCGCCTCGATCGCACCTGCCGCGCCCAACAAATGGCCAGTGGCGGATTTGGTCGAGGACATGGTGGCATTCTTGGCGTGATCGCCGAGCAGCCGCTCCACCGCGCCCAGTTCGATGGTATCCGCCATGGTCGAGGTGCCATGGGCGTTGATATAGTCGATATCCTCGGGTTTCAGACCGGCATTGGCCAGCGCCGCGCGCATGGCACGTTCGCCGCCTTCGCCATGCTCGGAGGGGGCCGTGATGTGATAGGCGTCGCCTGACAGCCCGTAGCCCAGGACCTCGCCATAGATCTTGGCACCGCGCGCCTTGGCG
>NZ_JAATOX010000228.1 GCF_011806385.1 Phaeobacter sp. HF9A | reverse complement strand
GCAAGGAGGCGCAGGCGGGCTCGGCGGAACAGGAGAGCGCCGCCTGAACAGGCGCAGCATCCTGGCGCGCAGGGCGTCGCGCCGCGCTCGCCGACGGGCGGCGTGATAGGCCTCTATCGCTTGCCGGGCGTCGTCTCTTTCGATCTCATAGGTGCTGCGGGGCTGCGGCGGTGGGCCCCAGCGATCCAGGCCAAGGGTGATCAGTCTGATCCAGTCATAATAGGGCATCGGTGTGTCCTTTGTCCGAGTGTCGTTTCCGGGCCAGAACATCACAACGCTGCTGACAACCTGTTGTCAGCGGGGCATGCTAGAGTGGCAGCAGGATGTCACGAGGAGGCGCCCATGTCCCGCAGCGACCGATTGTTCGAAGTGATCCAGATTCTGCGCGCGGCGCAATCGCCGGTGCGGGCCGAGGATCTTGCAGCGCAGCTGGAGGTGTCGAAACGGACGATCTATCGCGATATCGCGGCGCTTCAGGCGATGCGCACCCCGGTCGAGGGCGAGGCGGGGATCGGCTATGTGCTGCGCAAGGGCTACGATCTGCCGCCGCTCAATTTCGACGAGGAAGAGA
This sequence comes from Phaeobacter sp. HF9A, assembly GCF_011806385.1. GTDB lineage: Bacteria > Pseudomonadota > Alphaproteobacteria > Rhodobacterales > Rhodobacteraceae > Epibacterium. The sequence goes on along the minus strand of NZ_JAATOX010000228.1, from coordinate 1,974 downwards.
TCGAGGCGCTGCATGTGGGGCTGGCCATGCTGATGCGCACCGGCGATGGGGCCTTGCAACAGGCGGCGGCGCGGGTGGGGCGCAAGATCAGCAATGTGCATGCCAGCGCCGAATGGCTTCAGGTGGCCCCCTATGGCGCGCCGCAGGACAACCCCGATTGCGGCTGTGTTCCGATTGCGCTGCTGCGCCAGGCGGTGCGCTCGGCGCAGAAGCTGCGGCTCTCTTATGTCAACAAGGAGGATATCCAGAGCACCCGTGTCTTGCGACCGCTGGCGCTGATTTACCACGTCGATTGTACGCTGATGGCCGCCTGGTGCGAGCTGCGCAGCGGCTTTCGCCATTTTCGCACCGACCGGATGATGACGGCAGAGCTGCTGGATGCGGAATTCTCCGCCGAGGCCCCGTTTCTGCGCCGACTTTGGCAGGAACAAGAGGGCAACCGTTTTGTCTTTGGCCTCTGACCTTTTCTGCGTCCTGCGCGATATTTCGCCGAATTTTTGACGTTGTGGCTTGTTGCGTGGCCGGGAACAACCGATATTCAAAGCGAACCGTGCGCCGTCGCAAGACGGCTGGCGCGCAGGCAAAATTTGAAAAGAAGGTAGACCGCATGTCCATTATTCCCTTTGCCAAGCTTCCGGCAGTTGCCGCGTTGAGCGCTGTTGTTGCCCTTGCCGCCTGTACCGATCCGTCGGTGTATGACGGTGATACCGGACGGAGCCGCACCGGCGATGGTGCTGTTATCGGGGGGCTGGTCGGTGCTGGGCTTGGTGCCTTGGTCGGTGATGGCGATGCGGGGGCTGCGGTCGGTGGCGCGGCCGTGGGTGCGCTTGTCGGCGGTGCGATCGGCTATGATCTGGACAAACAGGCCAAAGAGCTGCGTCAGAGCATCGACAATAGTGCGATTACCGTTGTGAACACCGGCGACCGGCTGGTGGTTTCCTTGCCCAACGACCTGACCTTTGCCACCGACAGCTCGGCGATTTCGCCCGCGGTTCGGGCCGATCTGCGCCAGGTTGCGGGCAGCCTGCAACGCTACCCGGGCAGCGTGGTGCAGGTGATTGGCCACACCGATAGCGACGGCGCCGCGTCCTATAACTATGCGCTGTCCGAGCGTCGCGCGAATGCGGTGGCGGATGAAATCGCGGCCGGTGGCGTGTCCTACAGCCGTATGCGGATCATTGGCCGTGGTGAAGATCAGCCGGTGGCCAGCAACCTGACGCCGGAAGGCAAGGCCCGCAACCGTCGGGTCGAGATCGTGATCATTCCGCAATAAGCCGGGCGCGGGGGGTGGCCCCCGTTTGCAAGAGTAGAGAAAAGCCGCGCTTCAAGAGCGCGGCTTTTGTGTTTTCCCTGGCTGTGCGGATATGAACACTTGAGATGCGTCCTTACGCATTGTGTGCGCCATTTTCCGACTTAGGTTGGGGGCAATAGGTATTCATCCAAAAGGACCCATCCCATGTCTGATCCCGTTTTGCTTCTGATATCCGGCTCGCTGCGTCAGGAGGCGACCAACCGAAAACTCGCACATGAGGCGGCGCGCCTGTTTGGCCCGGCAAAGGTGATCGAGGGCAATTTGAACCTGCCGCTCTATGACGGCGACCTGGAAGAGGCGGAGGGGATCCCCGCAGCCGTGCAAGCGCTTGCCGTGCAAGTTGCAGAGGCGGATGCGGTCGTGATTTCGACGCCGGAGTATAACAGGGCCCCGTCGGGCGTGCTGAAAAATGGCAAGCCGGTCGCGGTGATGTCGGCGGCCGCGGGGCGCTCCGGCGGAGAGAACGCCCAGATGATCCTGCGCAGCTTCCTGGTGCCGTTCCAACCGCATGTGCTGCCGGGGCCGGCGGTGCATCTGGCCGAATCCTACAATGCATTTGACGCCGAGGGGCATCTGAGCGGCGAGGAATATCGCAAGATCCTGACGGATTTGATGACGCAGCTGCGCGCAGCCACGTTGCAGCGCACCTAAGATCAAGCGTT
>NZ_JAATOX010000227.1 GCF_011806385.1 Phaeobacter sp. HF9A | reverse complement strand
TATGTCAGGGCGTTGGCACATTCGTGATCACATGGCGGCCTGAGGCGATTGATGTCTTTGTTGTGTGGGATTTGCGTCTTTAAGAGTGATGTTTTTCAGGGGGTTACGGGAGAAATGGAAAATATTCCCAACTTTTGTGACGCAATTCACAGAGGACATGTATCTGGCTTTGTATAAGACTGACCAAGACGGCGCCTTGAAACGCGCACCCAAAAGGCCCAAATGGGCTGATGTTAAGTCCTTATACATTTGAAAGGGACCGATCTGATGGCGAATTATGCAAATCTGCCCGCACCGACACCAGAAGGCGGGCTGAACCGGTACTTGCAGGAGATCCGCAAGTTTCCCCTGCTGGAGCCGGAAGAGGAATATATGCTGGCCAAACGCTGGGTAGAGGAGCAGGACACCGACGCGGCGCATAAGATGGTGACCTCGCACCTGCGTCTGGCGGCGAAGATTGCCATGGGCTATCGCGGCTATGGTCTGCCGCAGGCCGAGGTGATCTCTGAGGCCAATGTGGGGCTGATGCAGGCGGTGAAACGCTTTGATCCCGAGAAGGGGTTCCGTCTGGCGACCTATGCGATGTGGTGGATCCGCGCCTCGATCCAGGAGTATATCCTGCGGTCCTGGTCGCTGGTGAAGCTTGGCACCACCTCGGCGCAGAAGAAACTGTTCTTCAACCTGCGCAAGGCCAAGGCGCGGATTGGCGCGCTGGAAGACGGCGATATGCGCCCGGATGTGGTGAAGCGGATTGCCACCGACCTTGGGGTGACCGAGGGCGAGGTGATCTCCATGAACCGGCGCATGTCGGGGGGCGATGCGTCGCTCAACGCGATGGTCGGCAGCGATGGCGACAGCACCATGCAGTGGCAGGACTGGCTGGAGGATGAGGACGCCGATCAGGCGGGCGATTACGAAGCGCGGGACGAGCTGGAGGCGCGTCGCGAACTGCTGGCCGCCGCCATGCGCGTGTTGAACGACCGCGAAAAGGACATCCTGACCCAGCGCCGTCTGGCGGATCAGGCCAAGACGCTGGAGGAGCTGAGCGTGCAATATGACGTCAGCCGCGAACGCATCCGTCAGATCGAAGTGCGGGCGTTCGAGAAGCTGCAAAAGAAAATGCGGGAGCTGGCGGCGGACAAGGGCATGCTGCAACCGGCCTGAGCGCCGCTCCCATCCCTGCGCCGCTCTCCCGGCGCGAACAAAAAGGGCCACCATTTGGTGGCCCTTTTTGTTGCGGTGATCGGAAAATAGGCGGCCGGGCTGGATGGGCCTCGCAAGGAGGCCGGGTCTGGCTGGGTGGCGCGGGGACCAACGCGTTCTGAGCAGGGTGCAATTGCGCTGCGGGGCTGGCTGCGGTGGAAACGTTGCGAGCAACAGCGCGGGGTGCGCGTCGGGGATATCGGCGCAGACCCTGCTGGGCTGGCTGGACAAGTTCGGGTGCTGGCGGGGCTTGCGATCTGGCTGGGAGCGAGGCTCCTGGCTGGAGGGCGGGCTGCTGGCGGCCTAAGTTGTCTGGCTTGCTACAGTTGACCCCTGTTTAGCGCCGCAGGGGCCCCGCGTCAATCAAAAATGCAGCAAAATCAAATACTTGACTAGTATTGTCGGGTTTTCCGGCCATGCCGGGTCTTTCTGCGAAAAAACAGTCTTTCCAAGCCTTTGCCGCTCTCCGTGTGCCGCTCTCCGTGCTGAGGTTCGCCAGCAGGAGCCTTGGCGCGCGACACAATTGCTAGTCCAGCCGCGCGCGAAGGACGCGAAGCATGTTCTCGCCCGCGACCTTGCGAATCTGCGCCTCGGTCAGCCCCTCGTCCAGCATCGCCTGGGTCAGCGCGGCGAGTTCAGAGCTGTCGAATTCGGTGCTCACCGAGCCGTCAAAATCCGAGCCCAGCGCCACGTGATCCACGCCGACCACCTCGATGGCGCCGCGAATGGCGCGGGCGATCCCGGCGGGGGAGGCATCGCAGACCGCATCCGCCCAATAGCCGATGCCGATGACACCGCCGCTGGCGGCGATGTCCTGCATCAGCGCGTCGGGCAGGTTGCGTTTGACCGGGCAGACCTTGTGAATGCCGCCATGGGACAGCACCAGCGGGATGTCGGTCATGGCCAGTACGTCGCGCACCACCTGCGGGCTGGAATGGGCGAGATCCAGGATCAGGCCCTTTTCCACCGTGGCGGCGACAACCGCGCGGCCAAACTCGGTCAGCCCCTGATCGCCGGTGCCATGCAGGGAGCCGCCAAGCTCGTTGTCAAAGAAATGCTGCAAGGCGATCAGGCGATAGCCCGCCTCCACCAGCCCGTCGAGCTTGGAGATGTCGCCTTCCAGAGGATGCGCGCCCTCGATCCCGAGCAGCCCGCCGACGACCTTCTGTCCGGCATTCTTCATCTCCAGCAGCCTGTCCAGATCGGCCTCTGTCTTGATGATCCGCAGCTGCCCGTCGGCGTGTTCCTGAAAGCGATGCAGCTTTTGCGCCTGATAGAGCGCGCGTTCATAGAGCGAGGACCAGGTGGGCAAAGGCCAGAGCTGCCCGATCGCCAGAAGGGTG
>NZ_JAATOX010000226.1 GCF_011806385.1 Phaeobacter sp. HF9A | reverse complement strand
CGCCTCGGCAACATTTTCGGGCGTCAGACCACCGGCCAGCATCCAGGGCGCCTGCCAGTATTTCTTGCCCGCCAGAAGCTGCCAGTCAAAACTGATGCCATTGCCGCCAGGAAGCTCAGCCCCCTTGGGGGCCTTGGCATCAATCATAATCTGATCCGCAATCTGGGAGTAGAGATCGATCGGCGCAAGATCCGCAGCTTCGGCGACGCCGATGACCTTCATCACCGGCAGACCATAGCGTGATTTCACCTCGGCCACGCGCTCCGGGCTCTCGTTGCCATGCAGCTGGATCATGTCCAAAGGCACCGCGCCGATGATGGCATCCAGCTCGTCATCCGTAGGATCCACCACCAGACCGACCTTTGCCAGCCCGACAGGTGCGCCCGAGGCGAGCACTGCCGCCTGCGCAATCGAGACGGAGCGCTTTGATTTTGGGAAGAAATTCAGCCCCACATAGGCCGCGCCCGCCTCGGCGGCGGCGGCGATGTCTTCGGGCGTTTTCATGCCGCAGATCTTGGTGCGGATCTCGATCATGTCAGGAGGCATCCTCAAGGAGCGCCAGCACCTCGTCCTTGCCATCGTGCTTTTGCCGCTTGAGCCGCTTCACCTCGCGCGAGAGCTTCTTGACCTCGCCCTGTTTCACGCGAACTTCGCGGCGATGCTTATGCTCGCGCAGGTATTCCAGCACATAGCCAAGCGCCAGCCCAAGCGCCAAACCACCAAGCACCACCATGAAGAGCGGCAGGGTGATCGACGGGTTCACCCCGACCAGCTCCGCCAGCGCATCGGGCATCAGCTGCAAGGTGACCAACCCGCGATTGGCCAGGCTCACAGAGATCAACACCACGGCCAGTACGGCCCAGACAGCATAGCGGATGTAACGCATTTACTCTTTTCCGTTCAAACGATCACGCAGCAGCTTGCCGGTCTTGAAGAATGGCACGTGCTTTTCCTCGACATGGACCGTCTCGCCGGTGCGCGGGTTGCGCCCGACGCGGGCATCGCGTTTCTTGACAGAGAACGCGCCAAAGCCGCGCAGTTCAACCCGGTCCCCACGCGCCATCGCGTCGGTCACCTCGTCAAAGACCGTGTTGACGATCCGTTCCACATCTCGCTGATACAGGTGCGGGTTTTCGTCTGCAATCTTCTGGATCAGTTCGGAACGGATCATGCGTGTGGCCCTCCCAGCGCCGCGAATGGACTTAAGCGTGAACCGACTATAGGAAGAAAATTGTTCTACGCAAACAGGTTAGGTGAGCGACCATCGCGGAAATCTGCCAGTTCCTGCGGTTTTACCTGACTTGACGGGCTCTGCCGGTCACTCATGCGGCCATTCCCGCACAAGTTTCGGGCAATATGCGCCCGTTGCTGTCTCCGCGCCGCGATTGATTCGCCATCCGCCGACGCGCCGCAGGCTGTAGTCCGGTGCGACCATCCTGTGAGCGGAAACAGTCTTTGCTCCTGGCGCCGCAGGCCCTAAGGCTGAGCCCATGAGCATAGCGAACCCTGAACTCGACTTTCGTGTCATTCTTGATCAGATCTGCGCCGAGATGCAGGCCGCGCCCCATCGGGGCGAGGCGGCACAATATATCCCTGAACTGGCCTCGATCGATACCAACCAGTTTGGCATGGCGGTTGCACTGGCCGATGGGCGCGTGTTTGTCGGCGGCGACGCCGACCGGCGGTTTTCGATTCAATCGGTTTCCAAGGTTTTCACCCTGGCGCTGGCGCTTGGCCGCCTGGGCGAGGATCTCTGGCGCCGGGTGGGGCGCGAGCCCTCGGGCTTGCCGTTCAATTCGATCATGCAGCTCGAACATGAAGAGGGCATTCCCCGCAATCCCTTCATCAACCCCGGGGCGCTGGTGGTGACCGATGCGATTCTGGCAGGGCACGCCCCGCGTGAGGTCCTCGGCGAACTCCTGCGCTTTGTGCGCGCCGCCGCCGAGGATGACGACATTCACATCGACGAGGCCGTCGCCCGCTCCGAAACAGAGCACGGCGACCGCAACATGGCACTGGCCCATTTCATGGCGGCGCATGGCAATTTCCGCAACAGCCCGGCGCTGACCTGCGGCACCTATTTCCACCAATGCGCCATAGAGATGACGCCCCGGCAGCTGGCGATGTCCGGGCGCTTTCTTGTGGGGGGTCCGAATATGCCCGGCCTGATCGCCCGCGATCAGGTGCGCAGGATCAATGCCTTGATGCTGACCTGCGGCCATTATGATGGCTCTGGCGATTTTGCCTATCGCGTGGGCCTGCCGGGCAAAAGCGGCGTGGGCGGCGGCATTCTGGTAATCGCCCCGGGGCGAGCCTCGATCGCGGTCTGGTCGCCGGGGCTGAACCAATATGGCAATTCACACCTTGGCACCCTGGCGGTGGAGCGCTTTGCCCAGGCCACCGGCTGGTCGGTGTTCGGCTGACTGGCCGGCGCTGACGGCGATGGCCTTGTCGCCCGACCGCTTCGCCGATAAATGATATGTTATCACATACGAATCAAAAAGGTCCCCTGGTAATCCCCCCGTTTCTGCGGGGACTTGGTCGTAGAATTTACGCGGCCGTTCTCAGTTTCTGGGCGGGGGTCATC
>NZ_JAATOX010000225.1 GCF_011806385.1 Phaeobacter sp. HF9A | reverse complement strand
GAGCAGCTGCGCCATGATCTATTTCACCAGCTTTGTGGAGGCGCGGGAGCTGAGGTCGAGCAGGGTGAAACAATCCATCTCTTCCTCGTTCTGGGGCTGGCAGGAGGTCATGTCATGCAGCAGGATTTCCGAGATGTCATCGCAGGCGAGATCTGGAATTTCAAAGAGTTTCAATGTGGTGCGCTGAACCGGCAGCGGCGCGGCGTCGATCGACAGCAACCGGTCGATGATGCCTTGCCCGTCGAGTACGGCCAGTGACATCTCGAAGCCGGCAAAGCTCTTGCCGGTGTCGTTGCGAAACAGGAAGAAGGCGCGGCAGCCGCCGGTCTCGATGGTTTCGGTCTTGTTCAACTCGACCCCGAGCCGCCCTTCGGCGGCACTGACGGAGCTGGCACAACCCAGGGCGGCCCCGAGAATCATCGGCAGGATATATCGTTTCATTTCGCCTCTCCGTAGCTGTTCTGTGGGCCTGTGGCGGGCTCAGACAATCGCGCCCAGGGCCTTTTCGATGCGGTCCATGACGACGCGGGCCTTGTCAAAGTCACGTTGCTTGAGCAGCCGCGCCGCCACCTGGACGGCACGGTCCAGTTTGTTGCGCTTGCCGCCGGGTGCGCGGGTGATGCTGGCGCGCAGCTGTTTGGCGCGATTCACATCGGCGCCAAGCGTGCGGGTGCGGGCCTCCCGGTCGGAGCGTTTCATGCTCTTGTCGGCATCTTCGCGGTCGGCCCCGATTCGCGCCACCGCCTGTTCGATCATGGTCAGCAGGGTCTGCGCCTCTTCCAGCCGGCCCTCGTTGATATGGGCCAGTGATCGGCTGAGGCCGCGCTTGAGTTTGCGCTCCAGCGGGCCGGGCGCGCGCGTGATTCGCGACTTGATCCGCTTGGCGCGCCGCAACAGGGGGCGCACCAGTTTCGGGTCGATGCCGGTGGCGTTCACCTCGTCCAGCGTGGTGACCCCGTCGTCATTGCTGGGCTTTTCCGGTTTCAGACTGTCCAGGAGGTTGCCGCCGTCGTCGCGAAACAGCACGTTGACCTTGGGTTTATTGGCGCGCAGGAAGCGTTTAAGGGTGCTGATCGCCTTGGCCGGAGCCTGTTCGCAGATCATTTCCATCTCGTCGCTGCGCACCACATAGGTGCCCCAGGCCATCGGCGGAGAGCCGCCGGATTTCTTGAGAGCAGGGCGCAATTTTTCAGGTTTGTTGCCGGGCTGGATCAGCAGCAAGGGGTCGTTCTTGCCATCCATGCAGAAGGCAAAACTGGTCCGCCGCTTGGCGCCTTCGCGGACCATGATACGCAGGTCATTTCCCTCTATGCGTGTTGGCTCCAAGGCACAGACTCCCCAAAATGTGGCAAAGCAATTGACAAGGAGAATTCGATAAGGCTGACTTTGCGTCAAGTTATTGTTTTGTTGCGCGCTATTATCCGTTGCGGAGCGCGCGCGGATGCTCCACTATTCTTCGGGAACACAAGCGCCTTATTCTGTAAGAACAAAAACACTTTTCTGACGGGGGTTAGAGCAAATGGATGTCACCATCCTGTTGCAATCCAAGGGGGGCGATAAGCCCAGCGGATCGGATCCAGGATATGATCCTGATTTTAAAGAAATGGAACTTGCCGCCAAGCCGACAGAGGAAGTGGTGCTTGGCGATCAGGTGACGCCCGGCAAGGACCCGGACTACCGCGAGGTTGAGTCCAAGGCGCTTGCGGTGCTGGAACGCGCCCATGATTTGCGGGCGGCGGTGTTTTTATCTGACGCGATTCTTTACAGCGCAGGGGTGACCGGCTTTGCCGAGGTGACCACATTGATGCGCGGCATGCTGGAGGAGTTCTGGGACAGCTGCCATCCGGTTCTGGACGAGGATGACGGCGACCCCACGGAGCGGATCAACGCGGTGCAGGATATCTGCGGTCAGCCGGACGGCATGGGCGGCCCCTCGCCCGCGTATCGCTCCCTGCGGCGGGCGCCGCTGACCGAGAGCCGCGGCTTTGGCCGTTTCTCCATGCGCGACATCGAGATCGCCGAAGGGATACTGCCGGCGCCGGAGGGGATGGACCATATTCCCGACACCTCCACCGTGGGCGCGGCCTTTCAGGACAGCGACGAGTCGGTGCTGGCGGAGCGTCTTGCCGCCCTTGAGACGATTGAATCGAATATTCGCGCGATCTCGGCTGTTTTCGATGAGCAGACACCGGGGCAGGGGCCTGAATTGGACCCGCTCCTGAAGCTTTTGAGGCAGATGGCGCAAAAAATGCGATCTTATGGTAGCATGGGGGAAGAGACCGCTGATGCGGCGGCGGAGTCCGAGGCGACCGGGGAGGAACAGACCCCGGTGGCGGGCGCTCCGTCCAACCGTGCCAGCGGCCCCGCGGGGGCGATCAATTCGCCCACGGATGTGGCCAATACGATCGACCGCATCATCGCCTATTACCGGCGGGAGGAGCCTTCGAGCCCTGTCCCGCTGTTGCTGGAACGGGCCAAGCGTCTGGTGGGGGCAGATTTCCTGACCATCATCAACGACATGGCACCCCGCGGGTTGGAAAATGTCCAGCTGGTTGGGGGACTTGAGGAAGACGACGATTGATTGAAACTCATTTCGAATTTGGTGCGCCGGAAGATCGTTCCCGTGCCGTACAAGTGAAATGACGAGCGAGGAGGCC
>NZ_JAATOX010000224.1 GCF_011806385.1 Phaeobacter sp. HF9A | reverse complement strand
CATAGACGTTCGACACGTTTATCGTTCACCTGCCAGCCTGCGTCTCTCAGCAGAGCGGCAATCCGACGGTAGCCGTATCGTCCATACTGGCGTGTCAGCTCGATCATGTCCGCAATCAGACGGTCTTCGTCAGCCCGACCAACCGGCTCTCGTCTCTGTGTGGATCGATGCTGGCCCAGGACGCGGCAAACGCGACGCTCGGAAACCTTCATTTGGCTGCGCACAAGATCGATGCAGGCCCGGCGGCGCGAGGGGCTTAGGGGCTCCGCCCGTTCAGACCTGAATTGATCCACTGGATCAATTCCTAGACGGTCATCACTCCCTTTCCGGCCTCGGACAGGATCAATTTGTCCAACGTCAGGTCCGATACCGCTCTACGCAGGCCCTCGTTCTCCTTCTGAAGCCGCTTCAGTTCCTTAAGCTGCTCTGTACCCATGCCGTCGTACTTGTTTGGCGGGAAAACCGTCCACTGGACGGTTTTCTTTATCCGCCTGCACTCCAGCGGTCGTAAGTTTGTTCAGTCACGCCGATCTGTCTGATTGCATCAATCCGGGGCATGCCTTGCCCCATCAGCACTTCAACCTCCCGCAATTTCACGACAATCACTTCGGGCTTCGGTCTCTTATTGCCATCTATGGTCCTCCGCTTTCCTAAACATAGGGGCGGACCACTTCATGGGGGGAGGCTCAGGTTCTTTTCATGACGGTATCCTCCCAGTGTCATGTGCGAAAATCTGTTGGTCGATGCCGTAGCTCTGCGTCGCGCTGCGCCAGAACAGGGCGTCCTGGTCGTCGCGGCTCAGGGATGCGGCAAGGCGTTTGAAGGCATTCCAGAGCGCGCGATAGCTGAATTGCCCCTTGTCCACGGGAAAGTTGCTTTCGAACATCGCGCGGCGAGGGGTGAAAAGGTCGAAACAGGTCTCCACCCAAGGCCGCCAATCCTCGGCCAGGGTTGCAGAGTGCGGCGGCAGGGCGGCGTCGGTATAGGGCCAGCCAAAGACGCCAAGACCGAAGCCGCCGATCTTGATGCGTGTGTTGGGCAGCGCGGCGATGGCGGCCAGCGCGTTGCGCCAGTTTTGGAAATTCTCGGGGGCAAAGCGGTCATGCGGGCCGACCCCCAGAGGGCCGCCGCAGTGATTGACGATGATGGTCAGATCCGGCAGGGTCGCGGCAAGGGCGCGGACTTCGTCCAGTTGCGTCTGGTAGGCCCAGACATCGAGGCTCAGCCCCCGTGCCGCCACCGCTTGCGCCCCGTCGCGGAAGGCGTCCGAGCGCAAAAGACCGTCCGGCGGTGGCTTGGGGTTGGAGCGCACCAAAGGATCGGCATGCCATGCGGTGGTGTTTCGGATACCTTTGACGTGTCCGTGTCCAGCCTCGATCAGGGCGTCCAGCACCGGGCGCACACTGTCGCCCAGTTGCAGGTCGGCCATGGCAATGATGCCCACCGGAAAGCGATCCTGGCCGCGGGTCCAGTCCAGCACTGTTTCGACTTCGCCCACGGGGCGCAGCGCCTCTGGGCCATCGACCCGATAGCCGGTGCGACACTGGACAAAGAGGCTGGCCCGCACGTCATGGCCCGCACGCAGATCCGCCATCAACTCCTCTGCGCCGTAACGGCCCTCGGCTCGGTGCCAGAGGTGATGGTGGCAGTCGAAGATGGGTTGCCCCGGCGCAAGAATATCCTCTTGCATCAGGGCGAGCCATTCCTCGCGGACGGTATGATGCGGGCTGGCCATCAGACCTTTTTGCGGCCTGCAAGATAGCGCTTTTTCAGCGCCGGTCCGATGATGACCGCAATGGTGAGCGCGACGAGGATCAGGCTGGTGGTGTTCTGGAACAGGACCATGGGGTCACCGCGTCCGATCCGCAGGGCAAGGCGCAGGTTCTCTTCGGCAAAACCGCCAAGAATCAGGCCCAGCACCACCGGCGGCAGCGGGAACTTGAGCCGGTCCATCACCCAGCCGATCGCGCCGAACCCCAGCATCAGGTAGACGTCGAACATCCGGCCATGGATCGAGTAGACGCCGATCAGCATGAGCACGATGATCACCGACCCAAGGAGCGGGCGCGGCAGGTTCAAGAGGCGCGCAAAGGAGTTTGTCGCCAGCGAGCCACCCAGCAGGACCAGAAGGATCGCACCAAACAGGAACTGCCACATGAAGCCAAAGACGATCTCCGGGTTGTCGCGGAACAGCATCGGACCAGGTTGCAGCCCGTGCACCAGAAGGCCGCCCAGCATCACAGCGGCAACAGCGGTGCCGGGGATGCCCAGTGTCAGCGCCGGGATCAGCGCCGAGGCGGTATCGGCGTTGTTGGCGACCTCGGCGGCGGCGACGCCCTCGGGTTCACCCTCGCCCCAGGTTTCGGGGTGCTTGGAGGAGCGGCGTGCCTCGTTATAGGACATGAAGGCCGCCATGGAGCCGCCCGCGCCGGGCAGGATGCCGATCCAGATGCCTAGCAAAGATCCGCGTAGCCAGGTCTTCCAATAGGATTTCATGCGCGGCAGCGCCTTCCAGAGCGACTGGGTCCCCAGTTTGGAGCTGTTCACGCCATCGGTCTTCAGCGGCGTTTCCAAGAGGTCGATCACCGGCGGCAGCGCGTAGAGGCCGACCAGCAGGATCACGATGTTGATACCGTCCAGCATCTCCAGCTGGCCAAAGGTGA
>NZ_JAATOX010000223.1 GCF_011806385.1 Phaeobacter sp. HF9A | reverse complement strand
CCCCGGAGGTGCAGTATTTCTGGCACAAAGAAACGGGTTATGTTCCGATCACCGAGGCCGCCTATGAACTGGCCAAGGAAGACGGCCACTATGACCGTTTCCCGGCTGCCGAAGTTGGCATCAAACAGCTGTCCCTGCCCGCCGGTGAAAACACCAAAGGCTACCGCATGGGTTTCTACGTGCAGATCCGTGACGTGATGAACCGCGAATACGGCCGCATCCTGTCCGGCGAAACCTCGGTTGAAGACGCCTTCAAAAACATCGAGACCGAAGCCAACGCTCTGCTTGAGCGTTTTGCCAAGACCCAAGGCTAAGCTTCGTCACGACCCACAAGGGCAACCCGCGTATCTTGCGCGGGTTGTCCATTTTCTTTTGCCGATGGAATACCCCTCATGAAACGTGCCGGATTTACCACCGTCTGGCTGCCCGTTGCGCTGTTGCTGCCTCAGTTGTCGATCATCGCGATCTTCTTCTACTGGCCGGCCGCATGGGCGGTGCAGTCGTCTTTCTACCTTCAGGACCCCTTTGGGTTCGGCTCCACCTTTGTGGGCGTCGAAAACTACACCCAGCTGTTCGACAACAGCGAATATGCCAAGGTGGCGCGTTTCACCGTGATCTACACCGTATTGGTGACCTTCTTCTCCTTGGCGCTGGCGCTTTTGCTGGCGGTCAAGGCGGATGCGGTCATTCGCGGCGCAAAAACATATCGCACCCTTTTGATGTGGGTCTATGCGGTCGCGCCGCCGGTTGCTGGCTTCTTGGGGTTGATGTTCTTTGACCAGCGCAACGGCCCGCTGACGGAGATGTTCCAATCGCTGGGCTGGGATTTCCGCCTTGGTGCGGATTACAAATCCACCGCAACCGCCATGGTGGTGGTGGCCGTGTGGAAACAGATCCCGGTCAATTTCATCTTCTTCCTCTCCGGCCTTCAGTCGATCCCGAAATCGGTGCGCGAGGCCGCGCTGATCGACAATCGCTCTGCCTCTGGCCGTTTTTGGGATGTCACCTTCCCGCTGCTGGCGCCGACGGCCTTCTTCTTGCTGATCATCAACATCACCTATGCGCTGTTTGACACCTTCGGCATCATCGACACGCTGGTGCGCTCCGAGCCCGGCAACAACCCGGTGACGCTGGTCTACAAGGTCTTCGTCGATGGCTTCCGCGGCAATGATCTTGGTGGCTCCTCCGCGCAATCGGTGATCCTGATGATCCTCGTTCTTGTGCTTACCGTTTTCCAGTTCCGGCTTATCGAACGCCGGATCCATTACACCTGAACAGGAGGCGACAGATGGCTGATCTCACCCATAGTGACGGCGCCGTGCACCACGTCGTGCCCCGCCGCCGTATCCGGCTGAGCCAGGTTGTGGATCATTTGATCCTGATCCTCGGCTCGCTGTTCATGATCATTCCGGTGATCTACATCCTTCTCAGCACGAGTTTTTCCGACCCGGATATCATGCGCAACGGGCTGCAACTCGGTTTTGAGGGGCATATGTTGGAGAACTTCAAGGGCGCGATGTTCGACACGGCCGGGTTTAGCGAAACCATTACCGGCACCCGGATGCTCATCAACTCGATGATCCTTGGTCTTGGCTTTGCGATCGGCAAGATCGTGATCTCGATGATGGCCGCCTATGCGATCGTCTATTTCCGTCTGCGGTTCGCGACCTTCGCGTTCTGGATCATCTTCACCACCCTGCTGCTGCCGCTGGAAGTGCGCATCCTGCCCTCCTATGAGGCGATCCAGCGTTTGGGCCTGGCCAATACCTACACCGGGCTGATCGTGCCGCTGATTGCGTCGGCCACGGGGACGTTCTTTTTCCGGCAGTTCTTCCGCTCCATCCCCGAGGAGCTGGTCGAGGCCGCGCGCATTGATGGGGCCGGTCCGGTGAAGTTCTTCATCGACATTCTGGTGCCGCTCTCGCGCACCATGATCGCGGCGATCTTTATCATCATGTTTGTCTATGGCTGGAACCAATACCTCTGGCCGACGCTGATCACCACGGATGAGAGCATGTTCACCCTGGTGCGCGGCATCAAGCAGATCGTGCAGGAGCTATCGCAATCCGGTGCAAAGATCCCCGAATTCGGCAAGGCGCTGGCGCTGGTCATCATTGCCATGGTGCCGCCGGTCTTGATCGTCATTTTCTTCCAGAGCTGGTTCGTCAAGGGCCTCACGGAATCCGATAAATAAGGAATAAAACAATGGCACAGGTAACGCTGGACCGTGTTCGCAAAACCTATCCCAACGGCTTTGAGGCCGTGCAGCCCTGCTCTGTCGTGATCCCCGATGGCGAGCTTGTGGTGCTGGTTGGCCCCTCGGGCTGCGGGAAATCCACCCTGCTGCGGATGATTGCCGGGCTGGAGGATATCACCGATGGCGCGCTTCTGATTGGCGATGACGTGGTCAATGACAAGGACCCGGCAGATCGCAACATCGCCATGGTGTTTCAGAACTATGCGCTCTATCCCCATATGACCGTTGCGAAAAACATGGGATATGGGCTCAAGAACCGCGGCGCCTCCAAGGCGGAGATCGAAACCAAGGTGCAGGAAGCCGCGCGCATTCTGAACCTTGGCGACTATCTGGATCGCCGTCCCAGCCAGCTTTCTGGCGGTCAGCGCCAGCGGGTCGCCATGGGCCGCGCCATCGTGCGCGATCCCGAGCTGTTCCTGTTTGACGAGCCGCTGTCGAACCTCGACGCGAAGCTCAGAAACCAGATGCGGATCGAAATTCGTGCCCTGCAACAGCGCCTTGGC
>NZ_JAATOX010000222.1 GCF_011806385.1 Phaeobacter sp. HF9A | reverse complement strand
CATGCGCTTTAGAACCGGCGCATACGGAAGACGGAGACCCCCATGGCCGATGATCTTATCAATAGCTTCATGAACGGACCTGACGAACAGGGTCGTTTCGGCATCTTCGGTGGCCGCTTTGTGAGCGAAACGCTGATGCCGCTGATCCTCTCGCTGGAGGAAGAATACGAAAAAGCCAAGGTAGACCCGGATTTCTGGGCCGAGATGGATGATCTGTGGAAACACTATGTTGGTCGTCCCAGCCCGCTTTATCATGCCGAGCGCCTGACCGAGCATCTGGGCGGCGCCAAGATCTACCTCAAGCGCGACGAGCTCAATCACACCGGCGCGCATAAGGTGAACAACGTGCTGGGACAGATCCTGTTGGCGCGCCGCATGGGCAAGACCCGGATCATCGCCGAAACGGGTGCCGGCCAGCACGGGGTGGCGACAGCCACCGTCTGCGCCAAGTTTGGTCTGAAATGCGTCGTCTACATGGGGGCCCATGACGTGCGCCGCCAGGCGCCGAATGTGTTCCGCATGCGCCTGCTTGGTGCAGAGGTGATCCCGGTGACCTCCGGTCGTGGCACGCTCAAGGATGCGATGAACGATGCGCTGCGCGATTGGGTGACCAATGTGCGCGACACCTTCTACTGCATTGGCACTGTCGCGGGCCCGCACCCCTATCCGGCGATGGTGCGCGATTTCCAGTCGATCATCGGCAAGGAAGTGCGCTGGCAATTGGCCGAGCAGGAGGGCGAAGGCCGCCTGCCGGATACCGTCATCGCGGCGATCGGCGGCGGCTCCAACGCCATGGGCCTGTTCCACCCCTTCCTCGATGATCCGTCGGTGAACATCATCGGCGTTGAGGCCGGTGGCAAGGGCGTGGACGAGAAGATGGAGCATTGCGCCTCCCTCACCGGCGGACGCCCCGGCGTGCTGCATGGCAACCGCACCTATCTGTTGCAGGATGACGACGGCCAGATCCTCGAAGGTTTCTCGATTTCAGCAGGTCTGGACTATCCCGGCATCGGGCCGGAGCATGCCTGGCTCAACGATACCGGCCGGGCGAAGTATGTCTCCATCACCGACAAGGAAGCGCTGGAAGCTTTCCAGCTCTCCTGTGCGCTGGAGGGTATCATCCCGGCGCTGGAGCCCAGCCACGCGCTGGCCCATGTGATGAAAATCGCACCGGAGCTGCCCAAGGACCATATCATCGTGATGAATATGTGTGGACGCGGCGACAAGGACATCTTCACCGTCGCGCGTCATCTCGGTTTCGACATGTCGGATACCGAAGAAGGCCGCGATCTGGACGATTGAGAAACAAGGGGGAGTGCCGACGGGCCTCCCCTTTTTCATCTTGCCGCACAGATCTAACGTGTGAGCGTGGTCGGTATTTTGGTGACTGAAAGGCGCTGGCGAAGGTGGCAGAGCGCCCCTGGCCCAAATGGTGGCAAGACGGAGGTTCGTTCAATCGCCACCGTCAGGCCTGTCAGGCGTTGCCGAAGTAGACTTCCGGCTCCACAAGCGTTCCATCTTCGGTGGCGATGTAGAACACGCCGTCCTTCACTTCGCCAAGCTTGCCATACTCGGAATGCGTGACCTCGAAGTCATTCAATGTGACGCGACCATCCTCGTCGAAGCTTGTCGAGGTTTCGGCGGTGATACCGAAGTCGCGGGTCAATTCAGACGCCCTAATATTATACCACATGCCTGTGACAGCTAGATCATGCGCCTGTTTTTCTTCAGCTCGGGCCAGTTGCTCAGGGGAAAGCTCCGCCAAAGCCAATTCAGCGTCCTCAAGCTTTGCGTGTGACCAAAGAAAACCGCTATCGGTTTCAGCCCCAACGGCACTATCATCAAATGGATAAGTAACTGTGTTTCTTGCCCAGTTTACCTGCTTGGCAGCGGTAGTCATGTCACCCAAACGTTCCGCAGCCGCCGCGACAGCATCTTCACGGGTCTCATAGTGGCCCATACCCGGTTGCTGAGCTTTCGCCATAGCATCAGCGGTGTACAGTCCCACAGACAGACGGTTCTTGTATCCGTTCTCTGCCTGAAAGGCATCGGATGCGGCCTGTCTGGCATAGGCGTCGGCGAATATTTTGGCGCGCTGCGCAGGATCCGAGAACCGTCCCCCGTAGGTGCCGCCTTCCTCGGGAATTCCTGTTTCCGCATTCTCCGATACAGGTGCAGCGGGTTCTCCCGCCTGCGCCGCAACGGCAGTATTACTGAGAGCATATCGCAGGGCCTGATCGGTGCCTGATGATGCCGCCAGGGACGCCTTCGGCGCCCCTTTGCCATCCTGGCTTACCCCTGCGGTTTTGAATAGGGCGAGCGTATGTTCGCTCAGGGATTGGTTGAAAAACATAGTGACCTCTCGATGTCTCAAAGTCTTGAGCCATTTTGTTCATGAGAGATTTAATAAATATGCCTACGATACACGCATAGGGAGATTGTTTTCATGACATTGCAATGCGCTACCGTGTGAGGCGGCGCATTGCAATGTCATGGCGGGGCAAGTGTCTACGTTGGAAAGGCCAGCCAGGCGGATATTCAGCCCCGGAGATCTGTAATCCTGAGTTCTGAGTATCTGTGTTCCGCTTGCATTCCAGCCTTGGTGACAGCCGAGCTCAGTTGAATTTATCGAGCAGCTTTTGCATCGCGCTGCGGTCATCTGCGGCGGGTGGGGCCGTTTTTTTGGATTCGGTGGCGGGGGCGGCGGCGGGTGCAGAAGGCCCAGCCTCAGCGGATGCGGCACCAGCCGGGTGAACTTGCCCCAATGCATCACCCCGTACAGAACCTGCAATATCCCCCTCAA
>NZ_JAATOX010000022.1 GCF_011806385.1 Phaeobacter sp. HF9A | reverse complement strand
GTGTCTTCTTCATCGGAATCTCCTCGTTCATCCTGCCGAGAAAATTCTACTTCCGCATCCCCTTAAGATCGGGGGGGATTACCATTGCGGGCGGTAGCCGTCCCTCGCCATGCCCCGAGCGAACGACCCTAGGGCGCGTCCGCTTGGCGCGTCGCCTAGGTCAGGCAGCAGAGCGCAGTGGCAAATTGACGACACGGCGCCCCAATTAAGAGGCGACGTTAGAAATGAATGCGCCCGACTCACCTAGGTTCAGGAAGTAGTTGGCTTATGCATCATGATAAATTCCTCTAAGATAGCACAATATTCAGGCAGTGCTTCAGCGCATCTCGGACTTCTCGATCCTCATAAGGCATCTGCTTATCCATTTCCGACAGCTGGCCATGATACTCGCGACACACACGTTTAGCATCTTCCGTCCGATTCCATGCGATAAGAGCCCTAGTGTGGGACATAGCAAGCGCGACTAATGGGTACTCATCTTCGGCGTTAGCCCTTGTCACAACTTGCGTCTTAAGCTCAGCAACACCTTCGGCCATCAAGGCCTCAAGGTATGGTGTCGGTTCTTTGAACTGGGAGCAGAGAATCAACTTTTGCTGCGCAAGCGAGTGCCTAGAGTAAGAGTTGTCGTATGCTTCAACTGATCTATTTAGGAATTGAAGCGCGGTCTCTTGGTTCTCTCTGCCGCCCGCATTGCGGTAGAACTTACCTCTCTGAAGCCAGTAATGGCCGTCACTTTGAAAATCATACTCAAGCTCTTCGTAGAGCTTTGAAACTAGATCATGATCCCCCCTGAATACCTGAGATAGAAACTGACCGCGCATCATGAACTTAAGAATGTTTCCTTTAACCTTCCCGGCATTAATCACAAACGGAACCTGGTATATGGTGAAGCTCCTGAATATCGCAAGGCACGCATCAAATATCGTTTGCGAATCAGCAGTGGCTGAAATTACGTGATTAAGATAGCTTTCATGCCTTCCTATTAGCATGCCTTGACCAGAGATCTCAACGATCCCCTCGAGCTGTGTCAAACAAGCAGCAAGTGACGACCGTAGGCCGAATTGGCTGGTGATCGCATGATAATCGGAAATTGAAAGCCTGGATCTGGTCATGGTAATTAAAGAAACGATACACAAGAAGGATCTAGCGGCTTCATCATCGATAGAAAAATATTCACTTTCGATTATTTCTTCAAATGGACGTTGTTTGGTGGCTTCGAGCATCAAAATAAGAAGTTGAGCTTTAGAGGCTTTTAACTGCTTGACTTGGTCCTTCCTGCTCATCTTTCTAAACTCTGGAGCCGTAGCAAAATTTTCAATTGCTTGGGCTAGCGTGTCGTAATCGGAAGTCATTAACCTCCCTAACTCTATGACTTTATCAGCGACCCTATGCTTGCGAAAGAAGCGACCAGACCAATCACTACTTCTCAGCTCACCCACAATTATACAGTTCGCAGACTTAGAAATTCTGGAGATCTTCTCAAACTCATCCGCATAAATCTGAATGTCGGGGAGCCATATCATGCAAGATACACCTGTCCAATCCGCGGGCTTCAGGTCTCGCAACGCCGATTCTAAGTCTTCTAGACCGCTGCCTATAAATTCGAACACCCTGCAATCGTCTTTCTCACCAATCGAGTAGAGTGAGCTCATAATGCTGGTTGTCTTTCCAGACCCCGCCTGCCCAACGACTACGCACAGGCCTTTCGAACCAGCCTCCTGAAAGCTCTTAATTGCAGACAGACAGGAGGAAATTACGGAAATTGGAGCTGGCCAATTTGAAGCTACACACTGCCAAGTGGGGTATACACCAGAGTAGAAATTTCTCCTGAGTCGGGTTGCTGTGAGCGCTGACTTGTCTATGTTTTTTGATATCCACTTAGGGCTTCCGACTTCGATAAGAGCATCATTTAGTGTTGCAGCGTCTCTACCAAATCGAAGCTTATTCCTCTGAAGCCAACGGATGAAATCTGATAGAGTTGACTTCTTGAATGTGATATTCAAGTCGCGAAGCTCCTCCTCATCCCGCTTGGCAATACTGCCAGGGGTTATGAGGAAAGACCTAGCAAAGGTCGAAACATCTTCTAACTCTTCCACATAAGCTTTAAATATTGGCTCATCAAGCTCGGTTCCGATAAAGACAAAAGTCTTGCTTGCATAGTCCGCTGCGCACCTCTCGTACCAAGGGTTTCTCTTTCGGATGCCGGAGCGAAATTCCTTATCCGTTAAAACTATTCCCTTCTCATACTTCAGGATAGATCCATTCAAATGGATAACCTGGAGTTCCTGCTCGCCGTGATTTTCCTCCACCTTTTCGGTGCTGCAAAAGTATTTGTGACGCTGAGCCCTACCCTTCCTTGGCACACCTTCAATTGTGTCATCGTAGTTGAGAGTGTAGCATCTGTTCCAGCTGTAGGAGAAGAGCTCTATCAAATCTTGAGAGGGGCGGGTCTCCATAAACTTGCCTTCCAGCTTTTTCTTGAGACCGTCATCCCCATAAATACGGCGAACATCTTTCCCCAACTGATCAAGACGTAAGTTCTCATCAGATTCACCGATAATTTCTCGGAAAAAGGAAGCCAGATCTTTGCCCAATGGGATATTGTCGCCAGAAGATGTTTCTGAACCATAGGAGGCCCCCGCACCAAGAAACAATACTACGTTATTCTCGCGAATAGCGCGGATCAAATACTCTTCTTCCGAAGCCTCAAACATTGGGCCTAGCCCTCCATAATATATCGCAACGGCGACCTTACCTTTTAAATGTGAGATGTCGAGGCAAACTTTATGGTAGACTTGGATCAACCGAGAGTTGCCATCGTGATTGTGCGATTGACTAAAGCCAATTCGTTTCGCGACTGGTGCATTTCCACCTTGCGCCGTAGGCTTCTCAAGCCTGCATCTGATGGCTGTCGCACAAAACCCTACCTCGCCGTTCATCTAGATCTGTCGCTGATCGTGGTGAGATCCAATAGAGGCAGGCAGCAACGGGCTGGTTGCTGCGGCTCTCCACTCTTGAGCATACGTTGCCAGAAGGGGCCGGTATGCATCTGGCCTGCCAATCGCTATAGGATGCTTGAGTGAGCTTCTGGGAGTGCCCGTAGGCTTTCTAATCCGTTCAATTGCTTCGCCAGGCTGTTGGTCAGGGCAATACGAAACCGACCATCCAGTGTTGTCTCACCACGCCGAAAATACACTCGCTTACAGACATTTCTTACCCAAGTATTTGACTAGAGTATGGGGCCCATGTTGGCGTGCTACACCATTAAATGATAGCAAATTGTACCTAACTTACTTTGGGAAACCAAACGCCGCTTTGGATTGGCTCCAGTCATCCGCTACACTTGACGCGATAGTCCGCCAGGACCGTGCGTGTCTCGACTGCGGGTCTTGGTACTTGACTTTGCAAGGTCAGGTTTCTGCGCTTCGCTGCCCCTGGAGCTGACCGCAGCATCAGCCAGGGCCGCCACCACCTGCAGAACGGCGGCTTTCGGGAAAGCGCTCGCGCTCGCAGCAGCGCCTTCGCTGCACCCTGCATGAATGTCGTGATTGGGCTGCTGGCGTCACCTGGCGGCTTGGATCCGGTGCGGGCTCGCCGCCACCCGGCTGCCGCAGCGCCGCAAGGCGGCTCTGAGCCCAAGTTGACCGATGCTGCGCGGCGCACAAAGGTCTGCTATGATGAAAAAATCGAAAAACTGCCTTTCTTCGTGGTTGGCAGTAGAAATTTCTAAGGGGCCGAGGATGCACGAACCGAAGGGTCGTCTGACCGACATATTCAGCCTTCCCAACGATGGTTCTGGGCAACCTCAGTCGGTTCTTATGCTTGATCAACTTACCCACGTTCCCGTGATTGGGGATGTGCTTCAGGTGGCAGATCGTAACTTGTCGATTGCACAAGTTGATAGACAGCGGATGCGAAGCTGCCTTACAGGTTGGCCGCTGATTGGCCTTGGCAGTATCGCAGTAATGGTCAACGAGCCAACGGAGGAATTGAAACCCTTAGCAAGGCATCCAAACCGTCTTTGGGTAACTTGGAAACCAAAAGCGGATTTGCCATGGCATTTCAAGACTGACGACCTCCCCAAGTTCATCCGACTGAATGATGACTGGAACGCTCATCCGAATGATGTGGATCTCAGGCTTGAAGAGCGCGGAGATGAGTTGATTGCCCGCATGAAACCAAATCCTTACGCCTATCGCCAATATGAGAACATCCCCGAAATCGCTGTCAGCTTCGTAAACTGCTCTAAATATCGCGTGACTTCAGTAAACGACGAAGGCTGGTATTCAGGCCAGTGCCGCTTCAGTGGGCTTGCGCCAGAATGGGGTGAGTTCTACGAAATATCAGGCAACGTCCAAGACAACATGAACTCTACGCCTTGGATTAAGATGGAAGGCGTCGGGGCAAAGCATTTTCATTTCTATTTGAAAGATGAAACCCTCGAAATCAAAGCACAAGATTGGGTGTTGAAGTCCGAAAGCTGACCTTCGGACG
Organism: Phaeobacter sp. HF9A; assembly: GCF_011806385.1. Lineage (GTDB taxonomy): Bacteria > Pseudomonadota > Alphaproteobacteria > Rhodobacterales > Rhodobacteraceae > Epibacterium. The sequence continues at coordinate 39,357 of NZ_JAATOX010000022.1, read as the reverse complement.
GCGACGTCCTACGGCAACAAAGTCTCGCATCCCTTCCGTCCGATGGTGCTTGTCGGTTGCACCTGCGGCGAAGGGCGGCTTTTGCGTTTGCGTGTGCGGCGTTCAGCCTAAGCCGTGCCGCCAGATCCCGCGACTTTGCAAATGGTGCTTTCTGCGCTTCGCTGCCGCTGGAGCTGACCGCAGCATCAGCCATGGCTGCCACCGCCTGCTGAACGGCGGCTTTCGGGAAAGCTCTTGCGCTCGCAGCAGCGCCTTCGCTGCGCCCTGCATGAATGTCGTGATTGGGCTGAACCGCCGACTGTTGCGGCATCCCCGCGCGGTCGGTTACGTCGGTCTGCGGGAGTTTAGGGCTTTTGATGCGAACTTAGAAATGACCTGACTTCGCGACGTCCACAAATGAAACTTCGGGAGGAATGCTCTCTTGGCAGAACATCCGTTGCCTGGCCAATTCTCGTACAAGTGCCAGAGCTTGTTGCGTTGCGGGTGAGCCTGCCGGAACCTGTGCTCCCAAAGGCCCTTTGAACTTATCTGGTCTCGTCCGGGCCTCTGCGATTTCAGTGAACCTTTCAGGATTTGCGAATATGAGAATTTTGATTTCGCCTACCAACACCCGCACAGTGTTGCGTCCGAAATGCTGCCGGTGTCATGCCCATGCGCCGCTTGAACTGCGTGTAGAAGTTGGACTTCGACCCGAATCCTGCGGCGTACATAATGTCTAACAGCGCGCGGTCCGGATCTTCGCTCATGAGGCGAGTGGCCAGAGCGATCCTTCTGTCATTGAGCAAATCAGAAAAGCTCTGACCGGTAACCCTGTTCACTGCAATGCTGATCGCGCGGGCCGGGACGCTCAGGCGTTTGCTCAAACGGCTGAGCGTCAAGGCATCGTCTGCAAGGATAGTCGGGTCCTCAAGGAATGAGTTGATGCGCTGGAGAAGCGCATGATCGGCGGGGCCGGGGGCCGACGTTGCGTCTGGCTCGTCCGGCAGAGGCGCCCGGTCAACGACTATGTCATACACATGCTCGAAAAGAGAAGGACGTCCCATTGCCCCAAGCAAAGCATATGACACGAGGCCAAAGAAGAGCGCGGTCGAGAGCAGGAGAGGCCGAGACGCCTCGATAGTCCCACCCCCGACCAGTTCGGTAAAGATCGCCACCTCAAGCGCCAGGCTGGCGCAAAGTACTGCGATCACGATGCGCAACCAGATGAGCGTCGTTGCCACGTCGGAGCCGAGACTACGGAAGTGGTGCGCACCGCGACCATGCAGGCGCAATAGGGCCCAAAGATATCCGCCATAGGTCATGAGCAAAATTGGGTCGATTGCCCAGAATGCGTTGACCAGAAGGGATGTTGCGACAGCCACCATCGGAACTATGTGAAGCAATTCTGCAGAGCGCGGGCGACGCCCGGGGTCCGACCCGAAGACGAAATGCAGGTAGAGCGCGGGGAGCGACGCTGCGCCCAATACAGCACGCCATTGTCGTAGAGACGTGTCCGGCCAAAGCAGCGTGGCGAGGAGGAGGCCTGCAGAGACGGTTGTGAGCCCGAAAAAGACGCCGAGCGCTGCTGAGGAGGCACCATAGCGCTCGGCCACAGCGATGCGGGCCATGAAAAGTGTCATCACGGTACTTAGGGACATTGTCGCCGCAAGAATTGCGATGTGCAGCACCGGCTTCCTCCTTTTGTCCGGCCCAGTCCGGCTGCGTTCTGGATCGCAACACAGAACCACAAAGAGCCGTCCTTGATCGCGTTTCAGGACGCCGGGTGATCGGTGTCCCTGTTAGGCCACTTGTGTTTCAAAAAAAAGGGCACCAACCATGAAACCTCTCTATTCACTTGCCATTTTGATCCTCGGCCTGACGTCTGGTGGCGTTCAGGCACAAGAGCATATTCCAGTCGCAGCCCAGCAGTATGAAGCCGGATTGAGCACGCTTACTGTTCTTGACGACCGACGCGACCGGGGCCTCGAAGGACTGATTTGGTATCCGACTGACGCCGCCGAACCGAGGCAGGAGGACTTCGAGAGCGCGGTTTGGGTTGGTGCGGAGGTCATCCGCGATGCAGACGCAGCCCCGGGGCCTTTCCCGCTCATTGTTCTGTCCCATGGCATGTTCGGAAACGCCCGAAACCAAGCATGGTTCGCTGCCAAGATGGCCCGGAGAGGATTCGTTGTGGCCGCAGTCGATCACCCGGGAACCTCAACCTGGTCGCGCGACGCGGACCAGCGGCGTGCGCTTTGGGAACGTCCGGGCGACATCATTCGGTTGATAGATTTCGCGGTCATGCCGGGCTCATTGCCGGTGCAGGTCGATCCCGATCAGGTCTTTATGGCGGGGCATTCACTTGGTGGCTTCACCGCGCTGGCGCTGGCGGGTGCCCGATATGACGCTCAGCGCCTTGAGCAGTTCTGCGATACCGCGCCAGGCGAATTGGCCTGCGGGATCTTTGCGGATTGGCAAATCGCGCAAACACCTGAGGACAGGGAACAGATGCAGGCCGATTTGGCGGATGAGAGAATTCGCGCATTCGCAATCTTCGATCTGGGCGGGACCCAGAGCTTTTCAGACGAAAGCCTGAATAAGATTGACAGGCCGCTGCTTGTATTCGGAGCCCCGATCATGAATTCGGGTTTGACGCTTGATATCGAGTCCCGCGCGCTGGTCAAAGAGCTGCCCTCAGAGACATTCCGATACATTGAGCCAGCCACTTTGAGCCATTTCGATTTCTTCAATCTGTGTAAACCAGCTGGCTACGAAATCCTGCTCAAGGAACTACCGGGAGACGAAGTCGTTTGTGAAAATGGTGGCGCCCACCGGGCTGACATGCATAATCTGATCCTTGATGAGGTGACAGCATTCTTTGTGCAAGTCCTTCAATGACTTAGCCATGAGCTAATAGACCGGTCCCGAGAAATTTACTTTTCATGGATGCTACTGGCCAACGATGCGCCCCAATGGATAGGCACATCGAAGCGCAGTACACTGCGCTTCGATGTCATCTGTGCCGCTCGAAGGTCCTCTCATGGGAAACCTTTGCAGATGCAGCAAAGCCTGTGCCGCAGGCTGAATGAATGTCGAGTTTGGGCTGGCTGGCGTCATCTGGCAGCGGAGACTAGGCGCGGTATCGTTGCAACTATGGTGCCGCAGCACCGCAAGTCGGCTTCGAGCCCACTTTGACCAATGCTGCGCGCTGTATGTCTGTCCGCTTTCAAGCCAAGTTCCACCGTAGTATGCAGAGGTTTAGAGTTCGACATTTTTTGGAAAAAGTAGTTGCTAGCACCACAAAGCCACGTCTTCCCTTTGTTCCTGACAACCGGCGCGAAGGAAGGGAGCAAACTGCCCTCATATTTGCTGAACAAGCAAATGCACATTCTTCTGGAGGCCGGTGTTTCATGGGACCGTCTCAACCCTGACCTTCGCGCCGCATTTTTACTCGGCTATTACCTCGGCAATGTTCGCAATGGGGGCCACAGCCAGTTCATGGGCAATGCCCGCAGTTACTATGACGGGGATCCCGGACGGTTTCTTAGCTGGGCGATGAAAGCTGCCGAACGCTACGAGATGCAGGAAACCTTGGCCATTATGCGTGAAGTACTGATCTGGATGTCGGATAACCCAGAAGAGGCCGCAACACAGACGGGCTTTACCCCCCACGTTTCTCCTGCACTCAAACCCTATGACACAGCCTTATTTTCGGCCGATACGGTGGACGAGCAGGCCTGGCTCGCCCGTGTAAACTCCTTGCCTGCGTGCCATGCACAAACATTCCTACGCATGTGCAGCTATGAGAAAGGATCTGTGCGTTTTCCCGCCATAATCTCCGAGATTGAAGAGCTCCGGCTTTTGGCCAATTTCGAGCCGGTGGCGATCGTTTCCGAAGACTCATTTGAGGCGGGGGTAAAGGCTGCTGCTTTCGCTGATCCGGTTGCAAAGGCAGCCCGCATGATTGCCCGCCTGGCCGACCTGGCGCAGTCTTTGCCTAAACCCGCAACATGTGCTGCCCTCAGTCTATTCACTGAAGGCGCGCACCTGCCACCTGCAGAGTGTTTGCGCGCAGGAGCCGCCAAGACCCGCCGTCCCAAGAAAACTGGTGTGCTGACAACAACAAGCGGCGATCAAGCCTTCATTGCAGAACTCGGAAAAGACAGCATTTCTGTCTTTGAAGCTACCGGCGACCCAGACGGTTTGCTTGAACATGGGATTGATTTTAATAGCTATGCTGCCAACCCTCCGCGTGGGCTCATCGCCAGCCTGCTCTATTTTACCGCTTCCAAATACCGCTACAAGCGGGCAATTAAACGCGCAATCCGCAAGCGCGCCCTTCGTAAAACGCGCATTCTGGGTAAGGTCTCCAAATCTGTCGGAGACGAAATAGCAGCGCTCAACAGGCGTTTTCACCTCCCAGAGGCTTTGGCGCTGTGGATGGAGCAAAGACAGGACAGTACTGCTCCGGCTAATTGGCGTCTCGATTTGGTCGAAGCCGACCGCATTTGCTGGCGCTTTAAAGTCAGCGGAACTCAACTGCGCGTCGTCGCCTCGGCGAAAGAGATACAGATTAGCTCAGGAGACAACACAATAGTGTATCCCTTTGAAGACTTGCACGCGGTGCGTCAAAGCTCAGGAGTCATGGCTTAAAGTATGTGCAGGGTGTAAATCGTTCCCGGAATTTTTTTCCGCATCTGAACGGTTCACAAAGGTGCTTGGAAAAGGTCTGTAACACGCGGGTTTACTGCAGTTTGTATCAAGAGCGTCAAAGTCTGCTCCGTCCCGCATCCCTTCCGCTCGATGATGTTTGTCGGTTGCACCTGCGGCGAAGGTCTGCTCCTTCCACTGCTCTTGCAGCGTGGGACCGCCGCCAGACTCGCAGGTGTCGCGACTTTGCAAATATCGCTAACTGCGCAAAGCCGCCATCGGCTCATCACGCGGCATCGGTCACATGGGCTCTTCGGTTGCATTAGCTGCAGACGACACGAACGGCTGCAATGCACGCTAGGTTCTTTCAATCAGGCCAGCACAGAAAAAGGGGAACCATGGCCCCACGGCTCCCCCTTCAGTGCAGATCGTCTAATCTCGTGCGTTGATCATGCGACCAGCGACAGACCACCACTCGCATCCCGATCCTGCTCACCGCTGTCGAAGAACGGGATGATCGAGAAGGTCTGACCACCGCGCTGTTCTTCGTTCTGCACGGCGTTGACGCGCAGGTCGCCATCGGGCGTGTTGATCAGCAGTGAAAGGTAGTCATTGCCCGTGCGGCTGCTCTTTGCCATCCAGGCCGAGCCAACGCGGATCGGCTTGCCCCGGGGCGAGCTGACCTCGATCCGGTAGTCGGGGTGGGTCTCCTCGGTCTTGTAGCTGTTCTCGATCAGCATGAACTCCAGATCGAACATCATGTTGGCGATGTAGCCGGTGAAGGCGTTGTCAGCGTCCATGGCGGTGAGCTCGCCCGAGATCGAGCCGAATTTCATCAGGCCGTTCGAGACCAGCGGGATGATCTCGAACGCGCCGCTTTGGGCCGCGCGCGCCTCTTTCGTCTGCACCGCGTTGACACGGAACGGGCCCAAGCCGACATCGATCTGCATCGAGATATACGGGTTGCCGCTGATCGTGCCGGTCTCGTTCCAGGCCGTACCGATGCGCACCTTGCGGCCCGACTTGTTGATTGCCGTGACGTCAAAATCCGGGCTGCGTTCGGACATCTTGGCCCGTGCCTCGAGCTGGATGGCGATGTCAAAGCGGGTCGAATGGATCATGCCCGTGTATTCGACGGCTGCGGTCTCGACGTTGCGGGTCAGGGTTCCTGCGAACATGGGATAGTTCCTTCTTGGATTGGCCGGTGCCTGACGTTCTTGCCAGCACATCCGGGATTGCTTTCTCGACCCCTCCTGGGATCACAAATCAGAAAGCCTGCTTTCCTTTCAGCCCCGCCCAAGGGTCAGAGCTGCCGTCCCAGTGGGAATTCCCCCGCGCCTCCGGGTGCTACGCCCCTCCCCTGCCCGTCTGGTCTTGATTGGTTGCCCGGAATTTCTGCGGCGTCCTCCGATCGCGCGATGAAGAACTCCGCCTCTTTTCCGTTCAACCGGTGCCCGCCCCGGTCGGTCAGGCCGATGCAGCTTCCGTTCAGCACATAGGTGATCAGGTACTGACCCAGCCGGTCCTTGTGGACAACGTAGCCGGTATTGGCCCAATGCACGGTCTGTCCTGCATCGACGGCCGCCTTGATATCTTCGAGTGTCATGCGATCCTTCTCAAGAAGAATGGTGGGGAAACGACGCAAGAAGCCCGGTCGTCCAACCGGGCTTCCGTGCGGCATTCGTTTGGCAAATGCCCCAGAGCTGTCAGGCGCTTTGCATGGCTGGCGTCGCGCGCGCCGCCATCCAATCCTTCAGGCCAAGAACCGTTCTGCCGGCCACGACCTCGGAGGCCCAGGCGGCCCTTGGGTCGCCGCAGGGCTCATCGCCAACATGCCGGTCGATATGGCCATTGGCCATCCATGGCTCAGGCTGGATCCGACGCAGCCAGTCCGCCATGCTCGGGATAAGGCATTGGCAGTCTTCACGGATATGCTGCTCGCCGATCCAGCGCACGGGGATCTGTCGACCCGCGCTATTGGTCAGGGTCAAGCCGAAGACACGTTCGGCTTCAAACAGGCCTTGGGCATGGTGACGCAAGGCGCGGTGCGTGAAGAGCGCGAGGTGCTCTTTCGAGGCGTCAAACCAATCGTGCACAGCCTGATAGTCAGACGGCACCCCGCCGAATTTCCGGGCCGAGCTTTCGGCATGATGAAGCGGATGCGCCATGTCAAAGCCCCTCGTCATAGCTGTGCGCGCATTCAACGTAGCGGTCCGCATGATCGAGCGTGATGCTGTCACCCATGATGTCCCAGGTCAGCGTGCCATAGCCGCCCTCGTTGTTTTCGAACCCCGGGTGATGGTGATAGGCGAGCGACCAGGCAAAATCTCCCACGGCGGTAACAAGCGCCTCCGGCAGTTTGACCTCTGCAGGCTGCACCGTCACGTCTTCGACATTGCCGGAGTCGCCGTAGCCCTCGTATTCAGCAGTGACCTCGCTTATGCCAAGCGCTCGTAGTTGCGCGAGCAGCTCCGCTCGGGATGCCTTCAAGGTGGTTTCGCGCTCCGCGCGCCACTGAACCGCCAGCGCGGCATAATCGATCTGGGGGTTGGTCATGGGTCTGTCGTTTTGTCTGAAGTTGGGGGCTGGACAGCGCATGGGCATGCCCGCGCCCGGGAAGCGCAGACCGGCCAAATCCCGATCCGCGACGCCCGACCCGAAGCCCGCTTTAACCTTTCAGGCGGCTTGGTCTGCCGTGATAGCGGGCCTCTGGCCCACGATCCGGGTCAGAATGTTCCCCGTGTCGACACCTTCCCCATGCGGCAGGAACACCCGCAGCTGGAAGGCGATGATCTCCGTGAAACACCCCATGGACTTGAGGCCTTCGATCATGCCCCGATCCGCACCGCACAGCTCGAGGCGCATCTCGCCTGCGACCCGGCGACGGGTCAGGGTGAGACCCCGGCCCAGATCGACTGGCGCGGTGGAGCCCGATGCGGCGGTCAGCATCTCCTGCGGTGTTTGCGGGTTGGAGACAAGGAAGCGGGCGCGGAGCGCGGCCGCCCCTTCTTCGCTCAACGTGCGCCCGATCATCGCCGTCGCCCCGTCGGGCGTGACCCTGTAGATGCGTTCATTCGTGGTCGGGATGTCCTTCCAGATCGGCAGCAAGAGCCCGGTCAGCAGGTAGAGCTTGGTCGTGGTGGTTTTTGGCAGGGACGCAGCCTCAGCATCCCAAAGCCCTGCAAACTCAGGCTTGCCGATCTCTTCCCAGGCGGAGGACTCGAACCGCGCCTCCTCCAGATAGCTCGACCCGTTTGGCCGCACCGCCTTGCGCATTAGCGTGACAATGTCCTCGTCATACATCTGCATGGGCCGCGCCGAAATGAGCGCCGCGCGACCGGAAGCGCGATTGACCATCGGCAGCTTGTCAGGATTACGCGACATGGCCTCGTCCGCGCCCAGGATATAGACTGGGTCGGTCACCTCGAGCCCGATGATCCGCGTCACCGCGCCGGATTTCGGGCAGGTCCAGAGGTCTTCGGTGGAAACCTGTTCGATCCTTTCGCCGCGCAGGGTTTCCACGCCGAGATCGAGCGTACCCGCCGCGCGCGCCCGTTCCGTCTGATCGGCGATCCGGTTCATGAACTCAGCAAAGAGCGCGTTCTGCATGCGGATGGGCAGCGCCAACACCCGGTTGAGAAACCGCTGGATCGGGGGAAGCTCCTCAAGGAGCACCCCGTCCTTGTCGATCAGCCGCAGGGCTGTCCAGTCGGTGAAGCTCTCGTAGCTCATCGCCGCTGCCCGCCCGGCAGCAAGATCGGCGAAATACCCGCGCAGCGCCGCCCGCGCGATCGGGCTTTCGAGATTGTCCTCCTCACGGAACATGCCTTGCGAGCCGGTCTCGCGCTGACCCTTGGTCAGGGCCCCCAGCTGATCGAGGCGTTTGGCAATCGTCGAGGTGAAACGTTTCTCGCCATGCACATCGGAGGTGCAGACCCGGAAGAAGGGCGCGCTGACCTGGGCCGATCGATGCGTGCGACCCAGCCCCTGGATCGCCGCATCGGCGCGCCAGCCGGGCTCCAGCAGATAATGCCGCCGCCGCTTCTGGTTCTTGGCCATTTGCGCCGCGTGATAGGATCGGCCCGTGCCGCCTGCATCGGAGAAGATCAGGATATTCTTCTCACCATCCATGAAGGCTTGGGTCTCGGAGGAATTGCTGCTGGGGCTGCGCTTTTCGATGAAGAGATGACCATCCGCGGCCTTGAGGGGCCGGATGGACCGCCCCGTGACCTCGGCGACAGCCTCGTCGCCAAAGGCCCAAAGGATCTGATCGAGCGCCGAGGGGATCGGAGCGAGCGTCATCAACTCCATCATGGCCGCATCGCGCAGGGCGAGCGCCTCCCGCGAGACCACCAGCGCACCGGTCTCATCCCTGAGCGGCTCGGCCACCATGTTGCCGTCGATTTCCACGAGCTTTTGCGCATGGATCGGGAAGGCCTGTTCGAGGTAGCCAGAACATAGTCGCGCGGCGTTAGCGCACCCTCGACCAGCTCGTCCTCGGGCTCCATCGCTTCAAGCCGACGCTTCAACAGGCTCTCACCCGTCGAGACCACCTGGATGACGCAGGCGTTGCCCGCCGCGAGGTCATCCTCGATGGCGCCGATGATGGTCGGGGCTTTCATGCCCATCAGGAGATGGTTGAAGAAGCGCTGCTTGGTGCTTTCAAACCGGGACTTGGCCGAGGCGCGTACGGCCGAGGCATTGGTCTCCCCCGAGGCATCGTTGACACCGGTTGCCGTCAGTGCCGCCTCGAGATTGTGGTGAATCGTCCGAAATGCGCCCGCATAGGCGTCGTAGATCTCGATCTGCGCCGGGGTCAGCGCGTGTTCTAGAACATCATATTCCACGCCATCAAAGCTGAGGGCACGCGCCGTGTAGAGCCCGAGCGTCTTGAGATCGCGCGCGACCACCTCCATGGCGGCGACACCGCCTGCCTCCATCGCCGAGACGAAACTCTCGCGGCTCGGGAAGGGGTATTCGGGTCCCTGCCCCCAGAGCCCCAGCCGCGCGGCATAGGCCAGGTTGTGTACACTCGTTGCACCCGTGGCCGAGATGTAGAATACGCGGGCGCGCGGAGCGGCAAGTTGCAGCCGCAGACCAGCAAGACCCTGCTGCGAGGGTTTGGCCCCCCTGCCCTGCTCGGACCCTGCCGCGTTCTGCATGGCATGGGCCTCATCAAAAGCGAGGACGCCGTCGAAATCTTCGCCCATCCAGTCGAGGATCTGGCTCAGCCGTGTGGTGCCGCATTTGCCCGCGGACCGCAGCGTGGCATAGGTGACGAAGAGGATACCGTCGCCCATCGGGATGGGCTGGTCCGGTTTCCATTTGGAGAGCGGCTGAATGTCGTTGTCGCAAAATAGCGCGCCACAGAGACAACTTCAGGCTATAAGGGGCAACAACGGATAGCGGCAAAATAATTTCCAATGGATGCCATTATTGTCTTGCGGGCCACATAGCGGCGCTCTATTACACTAGCAGGAGGCCAGAGCCATGGACAACGATTCGAACATAGAGCAGGAGATTATCGCCCGACTACGCCAAGCCATTACCGATGCTGAGAAGCGAGGTTATGAGCGCGGCGTACAGGATACGATGGAAAAAATCCAAAGTCTTGTCATGACAAGCGGAATGGGTGGCTCATCTAGCCCCCCCCCGAACGCGCTAGCGATCGATAATGACACACAGTCAGACGGATTTGGAGGCCCAGTCGACAGCAGCCAAGAGCGTCAGCGGGCGCCAAAAGGTCTTGCGCGTAAAGTCATCCAGCGCGCCCTTAACGAGAATCCGGGTTTAACTCCAGCAGAAATAGAAGAAACTGCACAAGACGATTTAGAGAAAATGATCCGCGCGAGCAGTTATCGGAATGAGCTACGTAAGGGCCGCGAAGCGGGACTTTACGAAGAGAGCGACGGGAAGTGGTTTCTTGTCGATAAGGAAAAGGCGGAGGAAGCCGGTCAAGCATCCCCTCCGCCTTTGGCGTAACAACGGAGAGGGGGTGATCCCAATGCCGCCGCCATAGACTTCCCGGCTTCATCCTGTCTGTGACAGGTTTAGTCGGCAGCCTCCAAAGGGAGGCAGGGCGTTCCTGCATTAAGGAACGCCCTTTCAATTATGGTGTAGATTTTTGAATTTGTAAAGTTTCTAACACCTTGTCTAAGACCATGAGCTGGGTTTCCACAGAGGTGCCGAGCTTGCGGTAAACTTGTCCCGGCATCGTGAGGGCCAAGCGCGGCGTCAGGAGACCGCAAGCCCGGGACCAATGCGCGGCATCACGCTCCGGGCTGAAGCCCGGCGGCATGATCGCCACCAGCCGCCCACCGGGTGCCAGGCGCTTTGCAGCCGCAATGAGATGTTTGGCAGCGATATGCTTGTCTCGGGAGCGATCGACCGAGGAGGCAAAGGGCGGGTTCATCACCACGACGTCGGGTAGAACCGGCGTCTGCAGCAGATCATCGATATGCTCCCCGTCATGGCCTGTCACCTCGCCGCCGTAGACCGCGCGCAGGAGGCTCTGGCGAAAAGGATCGATGTCATTGAGCACAAGCGAGGCACCGGCCCGGGCAGCGAAAGCTGCCAGGGCACCGGTACCAGCCGAGGGCTCCAGCACAGTCTCGCCCTTGCGGACCGCAGCCGCCCGTACGGCCAAGGCGGCAAATGGCAGCGGCGTAGAAAACTGCTGCAGCCGGATTTGCTGCTCTGACCGGCGGGTTTCCGTCAGGAGCCGGGACGCGAGCAGTTTCGCAGCGGCAATGTCACCTGCCGCGCCGTCCCCACGCAGCAGCACTCGGATGGCAGCCGCCTGCATCAGGTCATAGGCCATGCGCCAGTCCCAGGCGCCTCCGGCATCACTGCCAAGAAAGGTCTCGCGCATGATGCGCGCAAGCGCCGAGCTGCGCAGGGGTTGGTGGTCGATCTCCGCGCCGATTTGCGCCAGCGCAGAGGTGAGATCAGCGCCGGAGATTGAGAAAGGCGGGTTTGCCGGATTGGGCTTGGTCATGGGGGTTTTCCTTTGGATCAGGGTCTGAGTTCCAAAGGAGAAAAAGCCCACTTTCGCTTTTCCGGGGTGATGAGGTCAGACCGCGCTGACCTCCAAGGCTTGGTCAGGGCTTGGATTGGCCCTGGCGCTTCGCATCAATCAAAGCCTGCGCGGCTAGCATTCCCTGAACCTGTGAAGTTCCCGCGCGTGCATCCTCAAGCGCGGTCTGTACCTGCGCGCGAAACAACGCCTCATACGAATTGACATCAGCCGCCACGGAAATGCTCCTCGAAACCGAGGTGCGGCTGTTCCTTACCCGTTGGGTCCATTGCGCTTTCTCCGACCATGCTATGGGTCGATGCTACATCACCCACAGTGGTGCCGTAAACGGCAAGGCCGTAAGGTTCACAGCTAACGGGGCCACTTACCGATCGGTCGCCGCTTCAAGAGACGTCTCGAACCGCTTGTCCGCCGCCGCCGCTTCTTTCAAGAGCGCGTCGAAATTGTCAGGTGGATTGCCATCTTCCAGCATCCCTTTGAACGTCGCGTAGGCATCCGTCTTGCTGCCATAGGCGCGCAGGGTCTTGTCGTCGTTCACCCAGGCCACCACGATGACCTTTGCATCGCTGTTGAACCGGTAGAACAGCCGATACTGCTGAAAGAATTTCGCCCGGAACCAGTGCTTGCGGTGATCGCCGAGTGTGCCGCCTTGCCGGAAGGCGGCGGCACCCGGGTCCGCCGGTATGGCCTCGGTGACCAGCTTGAAGATGGCGGCCAGCCGTTTCGTCGGGTTTTTCTTGCGCCAGGTCTTTGGATCGCGAGCCTTACGCGCCTCGACCTCTTCGATCAGCCCTTCGAGCTGGTCCAGAAAGAGCGGATGCGCATAAATCGACCATCCGTTTACAACAAGGGGCGCCCCAGCGGGCACGCTATCGCCGTTCATTCATCCTCGAGCGATAGCGGCGCATCGAGATCGACGTCAACGTCTCCGACCAGTGCTGCAAGACGGTCATGCAAAGCCCCATCGAACGCTCGAATGCGATCCGGATGCGCCTTGATATCGGCCTCGACAAAATCGAGAAAGGCGCCGAGCGCGGGATCATCCTCGTCGCTGCGCACGGGCTCGATATAGACCCTGCCACTCGGCTCGGTACAGTAACGAATCTGGTCGCCCTTACCCAACTTTAGCTGTTTGCGCACCCCCGCCGGCACGGTCGTCTGATACCGGTCCGTGAGTTTCGAGACATCTTGTGCGAGCGCTGTCATGGCAGTCTCCTGAAAGAAAAGGGTCTTTGCTACCCGTGATAGGTAATGCATTTGCATTGTACTGTCAAGACAAGCCGCAGGATCTGCTGTCTCCGGGCAGGTCGATGAGCTGTCCGGCGAAGCACCTATTCTCGCCACGCGAAATACTCCGCCAGCACCGGGCTGGCCGCGCCTTTCGCGGAGTTGAGCAGCTCCGAGCCCGCAAGCGTCGCTTTAGACAGGCGCACGAGCCCGCCGGTTTCCTCGATGCGGTAGCATCGGCGTTTTTGCCGCCCACGCCTGTAGTGCGTCGCGGTGACGATCTGACAAGTGCTGCCATCGGTGAGCATCACAGGGGTGGCGAGTCTGATCTTGTCGCCTTCCTCGTAGTCCGGGACCGCAGCCCAATCCCGGCAGCGCTGACGCCAGTCCTGGGCGTAGCTGTCCGGGTCTTTCAGGTCGGAGAGGAGCTCGATCAGCCCAAGGGGAGCACGAGACTCGTTCGGGCCAGCGCTTTCCTCCATGTCCTTGTAACCCCAGCAGCCGTCATCGTACAGGGTGAGGAAGACAGCCCCGAAAGTGATGGAGCCGTCAGGATCGGTCACATAGGTCGCGTCTTCGACAGCGGTTCCGTCGAGATTGGTGACCCTTGCCGCCGCATACCAGGTGGAGCCAACCTTACAGGCCTTGACCAGGTCCGTTTTGCGCGTGTCGCCCTCAAAGGTGCAAAGCCGGGTGATCTCTGCTTTCTCATCCGCGTAGGTCTGGACGCGGCGGTCGGTGTAAAAGAGCCAACCCATTACGCCGCCCTCCGATCATCGAGTTCCCTCAGCGCATCGAGCGGCACGCGATAGGGCTGCATGGCGTCGAAATCCTCGCAGTTGCCGCAGTTCTGCACGATCGCGAAGGTGTCGCAGGCATCCTTGAGGATGACCCGGAAGGTGCCGCCGAGGCCCGAGGGCACCTCGTAGGTCCCGCCGATCAGATAGTCCGAGGCGCGACGCACGAAGACGCGGATGCTGTGGCCATCGGTGGCGAGCCGGGTCGCCCCCTGCCCCCGGTCGATGAGCACCTGCACATCGTCGAGAATGTCGGTGTAGAATTGCCCGGTCAGATCGCGAAACGCCATGCGGCGCTGCGCCATCCAATCGGCATCCCGAAACGGGTTCATGCCATCGGCGAAGGCGAAGGAGGGATCGGCCTGCTCGGTGGTGACAGTGCGCGTGGTCGTGCCGTCGATGCCGTTCGAGCGCAGATGCACGCCATTGCCGACGATGAGGATCAGGGCGGGCCTGTCCACGGGTCCGTTCCAGTTGGGCAGGAAGGTCTTGCAGGCGCGCGCATGGGCGATCTGCGCCGCGACGGCGGAAGCGGAGAACTTGAGAATAGCCATGGGGATGTCTTTCCGTTGGGTATGAGAAGATAGACCCGCGCAGGCGAAAGGGCTTGCGCGGGTCGCGTGAGGACTCAGGCCTCTTGCGCGATCTCGCTGTCAGGCTCGGGAGATTCCGACGCATGCTCCGCCTCATCACAGGCGACACCGTTGGTCTGCATCATAGGGGGGCACCAGGCGGCCACGGCAGCGCGCTGCGCGTCCGTGAGCGTCGCGAAGGGTTCGGCGAAGAGCTTGTCGCAGAAGGCGACGATCTCTTTCTTGCTCGACGAGGCCAGCGTCACCGCCTCCTGAGCGAGGTCCAGATCCTGGCCGAGGATTTTCAGGAGCCAGGCCTTCTTGAAGCGGTTGAAGAGCGCCGCATTCGGCGTCCAGTGGGCGCGGATGTCGGGCATGATCTCGATCTCGAAGTCATGCATCAGGCTGTCGCGCCGCGGGTCCCGGGCAAAGCAGGACTGCGTGGTGCTGGCGGTCGCATAGGCCACGAGCTTGGCCTTCTCGCCGGCCTCCAGCGCGCGAAACGCCGCGAACTGATCGGCGGGCGCGCGGGTGTCATCGAGCCATGAGAGGTCCAGCGCATCATGCGTCGACGCCACCTGCTCAAGCGAGGTAGCGTCGATCTCGTCCATCTTGGCATGGCTGCGGTATTCCTTGCGGGCATCGATCTTGATCGCCTGCGTGACACTCATGCCGCCGGCCACAACATCACTCACCAGCTTGAAGAGCGTCAGATCGAGCGTGGCCCCGGGATGCAGCGCCATCGCGGCCCCGAGCGCCATGGCTCGCTCGGTCTTGAGATCCTCGGCCAGCGAGGCCGGATAGGTGATTTCGCCAGCGTCGGGGGCCTCCTCTCCGGTGGTGTTGGTCGAGGAACTGGGCGCGCCTTTCTCTTTCACGGTGTCCTCCGGGCGGACGAGGCCCACATGGAGCGTGATCTGCCCGTTCGACCAAGACGCAATCACGCCTGCACGGACGAGATCCTCGGCGCTGTAAGCCTCCTGCAGATCGCGAGCTTCTTCTTCCACAGCGTCCACCCGGTCGTAGAGCGCATTGTAAGCGTCGTCTTCGAGCCCCTCATCCTCCATCTCGAGCTGCAATTTCTCAAGCTCGGCGGTGATCTCGTCGATGCGCTTCTGGGCCGCCTCATCTGGCTTGATCGGGCCGGGATAGACGCGGCCATAGTCGGCCATGGTCGCGTAATCATAGCGCACCAAAGCATCAGCCCAAGCAAAGCCCAGCCTCATACGGGCCTCTTCTGCGGCAGCACCGAGCTTCTCGAGCAGGATGGTCTCGACCAGCGCGGCGTCTTCCAGCACGGAATGCTCTTCCAGCAGATCGGCCGCAACCGCGCCGCCGCGGGCCTCATAGTCTTCACGCACAAAAGCCCCGATATCGTCGCTGACCTGCACGCCGCGGGATTTGAGAGACTGACGGACGGTGTAGGCCTGCAGATATCCGCCATCCTTCGTGAGCGCCTCGAAGACCTCGCGTTGCGCCTCCTGGCTTGGGTGCTCGGCAAAGGCCTTCATCGTGTCGAGCGTGATCACTTTGGCCCGGGCCGCGGCGCGGATATCGGGGTGGATCAGCCCGTAGCGCAACCGGCCTTTGACGGCGGTGACAGTGGTGCCAAAGGTCTTTGCGATGGTCTCGGGCGTCTGGCCGTCGACCTCCATCATCCGGGCGAAAGCCTCGAACTCGTCGATCGCGTTCATGGGGGCCTGGGTGACGTTCTCGGCGAGCGACAGGGCCGTGGTGACATCGCAATCCTCTGGCACGAGGCGGCAGTCGATCTTGGTCTTGGCGGTGAACCCCTTGGCGGCCCTGTCGGCGACCAGCTCCTTTAGCGCGGCATGGCGCCGGCCGCCGGCGAGGACGGCGTATTTGCCGTCGAGTTTCTGGACGAGGAGCGGCTGGAGCACACTCAGCACAGCGATGCTGGCTTTCAGATGCGCAATGTTCTCGGGGTCATAGGTTTCCGGGGATTTGCTGCGCACATTGACGGGATGCGGGACCAGATCGCCGATGGCGATGGTGAGAGGGGCAAAGTTCGTGGTCATGGGATATCCTTCCAGGTGGGTGACATGCGGCCCGCGCGCTTGCGCGTGGCCAATCCCCGGCTTCAGGGATCACCACGACAAAAGGCCCACTTTCCTTTTTCGGGGCAGCGGGCCTTCATCGTCTGAGATGACAGCGGGAGGCGTCCCCTGCCCCTCTACCAGTCGCGCGCCAGCATGATGGTCAGCACGCGCGTGGTGGTCGTGGGGTTGTCCGGGGTCTCGGCCCCGTACCGAAAATCCGACCCGGTCTCATAGAGATCGATTTTCCAGAACACGGTCTCGCCGCGGATCTCGACCGCCCCGAAATCATGCCAGCCTTCGGGATCATTCTCGGGCTCGAACGTGGCAAACTCACCGGTGGCCTTGACCGCCTCGGCCATGAAGCCATCACCGGCCTCCATAAGCGAGCGGGTGACATGCATGCGACCCTGGATGGGCTGCGCGGGCGGCACTCCAAGGCACGCGAGCTTGCGGAACGCGTCGTTCTGCGCGGCGATCGCACTCGGATCCGGGCATTCTGTCTGGGGCTGTACAGCGATGGTCATTGGGCTCTCCTTTGAGAAGTTGAAACACCCATCTCAAAGCCTGCTTTTTCTTTTCTGTTTTTCGGAAGGACCGAAGCAGAAGGCGCCCTACCGGAACAGCCCCTTGGGTCTGTAATTCGGGTTGGGGATGGTTTCGATCCAGCCGCCCTAGTTCGTGATGCTCTCGAGCGCTGCCGAGAACGGATAAGCGCCCTAGGACGGGCTCCACCAATAAGCACCGCGTTTGAAGGTGATGATCTTGCGGCGGCCATCTTCGAAGCAGGCCACCCGCAGCGTCTTGGGTTCCTTGCGTGACATGCGAGTCTCCGTTCTCCGTGTGGTCAGGCGGCCTCGGCACTGCGCCCTGCCCTGCCCGTCTCCGATCTGGCGATCAGATAGTCGCAGGCACGTTGCGCATCAGCGGCGTGGCGGAAGATCGCGCCCTTATCTGAGCGAAGGACACGCAACCAATTGTGCAGGTAGGCGGCATTCATCTCGAGCGTATGGGCCGTGAAGCCGAGCGTTTGTCCCAGGAACACCGAGGTCAGTTCTGCGACGATCTCTTCGCGCGCGTAGGAGGTGTTGCCGAACTTCGAGAACCCAAAATCGCGGTTCAGCCGATGCGGGGCTTTCGTGGCATGGGCCAGTTCATGCGCCCAGACCCCATAGAAATTGCGCGGATCGTGGAACCGCGTGATCGACGGCATGTAGACCTTGTCCACGGGCGGCAAATAATACGCCTCCGTGCCCGTGAAGACGGTCGTGATGTCGATGGCGTCGAAAAACGCCTGCATATGCGGGATGGGATGGGACGGCGGATGCTCGGGCACGGGCTCCGGGTCAGGGTAGAATCTGTCGGGCAAGCCCTCGATCTGGCAGGCGTTGAACACGCGGTAGGATTTCTGGAAACGGAAGATGCGGACCTCCTCGTAGCGATCATCGCTCTCCTCGTGGTCGTCCTCGCCGCCCGCGTCTTTCCGGCTTTGGCCGTAATAGACGACGACAGAGGACTTCTCGCCCTTGCGCACCTTCGCGTCCAAGGCATTGGCCTGCGGCAGCGTCATCCAGAAGGGTGAGCTGTGGCCCGCCATCACGGTGCGCATGGTCAGCAGGAAGTTGTTGACCCCCTGGTAAGGCTCACCGCCCACGCGCAGGGGACGAGAGCTGCCACCTGCGGTCCAGGGCTTGCGCCATGGCAGAACGCCGCGCTCGATGATGCGGATGATTTCGTTTGTGATGACCTCCGAGGCATCGAATTTGGGCGTGCGGGAACGGGCCATGGCTGGCCTCCTTTCGAGTTTTGGTGATAGGGAATGGTGATCAGGCTGGCTTACGGGAGCGCGGATCGTTGGCGATCCTGGCACCGAGGGCTTCAACCATGTCGATGTAGGTGGTCAGCGAGACGGACCTGCCAGGACCGCAAGGGTCAGGGTCGACCGATCCGTCCCGCGCCACGCGCGGCAGGTTCGCGAAGGCGGTGACATCTTTAACGGGTCGAATATCGATGAAGGGCGTCCCTCGTGCGACGGCAGTGCGGCCAAGGGAAAGCGCTCGATCGGCTCAAAGGTCGACACGGTGGTCCAGCCGAGATGGAGGAACGTCCCACCCTCCCCACAGATCACATGCGCATTTGGCAATGACGCCGCCTGCTTCAGATAGCCGAGATCGCGCAGGACGGTCTGGCGTTCGAGCCGCTGTGCCAGCAACGTCTGGCCGGTTCGGCGTAGTTCCTTGTGCCGCCGCCACGAGGCAGCGGTCGCGCGTAACACGCGCAAGACACCTGTTTGCATTGGAATGCCCTTCATCCGGAACGGCAGACCGGAACCCGGCCCGGACCCATCCGAGGGACCCCAAAGGCCCTCATCCATCAGTCACAAAACCCGAAGAACACTTTTGCTTTTCCCGGGTACGGACCCTGTCCTTTTCAATAACCAACGGGTTCTCACCAAACGGCTCAACACCGGACCGTCTCCAGAAACCGTTGATTTGGAACAGCAAATTCAGATCGGCAACGAATATCGGCAAAATCTTGCCTCTAAGCCCACAATGTGTATATTTTTCAATTGCTTTGCAAACATAGAAGATCGGCAAAAATGCTGAAAACACCCGCCAGAATCGAACCCTGCTTTTTCGAGGAGCATGTTCCTACAGAATTGGCGGACCTTTCGGTCGACATCCAGAGGGAAGCCACCGGGCTGGGACAACGGCTGCATCCTGACAGCGCAGCCGAGCTTGCCGATCTCGTCCGCGTGATGAACTGCTACTACTCCAACCTGATCGAAGGACACAACACACGGCCCCGCGACATCGAAAGGGCGCTAGCTGGCGCCGAGCTTGAGGAAGAAACGCGCCCTCTCGCCCTTGAAGCCCGGGCGCACGTCATCGTTCAACGGGCCATCGATGAGATGCATCGCAAGGGCACCCTGCCCCGCCCCACATCTGTCGAATTCCTGACATGGGTCCATAAGAGCTTCTACGACGAGATGCCTGACGAGTTTCTGGTCATCGAACATCCCGACGGCACACAGGAGCCCATCGTTCCGGGACGTATGCGCCAGGAAGGCGATCGGGAAGTTGCGGTCGGGCGCCACCTACCTCCATCATCTTCGCGCGTTGCGGCGTTCATGGATCACTTTGACAAACGGTTTCAAATTGCGGCGCGGTCTTCGAGCGGACGGATCATCGCGATCGCGTCTGCACATCACCGGCTGAACTACATCCACCCTTTCCCGGATGGCAACGGTCGTGTCAGCAGATTGATGTCTCATGCCATGGCCCTCACTGCAGGGATCGGTGGCCAGGGGCTCTGGTCCGTTTCGCGTGGGCTGGCTCGCGGACTGACTGATCGGGGCGAGTACAAACGGATGATGGATCTGGCCGACATCCCACGCCGCGGAGACCGAGACGGGCGCGGCAACCTGTCAGAGGCGGCACTAAAGACGTTCAGCGAATGGTTTCTGAAAGTGACGCTCGACCAGATCACGTTCTCCGCGAAGCTGTTCGATCTCGGTGGACTGAACCAACGGTATCGTCGTCTTGTTGCAGATACCATTGATGACAAGCGAGCGCCGGAACTGATTTCGGCGGTTCTTCGGCATGGCGCGCTGGAACGTGGCGACGCGCAAATTGCGCTCAAGACGTCCGAGCGCACGGGACGCAATACGCTGAGCAAACTGACCGCCGCTGGATACCTGATTTCCGCCTCGCCGAAGACGCCCGTTCGGTTGGCGTTTCCGTTGGACTATCGAGAGCGGCTCTTTCCAAACCTCTTTGGAGATGGTGACCTGCCACAATAACGTTAGGGATTTAGGGGCTCTGTTGCACAAATTGGCTGATGGCCGGGGTTCCCCTTTCCCCGGACAGACTTATCCCACGGGCTCTGTGACAGGGATGCCGAGCGCGGTGTAGCCGTTCAGAACGGCGATACGGACCTGAAGCTCCGCGACCTGTCGGTCGAAGCCCCGAGCCATGAGGCGCTGCCTCGGCAGTTTCACGCAGTGCATCTTCGTTTCGTGCGACCGCGCCGACGGTGACGGTCTTCCACGGTTTGGCATTCTTGCGAGGCGGGATGACAGCGTGGGCGCCGCGGTCAGCGATTGCATCGTGGCATTTGCGGGTGTCGTAGGTACCGTCGGCAGTGACGCTGCTGATCTGCTCGTACGCCGTGATCTGGTTGAGCAGGTCGGGGAACACCGGCGCGTCGCCGATATGGTTCCCTGTGATCTCTACGGCCCGAACCTCCAGCGTTTCCTCATCAATCCCCAAGTGGATCTTGCGCCAGACGCGCCGCTTCGGACCACCATGCTTGCGGGCGTGCCACTCGCCTTCGCCCTCCACCTTGATCCCGGTGCTATCGACTAACAGGTGCAGCGGGCCCTTCGGGCCACAGTAGGGGATGTTGACGGCCAGTGTTCGATGAGCTTACGCGGCCCCACCGGGGCCACGCTCCCATCGGCGGGACAGGGTGCTGAAGTCGGGCACCGCCCAGTCGAGGCCGACCAGCCGCAGCAGGCTTTCGACGAAGCCCGTTCGCCAGTGGGCTCGAACCAATGGCGCCTTCACTGGCTCACTCTGCCGAAGCGCCGTGCCGAACAGCACCTTCATCGAAAGGTATGTCTGGAGGGCGGCATCGCTGTAGGTCTGCTGGCGGCCACGCCTGCCTGTCGGCGCGGCATTCCAGCTACCACGCTGGATTCATGAGGTGAATCCCACACGGGATTTGTGCAACAAAGCCGGTCAAATCTCTGAACAACATTATCCGCAAGGGTCAAATCCCAGCGTATGACGCAAGCGCCTTCCTGACCTTTGCGAGCTTTGCAGCATAATTATGTCCAGCGACCAGCTCCTAAAATCTTACCGAAAAGTTTGCGACATAACCCGTTTGATCGGCAGGCTCACGGGGCGGCGTCGATCACCTTGCGAAACCTACCGATCTCCTGGCCGACATAGTTGAGGAAATCCGGGCTTGCAGGATCGTCGTCCTGTGCCGCCTGCTGGAACAGATCAATCAGCGCCGTGGCCACGATCACCCCGTCAGCTACCCGACCGACATCTGCGGCCATGGCCGGGGTCTTGACTCCAAAGCCGACCATCACCGGCAACGAGCTTTCCGCCAGGCAGCGGGCCACCCCTTCGGCAATGGCATTAATCGAGGCAGAGGGACCACCGGTGGGCCCCACGACCGGGATGCAATAAAGAAAGCCCCCCACCGCCGGGTGCTCCGATGTGAAATCCTTGGGCGCCAGCGTCGGCGCCGCCATCGGGATCAGATACAGGCCATGGTGCGCCAGCGCATCCAGCAAAGGCCCGGCTTCCCGCAGCGGGAAATCCCCGGCAATCAGGCCGTCCACCCCCGCAGCCGCCGCGCGTGCGGCGAAGCGTTCGTACCCCATCACCGCCAGAGGATTGGCGTATCCCATCAGAATAAGCGGTGTGGTGGTATCCTGTGTGCGAAAGGCAGCGCAGAGTTCCAGTGTCCGCTCCAGATTGCCGCCCGCCGACAATGCCCGGATATTGGCTTGCTGAATTGTGGCCCCATCGAGGATCGGATCTGAAAACGGGTGGCCGATTTCGATCATATCGATGCCTGACGCCACGAATTGATGCAGCCGCGCAAGGCAGGCCTCAAAGGACGGATCCCCTGCCACCGTATACGTGACAAAGGCCGGTCGTTGCGCGTCGTTCAAACGCCGGAACATGGCCGCGATTCGTTGCGTTTCCGGCGTAGTTTGCTCGCAGGGAATCGACGCGCTCATTCTGTCGTCTCCTCGGTCAGAGTTTCGATATCCTTGTCCCCGGACGATTGCGCCATCACGACAACCGATTGGTCCGGCCCCATTTCCAAGGCCAAACGTTCTGCCGCAGCCAGCGCGTGACCGGCCTCAAGGCACAACAGAATGCCTTCGCGCTGCGCAAGTCTCAGGACAGCCTCTTTGGCTGCAGCATCGGAAATCGCCATGGTTTCGACCCGACCGCTCTGGACCAGATCCGCCAGTTGCGGGGCTGAACCGGGATAGGACAGCCCCGGCGCGATAGAGCGCGTCGGCAGGATTTGCCCCTGCGCATCTGACAGCACGAGCGTCTCCGCCCCGTGAAATATGCCCCGCCGCCCGCGTGACAGCCGCGCGGCATGTGCGGCAAAGCCATCGTTCGCCCCGGCCCCTTCGACGGCGATCAGACGCACTTGCGGATCGCCCCAGAAGGCCGAAAACAATCCGATGGTCGAAGACCCACCGCCGACGGCCGAGACATAGGCCGAAGGGGCCAGCCCGTGATCGATCAGCTGCAAGCGGGTTTCACGACCGATCACTGCCTGAAACGCCGCCACCATCGCGGGATAGGGATGCGGGCCGATGGGGGCCCCTGCGACATAGGCCGTGGTGTCGCTCGTGCCCATCCAATGCCGCATAGCCGCGCTTAGGGCGGCGCTCAGGGTCTGATCGGCATCGTCCACGACCTTCACCTCGGCGCCGAACAGGCGCATTTTCTTGACGGCCGTGGGTTGCCGGGCTGCGTCGCTGGCCCCGATGTAGATCGTGCATCCCATGCCAAAGCGCGCCGCCACGGCAGCGGTCGCAATGCCGTTCTGCCCCGAGCCAGTCTCACAGACCACGGCCTCCAGCCCCATGCGCTTGGCCAGCAGACATTGCCCGACGGCGGAGTTGGCATAGTTGCCGCCATTGAATGTCAGGTCATCGCGCTTGAGCACGATCTGTGCCCCGCCCGCCTCACGCGGGAAGGCAGGGATGTCGAACAGCGGCGTCGGACGCCCGACATAGCGGTTCAGCAAAAGCGTCAGCCTGTCCCGGAACGCGGGATCGGCCCAGGCGTCATGAAACCCGTCTTCAAGCCGGTCCAGAACCGGCAGCAATACCGGGGCCACGAATTGCCCGCCAAAACTGCCGAACCGTCCTGTTTGGGTTGCAATATGTGCATCCAGTCCCATGATCTGTCCCTGTCTCAGCGGCTTTGCGTTCCGGTGCGACGCACCAGAACGGCGGCGAGGATGATCATCCCAGTGATGATGTCCTGCATAAAGGTCGACACCCCCAGAATGGTCAGGCCGTTGCCGACAACGGCGATGATGGCCGCACCGACAAGCGTGCCCGGGACATTGGCTTCGCCTTCGCGAAAGGCGGTCATGCCCAGAAAAACGGCGGCATAGGCCGACAGCAGGAAACCGCCTCCGCCCGTCGGGTTGGCGCTGCCGATCCGTGCGGTCAAAAGCATCCCGACCAGTGCCGACAACATGGCCGAGCCGATGAAGGCCACCATTGTGTTCGACACGATGCGCACCCCGGCAAGCCGTGCCGCCTCGCGGTTGCCGCCGATGGCATAAAGCCTGCGACCGATTTCCACCTTGTCGAGCACCACCCAGGCCACGACGGCCACGCCGATTAGCCAGAAGGTCAGCGTCGGGATGCCAGAGATCTTGCCCCGCGCCAGATCACGAAAGCCCACCGGGATGTCCCCGAACAGGGTCGCGCCGTCGGACAGCCAGAAGGTGATCCCCCCGATGATGGTTCCGACGGCCAGCGTGGTGATGAAGGACAACACCTCAAAGCGGGCGACGATAAACCCGGACACCGCACCGAACACCCCGGCCGCAGCCAGAACCGCCAGACAGGCCAGCGGTGCGGGCACTCCCGCCTTTAACAGAAAGACCACGAAGATCCCGCCAAAGGACACAACCGCCGCCGTCGACAGGTCGAATTCTCCGACCGCCATCACAAGCGTGGCCCCGATTGCGACGATCGCCAGAAGCGTCATCTGTTGCGTGATATTGATCAGGTTGTTGGGGGTGCCAAAGGCGATTGGGGAGGCGATGGAAAAGGCGATGATGATCACCAAAAGGGCCACCAAGGTCCCGTAGCGCCGGACAAAGGAAGTCATGCGTGAGTCTCTTTTTCTGTCTGTGAGTCTGTATCGGAGATCTCTGACTGGTGCTGAAAGGCCGCGTCGATCACCCGTGCCGGTGTCAGGCTGTTACCGGAAAGCTCTGCGGTGATGTCACCACCGGCCATCACCAGCACCCGGGCGCTCAACGCCATGAGTTCATCCATGTCACTTGTCGTCATCAACACCGCCGCGCCATCACGGGCAAACTGGCGGGCCAAGGCGTGAATTTCCGCCTTGGCGCCGACATCGACGCCTCGGCTGGGTTCATCCAAGATCAAAAGCCGTGTCGGTTCTCCGAACCAGCGTCCGAACAAAAGCTTCTGCTGGTTTCCGCCCGACAGAGTCAGAGGGCCATGCCAGGGTGATCCCATCTTGACGGACAGCATGGATTGCACCGTCGCGCTGCGCTCCGCCATCTTGCGACGGCTGGTCCATGGCATCTGCGGCCGGGCACGCACCTGCGACAGATGCGCCACCGCCAGATTATCCGCAATCGATCGGCTGGTGATCAGCCCCTCGTTCCGGCGATCTTCGGGCACATAGGCCGCTCCGCACGAAATCCTGTCCCCGATCCGTCCCGGGCGCAGCGGCACGCCGTCCAGTTCGATCTGCCCTCCGGCATGTGGCGCAGCGCCCCAGATCAGCTTCATCAGAGAGGAGCGCCCGGCGCCGACAAGCCCGTAAAGGCCAAGGATTTCTCCGGCGCAAATATCAAAGGACACCGACTGTCCGCACGTGCCAAAGGGCAAATCCCGCACCTTAAGCACAACAGGGCTGTCCACCGGCGGGGTCTCGGCAGCCCCCAGCACCTCTTCGCGCCCGGACATCAGATGCACCAGTCCGGCCCGGTCGATCTGGTTGATGCGACCCGCACCAACCGTGCAGCCATTGCGCAGCACTGTGAAACTGTCGCAAATCTCCATCACCTCATCGAGACGGTGCGAGATGAAAATAACCGCCACGCCGGTGTCGGACAGACGTTTGACCGCCTTGTGCAGGCGCGCGGCCTCCCCATCCGACAACGAGGCCGTAGGTTCATCCATCACCACCAGACGCGCGGGCGCGCCGATCAGGGCGCGAATGATTTCAACCAGTTGCTTTTGCCCGGTCGTCATCTGCCCCACCGGAATATCCAGCGGCAAATCCGGCGCGATATCACGCGCGGTGTCTTCGATGGCCTGACGCATCGCCCGACGATCAATAAAGGGGCCTTTGCGCGGATAGGGACGTCCGATGAATGCGTTTTCCACTGCCGTGAAATGCGGCACGAGGCTCAACTCCTGATGAATGAAGCGAAAGCCCAGAGCCTCGGCCTGTTGCACCCCCGCGATCTCAACGGGCTGGCCATCGATCAAAATGTCGCCCGCATCCGGCTCGATCAGCCCCGACAGAATTTTGATCAGGGTCGACTTCCCGGCCCCGTTTTCGCCAACAAGGCTGTGAACGGAGCCGGCCTCCACCAAAAGGTCAGCACCATCGAGCGCCTTGGCGCCGCCAAAGTGTTTTTTGACACCGCGCAGGGACAGGAAACTCTGCCCCTGCTGTGCCATGTGGTCCGGCTCCGTGTGTGTCATTCGCAGCTGACCCCAAGGCTGTCTGCGGTGATCGGCACGGCCGGAACAAAAATCTCGTCACTGTCCGGGCTTTCACCGTTCAGGATCTTTTCAAGCTGCTCCACACCGATCTTGGCCATGCCCGGAAAATCCTGGCGCAGTGTCAAAGCATAGTGCGTGCAGGACGCGATCATATCGACGGCCTGTTCATTGCCATCGATCCCCATGATGATTGCATCCGAGTCCGGCGCTTCGGATTCGAACGCCAGTTCCGCACCAATACCCGGATCATCAAAGGCCGCCCAGACACCGTCGATCTCATCGCCATACTGGCGCAGGATGTTTTCCATGGCCACGCGCCCGTCATCGACCGGCCCCGGCACCTGCACGAAATGCTCCGCAATCACGTTGATATCGGGGTAGTTTTCCAAAGTCGCATCCAGCCCGAGTTCCCGCTGGTGCACGCCGGGGTGGGCGGAGTGAAAGAATTTGACGATATTGCCCTTGCCGCTCAGCGCAGTGAACAGCGCCTCGGACAATTGCACCCCGAGATCGAAATTGTTCGAGGTGACATTGACCGCCACATTTTCTGCCTTTACCCCGTCCAGAGACACCACTGGGATGCCAGCCTCCGCCGCCATGGCGACCTGATCGGCCACCAGTTCGGCCGAGGTGGACACCAGCACGATCGCATCGGCGCCCGCGTTCACAGTATCTTCCATCCGGGATGCAAGCTGGCCAAAATCGTTGCGAGTGTCGATCACGGTCACATCCCAGCCAAGGGCTTCGCCCTCAGCTTTGAATGCCTGCACCATATCGTTGGTCGGAATGGAGCTCATATAGGGCGTCACGACGTTCACATCCGTGGCCAGAGCCGGCAGACTGGTGCTCGCCAAAAGCGTCAGCGCAGTCAAAGACAGTTTCAGGTTGGTCATCACAAGTATCCTCATCTGTTGCGTTAGGACGGCATCTTTTCGCGATGCTCTTTGCTGTTAAAAAGGGCAATGGGTTCAAGCGCCTCCATGGCGCGCAGATAGGCGTCGAACATCGCATCATAGCGCGGCTTCTGCGCCGGATCAGGTTCGAACACGGCTTCGACTTGGGTCATCTTGGGTACCGCGCTCTTGATGTCGGGGAAGGCCCCCAGGCCGACCGCCGCCATGATTGCCGCCCCAAGACAGCCGACGTCCCCATATTCGAAACGATGCAGCGGAATGCCGAGCGCATCTGCGCGAATCTGGCTCCACAGATCCGAGCGGGCGCCACCTCCGCCATAGAGCAGATACTCCGGACGGCAGCCTGCGGCCTCGGTCAGCGCCTCAAAGAGATGCCGGGCCGACATGGCGACCCCTTCCAGCACGGCAAGCGCGAACTCCGGCCCCGCCGTGCGGCTGTCCAAACCGATGAAAGAGCCGCGAATGTTCGAATTCCAGATCGGCGCGCGTTCGCCCTCAAGTTGCGGCAGGAACAGGACATTGCTATTGGCGCGGTCTACCTGCTGGGCCATCTCGACCAGCTCTACCGGCGACTTCCCGACCGTTTCCCCCCACCAACGCAGGCTGTCCGCCCCGCTTTGCGTGGGTCCTGCGTTCACCACCAGATCCTCGACGGTGGCAAAGGTCACGATCCCTGGCGCCCCGATGCGCGCAGCCCCGACCACCGCCAGAATTTCACTGGTGCCGCTGACATACATGCCCTGCCCCGGCGCAAAGACGCCACAGCCGAACAGATTGCCCCAAGCGTCCATCGTGCCCGTCACCACGGGAACCAACCGGCCGCAGCTGCCCAATGACATCTCGCCGACAATATCGGTGAAAAAGCGCAGGGCAGGCAGGCGCTCTGCCGCGCCCGGCATTAACTGCAACAGCGGCTCGATATAAGCCAGATCCAGCCCCACCTGACCAAAGGCGGAAATCGGATCGGTGACCGCCTGCCCGGTGAGTTTAAGCAGGCAATAATCCTTCGGTGATAACACATAGCGCGTGCGCGCCCAGAGGTCGGGATGGTTGTCCGCCATCCATTGCATCTTGGCCATCACATGACTGGCCCCGATGGGCATATCCGCCCCCCACCAGGCCAGTTTATCTTCGGCTGAAATACGCGCGTTCAGAGCATCCGCCTGAGGGGCTGCGCGTACATCCTGCCAAGTGATGGCGGGAAACAGCGGCGCACCCTCGGCATCCACGAAAACCTCGGTGTTGACCTGACTGCACATGCCGACGGCAGCGACACGCGCCGGATCCCGCCCCTTGAGCAAGGCGTCGATCGCATCGTACACCCCATTTAGCCAATGTTGCGGGTCCTGTTCGACCAGCCCCGGGCGGGGGCGTTGTGTGGGATAGCTGCGGCTCCAGTGATCCACCACGGTGCCATCCACTCCAAAGAGACCCGCCTTGACGGCAGTGGAGCCGATGTCAAAGCCAATCACCCATGTCTCTTCTGCACATGACTCTTCAGGCATCGAGACCTCCTCGCAAATCTTTCAACAGCGCGGCCAGGCAGCGCGCGCCTTGCAGCGCCGCGCGCAGCACCTGTGAGCCAACAATGACGCCATCCGCCCCTAGTGCCCGCGCAGCCTTGGCCTGCGTGCCATTTGAAATTCCAAAACCCAACAGGATCGGCGCGCTGACACCCCCGGCGCGCAGGTGATCAATGCGCCCCCGGTTGTCGGGATCAAGCGACGTTCGCGGGCCCGTCAACCCAGCGCCCGCCTGCAGCATGACATAGAAGGACGCCGCACGGCTCGCTGTCAGAGCCGCGTCACCCAAAGGCAGGCCAATGAATTCGGAAGGGGCCACACCGGCGGCAACGGCCTGCGCCCGCAAACCCTGAGCCAGAGGATCGCCCGGCTGCGCGACGATCAGGCAACTGTCCAGTCCCTGCCAGAACCCAGGCGCCTCATGAGCCGGATGATCGGCATCCGCATAACACATCAATAGGGCTTTCGGCGCATTGCGATGGCGGGCCAGACGTTCCAGAACCGCCTCCAGATCCCGCTGCGCGCGCGCTCGGTCGGCCCGTGCCATCGAAGCACGTACATCGGCGCCATCCATGAACGGGTACGAGGAGGCCAGTCCAATCTCCAGCACATCAACCCCCTGCTCCGCATAGACGTCGATCATCTCTACCGGCACCTCTGGATCGCCGAGCGGGAAGTAGCAGCTCAACAGCGCGTTTCCATCTTGACGTTTCAGTGGGCTGTCCACAAAGGACGCAGGGGAGGCGCGCATCGTATTCCTTTCTGTGTCCGCAACAAACGGACATGTCTGTGCGATGGCTCATACAGACCGAAGCCTTCATGCTCCGGTCAAGGCGTCCTGCGCTGCGCGCGCGACATTTCTGCAGGATGCGGATAAAACGCCGATGAGGCGTTACGATTTTAGGCCAATGGCCTGCCGGCGGTCTTCGAGCGGTCTCAGACCGAAGCTCTTTTTATACTGTGCCGAAAAGCGCCCCTGATGCGCCATGCCCACGCGCCGGGCCACATCGGCAAGCGACAGATCTCCAGCCCGGACAAGCACGCGAGCGTGCTCCATGCGAATCCGCATCAGGACCTCATAGGGCGGTTTCTGGTAATAGCGCTGGAACCCATCATAAAGCGCGCGCTCAGACACGCCGATGTCATCGGCAAGGTCTGCCACGGACAGCGGGCCCGCAAAGCGATCCTGCATAATGTCCATCGCCCGGCGCACGTGGCGCGGCGTCGCATGCAACCGCTGCGGCACGGGTGATCCGTTCCGAAAATAGGGCAGATTCGCCACCAGAAGCGACACCACAGCGTCAATCTGTTTCTGAAAGCTGTCTGTGAGCTGCGCGTCAAACGCGTCGGAGGTCGCCGCCAGCCGCTGCATGGACTGCAACAGGGCGCGCCCATGTTCTGACCGCAGATCGATCACCGGATCGAAAACGATATCGTCGGCGACCCGGCGACGGGCTCGCTGTTCAAAGGCGGCCTCAATCGCGCCCCGGCTGATCTGCAACATCCATTGATAGGTGTCCTGGCGCCAGCGTGATCGGAACCATTGCCCGGGCGACAGACACAATGCATGTCCCGGCGCAGACCGGGCCTGCTGCTGACCGATTTCAATATCGACACCACCGCGCAACGGCATTTCGAACATATAGAAATCTTCGAGGCCCTTGGCCTGCACTTCGATTTCGGCCCCGTAACTGAGCGTGTTGAAGGCGTTCGCTCCCAAGGCTGCGGCAGAATGGGTAAACTGCACGGCACGGGTGCCGCAAGGCACCAACTGGTGGCGGCAGAATGATTGCGTAAGATGCGCTTGGGCGTCTTCGAAACGCCCGCTGGTAAAGGTTAGAATGCCCGCCATGGCTCCCCATTGGACAGGTATACAGCACAGATCGTGCCCCTGCGTAGCGCGATTATGACGTGGCGCGGGCGCGTTGCAAGCCTGACGTGATGCCCGCCTTGGTCACTCCGGCAGGCTTATCAGAATAGACGCAATGCAGAGGCAGAGTTGATCTTGCCAGCAGATCCGCTTGATGCCTTGGCCTCAATCCTGTCTGGACCTGTCGCGGTTTGATGCCGCTCCTTTGATAGCATTTACTGCAACAAAGGAGACTGACTATGGGATTGAAACGGACGGACGAATTCCGCCAGGATGCGGTGCGTATCGCGCTGACCAGTGGGCTAAAGCGTAAGCAGGTGGTTGATGATTTGGGTGTCGGGATGTCGACGCTGAACAAATGGATCACAGCGCACCGAGATACAGATGTGGTTTCGAAAGAGGATTTGAGCCTCACCCAAGAGAACGACCGGCTCCGGCGCGTGACCCGCATTCTCAAGGAGGAGAGGGAGATCTTAAAAAAGCAACGCAGTTCTTCGCGGGCCAAAAGCCATGAGGTTCAGGTTCATTGAAGAACACGCGGGGACTTTCGAAATGGCGCGTCTTTGCAAGGTCATGGATGTCAGCTCACGTGGTTTGCGTGCATTCCGCAATGGCCGGGCCAGTCGCAGACAGCGGTCTGATTTGGTCACGCTGGCCCACATCAAGGAGAAGTCCCGTCTCAGTCTGGGCAGTTATGGCCGACCACGCATGACCGAAGAACTGAAAGAGATCGGCTTGGATGTCGGTCACCGTCGTGTCGGACGTTTGATGCGTCGGAACGGCATATCTGTTGTAAGAACGCGCAAACACACGGTCACAACCGACAGCGATCACAAGTTCAACATTGCACCGAACCTGTTGGATCGCGACTTCAACGCCGACAAGACCGATCAGAAATGGGCTGGCGATATCAGCTCTGTCTGGACACGCGAGGGGTGGCTTTATCTCGCAGTGATCCTGGACCTGCATTCCCGTCGTGTCATTGGATGGGCTGAAAGCAACCGGATGAAACGTGACCTGGCGATCCGGGCGTTGAAAATGGCAATCGCGTTCCGACAACCACCAAAGGACTGCAGTCATCACACGGATCGCGGGTCGCAATATTGTTCGCACGACGACCAGAAGATCCTGCGCCAGAACGGGTTCAAGGTGTCGATGAGCGGCAAGGGGAACTGCTATGACAACGCGGCTGTCGAAACCTTCTTCAAAACCATCAAGTCAGAACTGATCTGGCGGCATTCATGGGACACACGGCGGAAGGCAGAGATGGCGATCTTCGAATACATGCACGGGTTCTACAATCCGCGCCGCCGACACGCAGCACTAGGCTGGAAAAGCCCGGTCGCTTTTGAACGGAAGGTGGCTTAAACGAGCACTTGGAACGGCACAACAGCGTGACAGGTCCACATCGGCCTGGCGCAGCTCGCGAACCTCACTTTCCAGTGCCTTGATCCGGTCTCGTTCTTCGGTTGTCACGCCGTCGCATATGCCGCTGTCTTTTTCGGCCTGCTTGCCCCATCCGCTCAAGATTTGAGGAATACAGCCGATCTTGGGTGCAATGGCCGCTATCGCGCCCGCCTGAGTTTCGTAGGAGCCTTGATGCTCGAACATCGGACCGCGCGAGTGCGGACCTCAGGAGAGTAGCGATTTGACATCTTGCTTTTTTGTCATGGCCATCATCCTTACTTAAGTTGATGGGCTCCGACAGACCCGGGGGCGATTCAGACAACACCCATTCGATGGGAGAGGAGTTTGGTATGGAAAGCGAAATTCCGCCCCACATGTCCGAGCTGATGGAGCTTTTGCCGAACGACGCCCTTTCTCGGCTCGTCGAAGAGCTGGCCATGCTCGGCGCGCAGGCGGGCAACTTGGACTTTCCACAGAAGGTCGCGGACTGGGTGCGCCGATGGGTTCCAACGCAGTCGATCTCACTCTTCGAGTTCGAAGAAGGGATGCAGCCGCGAACGCTCTATGCCCATTCATTACACCACGATCCGAACATGGTGGAATACAGCAACGGGATTTACCTGCTCGACCCGATGTACAGTCTGTTTGCGGAAGAGCGGTACTTTGGCACGGTTTTGCTCGACCTGACGGGCAATGAGACCCGCGAGATGCCAGAGACCTTTGCCCGATACTGGATCAAGGTGTCGGCCAGTCATGAAATCGGCACCTTGATGGAAGTTACGCCCGACCGCTGTGTGCACCTGTCGATCTATGTGTCTCTCGGGGACCGCATTCAGGAGGCAGTGAATTTCGTTAAACTCGTGCATCCGGTTCTGACCACTGCGTTTCGCAGACATCTGCGCCCGCAGGTTGCGCCCGACACCTCGGCCGAGGTGGCGCGGCGACGGGTGCATGAAGCCATCTCGACGGTGATGAGTGAATTTGGCGCAGGTGTGCTGACCGAGCGCGAGCGGGAAATTTCCCGCCTGCTGCTCAAGGGGCATTCGTCGAAATCCATTGCGCGGCTACTGGATATTGCGCCGGGGACGGCGGCGATCCATCGGTCAAACATCTACCGCAAGCTCGGTGTGGTCGGACAGGGCGAGATGTTCTCGATGTTCATCGCTAGGCTGATCGACGGCAAATAGCGCCCGGTCTGGGCGCTAAAGTGTCAACAGGGCGCGATCTAGTGTCTCGACAAGTAAATCCACGTGCTCTTTGGCAAAGACGAGCGGCGGGCGAATTTTCATGATGTTGCCCTCGGTACCGATACGCGACACCAAGACGCCGTTGTCCTTCATCCACTCGACCGCCGTCAGGCAGGCGTCGCCATCAGGGGTCTTGTCTGCCTTGTCGCGCACGAACTCCAGCGCGATGAAGAATCCCTTGCCACGCAGATCCCCGATGATCGGGTGTTTGTCTGCGATGACGCGCAGCCGTGTCATCAGATAGTCGGAGGTCTCTTTGACGTGGCTCAACAGGTTTTCCTGTTCGACAATCCGAAGCACCGCTTTGCCTACTTCGGCAGACACCGGGTTTCCTGCGAAGGTGTTGAAATACTCGCCGCCTTTGTCGACGTAGGCTTTCATGATGTCGGGGGTTGTGGCGGTTACGGCCAAAGGGTGACCGTCGCCCATTGGCTTTCCCATCGTGATGATGTCGGGCACCACGCCGCTGTCCATCACGCCCCAATAGTGATCGCCCAGCCGGCATAGGCCCGATTGGACCTCGTCCGCGATGATCAGGCCGCCCGCCGCGCGCACCTGTGCAAAGAGCTCCCGCTGATAAGAGGGCGGCGGGGCAAAAATCCCCGGCCCATCATAGATCGAGTCGATCAATAGGGCGGCCACTCCATGTCCGCGCGCCTGAAGTTTGCCGATGGCGGTTTTGATCTGATCTTTGTGATGGGCGAGAAAGGCGGCCGGATCGTCCGCGCCGGGTCCACGATAGGTGTCTGGGACGTCGATTTCATAGACGTAGTCGGGGCAAGGCTCCGGCCTGATCGCGGGGGACAACTCGCGCACCAAGGTCGTGGCCCCGTGGTAGGTGTCTTTCAGTATGATCAGTCCGGTATTGCCCGTGACCTTGCGGGCAATCTGACAGGCCAGATCATTGGCTTCGGACCCGGTGCACACGATGTTCGACACCGAAATATCGCCGGGCATAATGTCGGCCAGCATCTCTGCATACTCCACCACCGACGCGTGCAAGTAGCGTGTATGCGTGTTCAGGCGCTGCGCCTGAGTGTGCAGCGCCTCGACCACGGCGGGATGACAATGGCCGACGGAGGCCACATTGTTGTAGCAATCGAGGTATTTGCGGCCGTCGTCGTCCCACATCCACACACCTTCACCGCGCACCAGATGCACCGGATCACGATAGAAATGGGCATAGGCCGGGCCGAGCGCCTTGCGTCTGCGCTCAAGAAGCGTCTGGTTTGCCTGAGTCAGGGCCATAGGGTCACTCCGTCTGGCTGACCGCATCCATGATGCGGCGGATAAAGTCTTGGGGGTCCATTTCGAGCTGACGTTCGAGCGCGCGGATGGACCGGGGCAATTCGGTCTGCTCCAAAGCTTCGGCTTCGGAGAGGTCATGTCGGATGCGGAAGGTCAGTAGTTCTACGGTCAGGATCAGGCGCGCAAGGATCGCGTCATGCAGATAGGGCAGCTGATCGAGCGGAATGGGATGGGCTTTTGCAAAACCGCCCAGGAGCGCGACGCTGATGCCAACAGGGTCGGCCCCGTGTTCGATCAAGCTGGCGAGCGGTGTGGCCAAATCCTGAAGGATCGGTCCGGCGATCATATCGCCAAAGTCGATCAAACCGCAGACCTCGTCAGCATTGTCGCGCGCAATCAGAACGTTGCCAGAATGGCTATCGTAGTGGATCACCGCGTGGGGCATGTCGCGCATGGCTGGCAAGCTGACGCGAGCCAAGCGGTCGATCACCGGGGCGCAGGCGTGCTGCAAATGGTCGGGCAGATAGGCATCTGCAAGCTGAGGCGACTCCAAAAGCCCGTTCAATGTGTTCCACGGCATAAATTTGGTGGCCGCCGGATGCGAAAAGCCGGCGAAGGCGTGGTTTATCTGGCCGAGCACCTGGCCAAGGCTCTGAGCCAGTTGCTCCGTGACATGCCCGGACAGGCTCAAGGGCGTACCAGGAACGTAGCTGAGCAGGCGAACAACATGGGTTTCGCCCTCGTGAACGACCTTAACAGTCATTTCACCGGTCTGGCTGGGGATCATCCGGGGGATCGGCAGATCCGGGTCGCGCTGTGCGAGGTGAAGCAACGATTCGATCTGAAAGTCGATCAACGCAGGATCTTCCGCCGGACTGGCAACTTTGAGCAGATACTCCGTGTCATCCTTCGTGCGGACACGAAGGTTCTGGTCACGCTCTCCCGAAAGACGCTTGAACATGCCGTCGATCCCGTAGTCCCGCAAGAGTGTCTCTTGAAGCACAGGCAAAGGCAGGTCGGGCGGCACGAACAGCAGGTCGTCGGTGGACAATGTGCCAAGGGGTGATGTGGTTGGGCGTTGCATACGCTCAAGGAACCCGGTCCGCCCGTGGAATTCTATATTGAATATTGTATAGAACCGGCGACCTCCATGCGCCCTCCTGAGCGGGCGTTAGGTCATGTTGACAAATGGCGTATCCACAGGCGGATGAACGTGATGTCGACAAAGCCGAGATAGTCGGAGGTTTGCCCAGCGTAGATCTCGGTCCTCATCGGCAGCCCGGCGGCATTGCATAGGAGGTGGATCTTAGTCGAGAAACCATCGGTATCAACGTTGATCGCTCCACTGTATATTACTGGGTCCAGAAATTTGGACCTGTATTGACCAATCAAACCGAGAAGCATCTACGCAAAGCAAGTGTCGATTGGCATGTCGATGAAACCTAACATCCGAATGGGTGGCAAGTGGCGAAACAATCGGGTCGAGAGTGATCCTGAGCCTGGATAGATTAACGCAACAGTCCCGGCCCTGCCCCCCTCTCGGTGTCGAGAAAACAGGTCGCAGGCCACGGCGTTAAATCTGCTGGCCTTTGCGCGCGGCTGCGGTATAGGGTCAGGCCATGATCCAGGGGTTGCGCCAAAATCTGATCTTCTGCCTCGCGGCAACGCTGCTGTTTGTCGCCAGCGTGTTTTCTGCTGCGGCCATGGCGCCCGAGCGTGAAGATGCGGTGCGTGCCGAGATCCTGCACATGGGCTTTCGAGCGGATGACCTTTGCGCCGACGGACATGGCGCGCATGATCACGCCTGTCCCTTCTGTACATTGTTGCCAGAGGCCGACATTCCCCGCCTGCCCGACGTCGCGCTCGCCTTGGTGCCTTATATGCTTTGGCGGCGGGCTGATGACCTCTATCGGGCGTCACAGGCGCGCGACTATGCGCGCTCGCCCCGCGCGCCTCCCGTTCTGATCTGATCGCCGCCCTCTGCCCCGTTAAACGGAGAGGGTCTTTCATCCAGATTTCGCGGCGCATCCCGCCGCCAGATAGCGCAGGCTGCGGTGCGTCCGCGCGCGCTGACGTGGAGCATACTCATGAAACATTTCGCACTTGCCGGCGCCTTTGCGCTCTTGGCCGGATCCGCTTTCGCCCATAGCACCCTCGAGCAGAAAGAAGCCGCTGCGGGCAGCACCACCAAGATCACCCTGCGCGTTCCGCATGGCTGCAACGGAGAGGCCACCCACACCGTGCGCCTGACCCTGCCTGACGGGTTTTATGCCGCAAAACCAATGCCCAAGGCGGGTTGGGAGCTGAGCACCGCCAAGGGCGCCTACGCCACGCCCTACAACAATCACGGCACCGAGATGACCGAGGGCCTGCGCGAGGTGACCTGGTCCGGCGGTCATCTGGAAAGCGACTGGTATGATGAATTCACCGTGCGCGGCACCTTTGGCGCAGAGATCGCGCCCGGCACGGTGATGTACTTCCCGGCTCTTCAAACCTGTGCCAATGGGGTCGCGGATTGGACGGATGTCTCCGGCGCCCATAACGTTGCCAACCCCGCGCCGAAAATCACCATCGTTGCAGGCGATATGGCGCATGGTCACGGGCACGGACAGGGGAACGGGCATGACCACGGATCAGATCACAGCTCTGCCGCGCCTGTCACGCTCGGCCCGCTCGAAATCACCGGCGCCTTTTCCCGCGCGACCCTGCCCAATGCGCCCGTTGCCGGCGGCTTCATGACCATCACCAACACCGGCGAGTCCGCTGACCGGTTGGTCAGTGCCCGCACCGATGTCTCAGACCACATGGAAGTCCACGAGATGGCGATGAATGGTGACGTCATGCAGATGCGGGAGCTGGCGGACGGGCTGGAGATCCCGGCAGGCGAGACAGTGACACTGAAACCCGGCAGCTTTCATCTGATGTTCATGGGGCTCAAGGCGCCGCTCGTCGAAGGGGAAACCGTCATGGTGACACTGACATTCGAGCACGCCGGTGAGGTCTCGTTGCCGCTCAGCATCGGTGCGATCAACGCCAAGACGCCTGCGCATCACGGCGATCACGGCCACGCGTCGAACTGAGGTACACCATGACCACCCGACACAAATATATGGTGATCGGGGGGCTTTGGGGGCTGGTTCTGCTGGCCCTCATCCCCTTTGCCTGGAACCGCTGGGGCGCTGCCGGGCTGAACCAGAGCCTCGCCAACAGCATCGGCCCGGGCGACTATCACCTGACCACCACCTCTGGCGCGCCTTTCACCGAGGACACGCTGAAGGGGTCGCCTTCGGCCGTGTTCTTCGGCTTCACCCATTGCCCGGAGGTCTGCCCGACCACCCTCGGCGATATTGCGACGTTTCAGGACGAACTCGGCCCCGACGCGCAGCTCCGCGTGTTCTTTGTCACTGTGGACCCGGAGCGCGACAAGCTGGAACAGCTCCGCGACTATGTGACCTGGGCACCGGGCGTCGAAGGCGTGTCTGGCAGCCGGGAGGAGATCGACAAGGCAATCCGCGCCTTCCGTATCTTTGCACGCAAGGTCCCGCTGAAGGACGGCGGCTATACCATGGATCACTCGGCCAATATCCTGCTGTTTGATCGCAAGGGCCGTTTCTTTGAACCGATCGGCTATCAGGAAGCCACCGACCGCGTGCTGGAGAAAATCCGCCGCCTCAACAACATCTGATACGGACGGCCCGTCGATGCGCCATGCCCACCTGACCCTGCGGCTGTTGCTGCTGGTCGCGCTCCTGTTTGCAGGCACCGTGCCTGCGGGCATGATGCCTGTGTCCGCAGCCGATGGCGACGGCATGCGCCTGGTGCTTTGCACAGACGAGGGCCCGCGCGAGGTCTGGCTCGCGGCGGATGGCACCGTCACTGAGGCCACGGACAGCGAGGACGATGGCCACAGATCCTACCATTGCGTGCAGGTCAGCCTCTTTACACCGGATTGGGCGCTCCCGGACCCTGAACCGCTCGCCACGCTGCTGCGGCCTGCCGAGCGGCGCGCGCACCGGCATCAGGTTGCATGCGCCCTGCGCCTCTCCCGCGGCCATCCCTGCCGCGCACCACCCGTCTCTGCCTAAGGACGTTTCCCTGACGCAGAGACGGGCGGGGGCCACCTTCCCCAACCGTCTCCCGAACGACTGACCCCGGCTGCGCAAAATGCAGATCGGCCCCTTTCGGAGATCTTATCCATGACCCTTCACACCGCCTTCCCCTGGGGCGCGGAGGCCCTTGTGCCGCCCCCTTTACCCGAGGCTCCCGAGGCTGCCTGCTGGAAATCACACGCTCTGTTTCGAGGTTTGACAGAGGAGGAGAGGACGCTCGTCACCCGCTATTTCACCGCCGAGACGCTTGTCGCAGGCGAGGTGCTAAGACCGATAGACCGCAACCAAGGCCATGTCGGGATCGTCCTGACGGGTGCGCTGCGCGAAGACGCCAACCGCAGCCAATGCGAAACCGATCTGCTGGGCGTGGTCTTTGGCGGTGGGCTTTTGTGCCCCACCGGCCCACGTCTGCCGCAGCTTACCGAGACGGCACTCTGTGATACCCAGGTCTGGATCTGTCCGCAGGACGACTTCGCGCTACTCGCGGACCAGATCCCTCGCCTCGTTACCAACCTCGTAACCGAGACCCAAAATCGGCTGAGCGAGGCAATCGCGCTCTATCAGCTGCGCGGAAGCCAGACCGCGCTGGCGCGGGTCGCGGGCCTGATCGCCCATTTTGCCGCGCGTCAGGGCCAGCCTGAGGTCGTCGCGCTTCATCTCAGCCGACAAGACCTTGGCGCGCTGGCAGCCCTTACGCCTGAAACTGTCTCTCGCAAGATCAAGGCGCTGGAGCGAGCCGACATCCTGTCCCTGGTCGCGCCGAGCCGCCTGGTGATCCGCGATTCCAGGCGGCTTTTGGCCGCAACCTGGGCCAATGGGCCCCGAGCGCGCGCCGCCTGAGGTGCTCTCTATGATGCTGGCCGATCCGATCTTGGCGCTGATCTCCCTCGGGCGCGGTCGCAAACCGCAAGCCGCCTGATACCGGTCCCTGGCTCGAAAGGGCCGGGGATTTCGCGGGACTGTCACGAAACAGACGCCAGAGCCGTCGTCACCCGCACGGCACGCGGCGTTTGTGACCGCGGGTTTCAGATTGCTGATCGTCGTCGCCCGAGCAGCCAGACAAAGAACATGCCGCCAACCAGGCCCGTGATAATCCCGATGGGCATATCCTCAGGGGCCAGAACCGTCCGGGCCGCCATGTCGGCCCAAAGAAGGAAGATCGCCCCGATCATTGCCGACGCGGGGAGCACGCGGCGGTAATCTCCACCGACGAGCATGCGGG
>NZ_JAATOX010000221.1 GCF_011806385.1 Phaeobacter sp. HF9A | reverse complement strand
GACAAAAGCCATCGCCATCGTCGGCGCCGGTCCGGCGGGTCTGTCCACCGCGCTGGCAGCGGCGGAGCGTGGCCACGCGGTCACCCTGTTTGATGGCGCCGAGGAGATCGGCGGCCAGCTCAATATGGCCAAGCAGGTGCCCGGCAAGGAAGAGTTTTGGGGGCTTGTGGACTGGTATCGCACCATGGTGGCCGAGGCGGGCATCACGCTGCAGCTGGGCCGCCGTGTCGGGGTCGAGGATCTCAGCGGCTTTGACGAGGTGGTGATCGCAACCGGCGTCATCCCGCGCGATCCCGGCATTCCGGGGCAGGATCACGCCTCGGTCGTCAGCTACATCGACGTGCTGCGCCACAAGGTGCCGGTGGGCCACAAGGTCGCGGTGATCGGCGCGGGCGGCATTGGCTTTGACGTCTGCGAATACCTGTTGCACGACGGCGAGAGCCCAACCGCGAGCCTGCCGCACTGGATGCGCGAATGGGGCGTCAGCGACCCTGCCACCCACCGCGCGGGGCTGGCACCCGAAGGCCCACAGCCCGAGGCCCCCGCCCGCCAGGTCACCCTGTTGCAGCGCAAGGCCGAGCGCCATGGCAAGCGGCTCGGCAAGACCACCGGCTGGATTCACCGCGCAACGCTGAAGATGAAACAGGTGGAGTTCATCGGCGGCGTCAACTACGAGCGCATCGACGACGCCGGGCTGCATGTGAGCTATGGCGAGGACCACGAGTCCCCCACCGTGATCAAGGCCGACACCATCGTGCTCTGCGCCGGACAGGTCAGCGAGCGCAGCCTCGCCGACGCGCTGGAGGCCAGGGGCATCACCGCCCATGTGATCGGCGGCGCCGATGTGGCGGCGGAACTGGACGCCAAACGGGCGATCAACCAGGGCACCCGACTGGCCGCAACCCTCTAGGCTCAGCTCCCCGCGTCGAACGTCGTGCATCTCTGCCTCGACGCGGGGCAAGCCAGAGTCAGGAGCGCGGGACTTAGCTGCCGTCAGGCGAAATGGCTCGAAGTTTTGTTACGACACCTCTCGCCACGATCCTGGCTCCTTCGTGGCAGTTGAATTTAAGGCCAACCGATATCCGTTTCCGGTGGAAGTCCATCATTTCTTTTTCCAAGATGTGCATCCGAGCCTTGTATGTTCCAATCAGCGGGATGCCTTTTTCAATAGGTGTGCCGTCTGCATCCAGAAAATTGGGCCAGATCATATAAATCTCCGCACCCAGATTGCGCTCGGGCTCGGGCGGGTTGTCTTCCACATAGCCAAAATCCCAACGAATGTTGTTCTGCGGAGGCGTTTTGCGCCCTCTCTGCTCCGCGCTAAGGATCGTGATCTCAGCCTCGAAGTCAGCCTCTGTCAAATACAAGTC
Organism: Phaeobacter sp. HF9A; assembly: GCF_011806385.1. Lineage (GTDB taxonomy): Bacteria > Pseudomonadota > Alphaproteobacteria > Rhodobacterales > Rhodobacteraceae > Epibacterium. The sequence goes on along the minus strand of NZ_JAATOX010000221.1, from coordinate 1,523 downwards.
GGTCATGAAAGCAAGGGTCTCATGTCCCGAGGCAGCTGACAACGCTCAATGGTGGTGATCGCCTCAAACCCGCCTTTCGCCCCGCGATGCCGAAACGCCGGTATTGCCTGCCGCCTGCTCCCCCGATCACTCACTCGCAGTTTCGCATGGACCTCACGGCTGTTACCGCTATCTTCGCGGCGAGCAACATGAGGAGACCCCAATGCGTATTCTGTTTACCGGCGGCTCGGGCAAGGCCGGGCGTCACGCGGTGGCCTATCTGCTGGCGCAGGGACATCGGGTGGTGAATGTGGATCTGACGCCGCTGGATCTGCCGGGCGTCGACAACCGGATCGCCGATATCACCGACGCGGGCCAGATGATGGATGTGATGCACGCCTGGGCCGGCTATGACGAGATGGAAGACCACCGCAGCCCGCCGCGCTTTGATGCGGTGGTGCATTTTGCCGCCGTGCCCCGGCTCCTGATGAAATCAGACAATGAATGCTACCGCGTCAACACCATGGGCACCTATAACGTCATCGACGCGGCACTGAAGGCGGGCATCACCAAAGTGATCTTTGCGTCTTCCGAGACCACCTATGGCATCTGTTTTGCCGGTGGCGAGCGCAAGCCGGACTACCTGCCCATCGACGAGGAACACCCCGTGGTACCCGAGGACAGCTATGCCATGTCCAAGGTCGCCAATGAGGTCACCGCCCGCAGCTTTCAGCGTCGCACCGGGGCCGATATCTATGGGCTGCGCATCAACAATGTGATTGAGCCGCACGAGTATAAGGCGAATTTCCCTGCCTATATGGCCGATCCCGACCTGCGGCGGCGCAATATCTTTGCCTATATCGACGCGCGGGACCTCGGCCAGATGGTGCAGCGCTGCCTGACGACGGATGGGCTGGGCTATCAGATCTTCAACGTCGCCAACCGGGAGCATTCGGTGAATCTCAGCACATCCGAGCTGATCGCGCAGTATTATCAGGGCGTACCGGCGCAGGAGATGGGCGCGACGGAGACCTTCTATTCGATCAAAAAGGCCGAAGAAATGCTGGGGTTCGCGCCCGAGCATAACTGGCGGATGTATCTGGACGATCCCAATATGGCCTGAGGGCTCCGACCCGCTGAAAAACTCAGCGCCCGCGCCTTGCCGGGCGCTGTCCGGCCTGTGATCCCAAAACTCCTTGCAGTTTGCGCCCGTGAGTGGAAAGGAACAGGGAACCCCACTCAGACACCCGCGAGGCGCCGCATGACATTTGCAATCGGCATTGGCCCCAATATCCGCAAATCCGCCTATTTCGACGCCACAGTGCGCGATGGGGTCGCGGCTTTCTCGGTCTATAACCACATGTATATCCCGGCGCATTTCGGCGATCCCGAGGGCGAATACGACCGGCTGATCCATGGCGTCGCCATGTGGGATGTGGCGGCCCAGCGGCAGGTGCAGCTGCGTGGCCCCGATGCGGGCCGTCTGGTGCAATATCTGACCCCGCGCGACCTCAGCCAGACCAGGGTCGGACAGGGCCGCTATG
>NZ_JAATOX010000220.1 GCF_011806385.1 Phaeobacter sp. HF9A | reverse complement strand
GATCTGGAAACGACCTCCTACGCGGTGGCACCCTGGTCGATACCTTTGTATTTGACGTTGGCCATGACGCAGACGAGGTAGAAGATTTTGCCATTGGCGAGGACGTGCTCCGCCTCTCCTCAGATTTAGTGGGCGGTCAGGACAGCGGCCAGGCGGTGCTGACGACTTATGCCGATGTCACCGCCGAAGGGGTTCTTCTGGACTTTGGCCGCGGCGACCGGATCCTGTTTTCCAACCTCCAAAACTATAACGGACTGGCTGCGGATATCGAGTTTTTCTGACCCCTCAACGTCCACGCCGGAACAGGTTGCCGATGGTCTGAAACACCAGATCGAAGTCATAACACATGTTCTGATGGCGCTGGTAAATCAGGTCCAGCCGCGCCTTGGCGGGCACGCAGATGCGGGAATAGACCGCATCGGTTTCCTCGGCGGAGGTACAGCGCGCAAGCAGCATCGCCTCATGCTTGTGATAGGTGATCGAGGCCAGGCCGGTGACGCCGGGGCGCGATTTCAGCACCTCGGCGTAGATCTCGGGATGGGCCTCCACATATTGCCGCAGCGGCGGGCGCGGGCCGACAAAGGACAGATCGCCCTTGAGGATATTCCACAGCTGCGGAAACTCATCGAGCCGCTTTGAGCGCAGCCAGGCGCCGGTTTTTGTCACCCGCGCCGCCTTGTCGCCGCCGGACACGCCGCTGTCCTCATCGACCACGGTCATGGTCCTGAGCTTCCACAGCATAAAGGGCTGATCGACGCCCTTCATCCGCTCGGCCACGTAAAACAGCGGCCCGCCTTCCCTGATCCGCAACCAGATCATCAACCCCAGCAGGATGGGGCCAAGGATCACGATCAGCAACAGGGCAAAAAACAGGTCAAACAGGCGTTTATCCCAGGTCATGGGGAAGCTTCATCCTTCATATGCGGCTCTAATTCGGCAAATTCAGCCCACATCACCGCGGGGTCCGCTGCCGGTAGCGCCAGCTTTGGCGCCACAAAGCTTGTCAGCCGCGCAACGTCAAGCGCCACCTCGGCGATCGCGCTGTCCGGCGCTGGCGCTGTGACATATTCCCGCCCCGCCGCGCGCAACAAGGCGCCCATCTCCACCGGACCGGGCTGCGCGATATTGAGCATGGGCGGCAGCTCCGGCAGGGCCAGCAGCGCGCCCAGCACATCCGCCAGCGTCAGCGCCCCGATATAGCTGCGCCGGGGCGTGCGCCCATCGGCGAACTGATCCAGGCAAAACCCCGGACGCCAGCCGCCAAGGATGGCATCAAAGCCGGCCACATTGCCGATCCGCAAGCAACAGACCGCCACGCCCAGCTCCCTGCCCAGATCCTGCGCCCGGGCCTCCATCTCGGCCTTGGCCTGCCCATAGGCATTGGCCGGGCGCGGCGCGAGGTCTTCGTGCAGGGGGCCGGCCTGGGCGCCGTATATCGCCGCCGAGGAGGCCAGCAGCACCCGCACGCCCAAAGCCGCCCCGGCCCGCACCGCGGCCTCCCCCAGCGCGATCGTGTCGCGCAGATCGCCGCCCCCCCGGCCCGGCACCGGCCCCGCCAGACAGAGGATCTGCCCCGCCGCGCCCGCCGCCGCTGTCAGGGCCTCGGGGTCGGACAGCGGATCAAACAGGCACCAGCCCGCCCCCGCCTGCGCCCGGCGCGCCTGCCAGAGGGCCGCATCCGTGCCCAGACGATGGCGCAGCGCCCGGCCAATACGACCGGAGGCCCCCAGCACCAGCGGCGTCAGCAGGAATGTCACAGGCATGTAGGTCCTTGCACACTTCTTGGAGTGTCACTGTTTCGATCATTGACGGTTGCAGCCCCACCAGTATGGTGCCCGATATACTTTCACAAACACTTCCTGACTGCCATCAGGATAAGGACTTCATGCTAAAAATCCCGCTTCTGGCCGCCGCACTTATTGCTGTTCTCTTACCCGCTGCCTGCTCTCGCCTGCCCGGTGGAGCGCCAGCCAGTGAAGAGATCCTAAAATCAGCTTCCGATGCAGATGCGGATTTTGCCCTCTACGCAGTCAACCGCGCATTTCTACCAACGGTGGTCCACTGGCCCCCAACCGGAAAACAGGAGCAGTTGGGTTGGATCGGCGCCAGCCGCGGTCCCAAGACCCAGCTCATTCAGGCAGGTGACCGCCTGTCGATGCAGATCTGGGACAGCAATGACAACTCGCTCCTGACCTCAGGCGGTCAAAAGACTGTGCAATTGCAGGATATGCGTGTGTCCGCCAATGGCTCAGTCTTCCTGCCTTATGTGGGCAATGTAAATGTGAACGGCCTCACCCCCGATCTTGCCCGTGAGAAACTTCAAAAAGAGCTGGAGAAGATCGTCCCCTCGGCTCAGTTACAGCTCGATATGAGCGAAGGGCGCAATAACTCGGTAGATCTGGTCTCTGGCGTGATCCGCCCCGGCACCTACCCGATGCCGGATCGCAATTATTCGGTGATGGGGTTGATTGCAGCCGGTGGCGGTATTGCCGCTGGCCTCAACAACCCGCAGATTCGCCTGATGCGCGGTGGCCGTATTTATGGCACCTCGGTGGACAGCCTGCTGAATTCCCCCGCCAAGGACACGCTGCTGCGCGGCGGCGACCGGGTCTTTGTCGAAGAAGACGAACGCTATTTTCTATCCTTCGGCGCCACCGGCACCGAGGATCTGCATATCTTCACCAAGGACGAAGTCTCGGCGATGGATGCTCTGTCGATCTCCGGCGGTTTCCAAGACGGCAAGGCTGACCCCAAGGGCCTTCTGATTCTACGCGAATATCCCACCTCAGCAGTTGCCCCTGGCATGCGTGGCCCACGACAAACCCGAGTTGTGTTCACTCTTGATCTGACCACCGCAGACGGGCTGTTTTCAGCACGAAATTTCCAGGTCAACCCTGGTGATCTGGTCATGGCGACTGAAAGCCCAATCAATGATGCGCTTACGATCTCGAACCTGATCGGAAACTTCTTCGGTGTCTTCAGCCGCGCAGGACTCTGATCAACGGATCTTCTCTCTCTCAAATAGAAAGCGGGCCAGCCAAAAGATTGG
>NZ_JAATOX010000219.1 GCF_011806385.1 Phaeobacter sp. HF9A | reverse complement strand
GCGCAGGCGCTGCCAGAGCTTTTTGTCGATGAACCCGGCAAGCGGTTGCAGGATTTCGAGCTCTGCAAGGAATAGCCCTCACCCACCAAGGTCAGCGCCCGACCGATCGGTAAGAGCCTGCCTAGCCCAGCTCGAAACTGGTCACGCCGTAGATCAGATCCAGCGCCAGCTCTGGTTGGTGGCCGCGATACATGCGGGCGGTTTCAAACACCGGGCTGAGGCCCAGATCCCGCGCGAGCTGCACCCCTGCGCCATTGGGGTCTGGCACGTCGAGAAAGATCTCTTCGCCCTCCGGCCAATCCTTCAGCACCCCCGCCAGCACCGCAAGCGCCGCCGCGCGCGAGGTCGCCAGCAAGGGGCCGATCTTGGCGCCATGGGCGCAGCGGCGCAGGGTGCCAAAGCCCTGCATCTCGCCGTCCTCCGCATGGGCGGCAACGCTGACATGGCCGGGCCCGCCAAGCCAGGCCTGCCAGAAGGCAGGACGCGGTGCCGGGAACACCCGGGCATCCAGCGCGGCGACCTGCGCCGAGAGCCCGTCGAGCCAGGTCAGGGTAAAATCGTCACTGGCGCGCGGGCGCATCGCGGGCACGCCGCCAAAGCGGATGTTGCGCCAGGCCAGATCGAACCCCGAGCGGCGATAATTCTCCTGCTGGTCCACCACACCATCCAGCCCGACGGTGCGATGCCCCGCCTGCCCCAGCGCCCTTTGCCAGAGCGCATAGCCATAGCCCTGCCCGCGATGGGCCGGATCAACGATATAAAAACCGAGAAAGGCAAAGGCCGCGCCGTAGCGCACCACCGAGATACAGGCGACCATCTCGCCGTCCAGAAAGCCGCCCCAGAACCCCTCCGGGTCCTGCGCGGCGAAACAGGCGGCATCCTCTGCGCCCGGGTTCCAGCCTTCACGGGCGGCCCAGGAGACGGCGATGTCGATCTCTGCCCGCGTCAGCGGGCGCATCTCATAGGGGGCAGTCGTTTCGCGCATGCTGGCCTCCATCCATATGGGGCAGCATGGCCGAGGAATGTCACAAGGGGAAGACGAAACAACGATCCCGGGGCACGGTCAGCCACATGGCGCGGCCCTCGGCGGGCAGGAAGACATTCGGCACCGTGGCCTTGAGCACCGAGCCGTCGAAATCCATGCGAAACTCCACCAGGCTCTCGTTGCCCAGAAACCGCGCCCGCTGCACGATGCCGCGCGCAGGAACGCCGGCTTTTGCCGTGGCCTCCGGTCCGCGACCGCCGCGATCAAAGTCGATGCGGATGTGTTGCGGGCGAAAGACGATCTCCACCTCGGTTCCATCCGGCACCCCGGGGGCGAGGAACTGGCCAAAGGGGGTTTCGGCCAGGGCGCCGTTCACGGTGGCGCGCAGCGTGTTCACATCCGAAAAGAACGCCACCGCCGCCTTGTCCGCCGGGCGGGTATAGACGTTATAGGGCGCGCCTTGCTGCACGATCCTGCCATCCCGCATCAGAGCGATCTCGTCGGCCATGCGCATCGCCTCTTCCGGCTCATGGGTGACCAGCAGCACGGCGGTGTCTTCTTCCTTCAACAGGCTCAGGGTCTCGTCCCGGATGCCGTCGCGCAGCCGGTTATCAAGCCCGGAGAACGGCTCGTCCATCAGCATGATCTTGGGACTGGGCGCCAGCGCACGGGCCAGCGCCACCCGCTGCTGTTCGCCGCCCGAGAGCTGATGCGGATAGTCGTCGATGAATTTGCCAAGCGAGACCCGGTCCAAGAGCTCCCTGGCACGGGCGCGTTTGCGCTCCTTGCTGCCCTTGAGGCCAAAGCTGACATTGTCGCCGACGCTGAGGTGGGGAAACAGGGCAAAGTCCTGAAACATCAAGCCGATCGCGCGCCGTTCGGGCGGCACCCGGAACACGGTATCGCAGACCAGCTTGCCATCCACATAGATTTCGCCCTCGTCCTGCATCTCGACGCCTGCGATCATGCGCAGCGTGGTGGATTTGCCGCAGCCAGAGGGGCCGAGCAGACAGGTCACCTGCCCCGGCAGCACCCGCAGGGACACATCATCCACCACCGCGCGCCCCTCAAAGAAGCGGCGGATATTGCGGATTTCCAGGCGCGGCGTCACCTCATACCCTCCGGCCTGATCGGTCGGCAGCTGGGCTTCGGTCATCTGCTTGGGCATTCTGGGGCCTTTGTTGCTGTCTGTGATGCGACCATCGGGATTTCCGCGCTGATAGCAAGGGGCTGCGGCTCAGGCAAGGAACTCCACCTCCGCCTCGGCGCGGGGCTGGCCATTGACCAGAAGCGTCACACGATGCAGGCCCGGCCGCAGGGTGAAGGTCGAGGCCTGCGCCTTGAGCGGGTGGGATTTCTGCAAATGTAGCCCGTCGCGGCCAAGCGTGGCCTTTTTCCATTTGAACACTTTGTCCGAAGTCTTGCCGCCCGCGCGACAGAACCGCAGTACGTAATCCACAAGAACCGGCGCGCCATCGGGCCCTTGCAGCGCACAAGAGAGCGCGAGTTTTTCGCCGATGCGCACGTGTTCGGGCAGCTCCAGCCGCGCGGTCAGTGCCAGATCCGGGTCATAGCCCAGAAGCCGCAGCGCGCGCGGATCGCCCGATTTGACCAGCCCGCGCAGCGCGTGGGAGGTGATCCAGCCCAGCTCTTTCTGCGCCTGCATCCCCTGCCCTTGCCAATCGGTAAGCCGGTCGATGACGATCTGCGGCTCTTTCTTGGCGATGTCATTCAGATGATTGGCCACCGAGCGGGTGACATAGCGGGTTTTGTCGGCGTGCAGCTGGTCCAGGATCGGCAGCGTCGCATCCGGCGCCAGCCCCACGGCAAGACCCCAGGGCAGACGCGGGCGGCTGCCTTCGCTGGCCAGACGGCGGGTATGGTAGTGGGGATGCCCGGCCCAGTCGCGCATCCGCGCCAGCACCGGCTCCGGCCAGCGTTTCAGCAGCGGGCGGTTGGCGAACTCCATCGAGAAGCGCTGCGTCACCTCCTCCATCAGATCCAGCGCCAGCGGCAGCTCGCCCTCGGTGCGCGTCAGCGCGGTGATCCATTCGCCCAGTGGCGCAAAGATGAAATCGCCAAAGTCGTCATCGCTGCGCGCAGGATCGAGCGGCGGCGGCAGCGCGCGGCGGATCACCGGCGCCACCCCGGCCAGATCCCCCGGCACATGGACCGCGG
>NZ_JAATOX010000218.1 GCF_011806385.1 Phaeobacter sp. HF9A | reverse complement strand
ACGTGGTGGTGGAAATCGCGCCGCTGCCGGCGGATCTGGACGATGACGTGGATCGAATCCTCTCCTACGACCGGGTGACCGAGGCCATCGCGCATGAGTTGGCGCGCGAACGTCTGGCATTGCTGGAAACGCTGGCCGAACGGGTGGCGGAGCGGATCTTGCAGGAGCCGCAGGCGGTGCGCGCCTTTGTGCGCATCGAAAAACTGGATCGCGGTCCCGGCGCCCTGGGGGTGGAGATCGTGCGGTCCGCCGATCAGGTCAGCCATGACCTCGCCGAAGGGGAAAAGCCCCATCCGCGCCTGATGTTCCTGTCAAACGCGGCGATCGACAGCGACAACCTCGCTGGCTGGATCGACCAGATGGAATGCCGCCGCCGTCCCCTGATCCTCTGTGTGGGGGCGCATGAGCTGGCTGTGCCGCAAACCGGGCATAAATGGACCCAGCGGCGCATTGATCTTCTGGCAATTGAACAAAATGCCTGGCGCTTGGCGGCGCGGGATGACCGCTGTGTGGTGGTTGCGACCAGAACAGAGCTGGACTGGGCGATGAAGAACGGGCAGATTTGCGTCTGGGCGCCCTCCAAGATCGTGCTGGATGCGGTGGAGGGGCCGAGCGAGCCGCCGTCGAATGCGGTTGCGCTGGCGGCCTGGTTTGCTTCTACCTTTGAAGCGGAAGAGATGATCGTGATTGGCGCTACCCTGCCGGACAATCCCGGCGTTCCCCTGCGCGCCCATGCTGAGGAGCAACAGACCCTGTGAGTTATTACCGCCCTTTGGTTCGTCACGGTGAAGCGCGTCCCGAGGGCGCCATTCACCTCGCGGGAAGCGCGCTCTGGTTTACCGAGGTCGAAATCCTGGAACGCAACGCCCCGCCGCGCATCGCGCCTGCGGGTCTCTTGCCGGAGGATGTGCGCTTGCGGCTGATGGGCCGCCGGGCGGCGATTGCCGGACTGGACATGACCCATCCGCAGATCATGGGCATCCTCAATGTCACCCCGGACAGTTTTTCTGATGGCGGCAAGCATGATGAAGCCGCAGAGGCCAGTGCCGCCGCGCTTCGGATGGTCGCCGAGGGCGCGACGATCATTGATATAGGCGGCGAAAGCACCCGCCCCGGCGCCGTCGAGGTGGACGAGCTGGAGGAAATCACCCGCACCGCGCCGGTGATTGCCGCCATTCGCGAAGAGAGCGACGTGCCGATCTCGATCGACACCCGCAAGGCGACCGTGGCGATGGAGGCGCTGGAAGCCGGTGCCGCGCTGATCAACGATGTCTCCGGCTTTACCTTTGATGCGGCCCTGGCGCCGCTGGCGGCGCAGGCTGGCGTGCCGGTCTGCGTGATGCATGCGCAGGGCGATCCGCAGACCATGCAGGCAAATCCGCGCTACGACAACGTGCTGCTGGACGTCTATGATTTCCTCGCGGCACAGGTGGATCAGCTGGAGGCCATCGGCGTGCTGCGCGAGCAGATCGTGATCGACCCCGGCATCGGCTTTGGCAAGAGCCTGGAGCATAACCTGCTGCTGCTGCGCAATCTGAGCCTGTTCCATGGCATCGGCTGCCCGATCCTGCTCGGGGTCTCGCGCAAGGGGTTCATTGGCGCCATTGGCAAAGAACCGCAGGCCGACAAGCGCGCGCCCGGCTCTATCGCGCTGGGGCTTGCGGGGCTGGCCCAAGGCGTGCAAATTCTACGCGTACATGACGTGGCAGAGACGGCGCAGGCGCTGCGCCTGTGGCAGGCCACGCAATAACAAGGCATTGGCGGGATCGGCGGTTTTTGACCCGGTGCCCAGCCGGCGAGAGGAACAGCCGACATGCGCAAGCTTTTTGGAACCGACGGTGTCAGGGGCACTGCCAATATTCATCCGATGACGGCGGATATGGCGCTGCGGATCGGTGCCGCCGTCGGGCGCTATTTTCGTCGTGAAAACGGCGGTGTGCACCGGGTGGTGATCGGCAAGGATACGCGTCTCTCCGGTTATATGTTCGAAAGCGCCCTGACGGCGGGGCTGACCTCTACGGGCATGAATGTGCTGCTGCTTGGCCCGGTGCCGACGCCCGCGGTTGGTCTGATGACCCGCTCCATGCGGGCGGACCTTGGGGTGATGATCTCAGCCAGCCACAATCCGGCGGATGACAATGGTATCAAGTTCTTTGGCCCCGATGGCTACAAGCTCTCGGATGAGGCGGAGCTGGAGATTGAGGCGTTGATTGATGCGGGCGTGGAGCCGGCGCAGGCGCAGAATATCGGCCGCGCCAAACGGATTGATGACGCGCGCTTTCGCTATGGCGAGCGGGTCAAGAGCTCTCTGCCGCGCGACATGCGGCTGGATGGGCTGAAGGTGGTGATCGACTGCGCCAATGGCGCCGCCCACCGCGCCGCGCCGGAAATCCTCTGGGAGCTTGGCGCCGATGTGGTGCCCTTGGGCGTGTCGCCGGATGGCAAGAACATCAACCGGGGCTGTGGCTCGACCCAGCCCACTGCCGCTGCAGAGGCGGTGGTGGCCCATGGCGCAGACGTCGGCATTTGTCTGGACGGTGACGCGGATCGGGTGATCGTGATCGACGAGACCGGCGCGGTGGCGGATGGCGATCAGCTGATGGCGCTTTTGGCCTCCTCCTGGGCGGAGGACGGGCGGCTGAGCGGCGGCGCGCTGGTGGCGACGGTGATGTCGAACCTGGGGCTGGAGCGGTTCCTGAACGAACGCGGCATCGGCCTGGAGCGCACCGGCGTCGGCGACCGCTATGTGGTGGAGCGCATGCGCGCCGGGGGCTTCAACCTTGGCGGCGAGCAATCCGGCCATATCGTGATGAGCGATTATGCCACCACCGGCGACGGGCTGATGGCGGGGCTGCATTTCCTCGCCGAAATGGTGCGGCGCGGGCAGAAGGCCTCGGAGTTGGCTCAGCAATTCACGCCGGTGCCGCAGCTGTTGAAAAACGTGCGGTTCACCGCCGGGCAGCTGCCCTTGGAGGTGGATAGCGTGCAGGATGCGATCTCGCACGCGGAGGGGCAATTGAACGGGCAGGGGCGGCTGTTGATCCGAAAGTCGGGCACCGAACCCCTGATCCGCGTGATGGCCGAAAGCGAAGACCCGGAGCTGTTGGAGCGCACCGTGGGCGAGGTGGTCAAAGCCGTTGAGGCTGCGACTGCCTGAGGGGTCGTAGGGGGGGCGCTGCCCCCTCGGCCTCGATGAGGCCGTCCCCCGGGATA
>NZ_JAATOX010000217.1 GCF_011806385.1 Phaeobacter sp. HF9A | reverse complement strand
GCACCGGGCCCCGCCTCCGCCCGGCCGACCCCACATCGCGCTGCGCCGCTTATCCACAGCCCCGTCACGCCCCTTCCCCCGCACCGCGACATGCGCCATAATGAACGCCAACCAAACCAATAGATATGAGCAGAGCAGCCTATGGCCGACGATCTCCTGAGCCCCTCCTCGTCCGAAATCTACGATGCCTCCTCGATCGAGGTGCTGGAGGGGTTGGAGCCCGTGCGTCAACGCCCCGGCATGTATATCGGCGGCACCGACGAGCGCGCGCTGCATCATATGGTGGCGGAAATCCTCGACAACTCCATGGACGAGGCCGTCGCCGGTCACGCCAACCGCATCGAGGTCACGCTGAACGCCGATTATTCCGTGACCATCACCGACAATGGCCGTGGCATCCCGATCGACCCGCACCCGAAATTCCCCGACAAATCGGCGCTGGAGGTGATCCTCTGCACCCTGCACGCGGGCGGCAAATTCTCCGGCAAGGCCTATCAGACCTCCGGCGGTCTGCACGGCGTGGGCTCTTCCGTGGTCAATGCGCTCTCCGATCTGATGGTGGTGCAGGTCGCCAAGAACAAGGAACTCTTCGAGCAGCGCTTCTCCCGGGGCATCCCGCAGGGCCCGGTTGCCAAGATCGGCGCCGCCCCCAACCGGCGCGGCACCAGCGTGACCTTCCACGCCGACGAGGAGATCTTTGGCTCTCACCGTTTCAAGCCCAAGCGCCTGCTGACCCTCGTGCGCTCAAAGGCCTATCTGTTCTCCGGCGTCGAGATCCGCTGGAAAAGCGCCATCGACGACGGTGAAACCCCGCGGGAGGCCACCTTCCATTTCCCCGGCGGGCTCAAGGATTACCTCTCCGAGGTGCTGGGCAAATCCTCCGTCTATGCCGACGCGCCTTTCGCAGGCAAAGTCGAGTTCCGCGAGAAATTCAACGCCCCCGGCTATGTCGAATGGGCGATCAACTGGACCCCCTCGCGCGATGGCTTCACCCAGAGCTACTGTAACACCGTGCCCACCCCCGAAGGTGGCACCCATGTGGCGGGCTTCTGGGCCGCGATCCTCAAGGGCATCAAGGCCTACGGCGAACTTGTCGGCAACAAGAAGGCGGCACAGATCACCCGCGAGGACCTGATGGCCGGGGGCTGCGCGCTGATCTCCTGCTTCATCGCCGACCCCGCCTTTGTCGGGCAGACCAAGGACCGGCTCTCGACCGAGGGCGCGGCGCGGATGGTGGAAAACTCCGTGCGCGACCACTTTGACAACTGGCTCGCCGCCGATACCAAATCCGCCGGCGCCATCCTCGATTTCCTCGTGCTGCGCGCCGAGGAACGCCTGCGCCGCAAGCAGGAAAAAGAAACCCAGCGCAAATCGGCCACCAAGAAGCTGCGCCTGCCCGGCAAGCTCACCGATTGCACCTCCAAGGACCGCTCCGGCACCGAGCTGTTCATCGTCGAGGGCGACTCCGCCGGTGGCTCCGGCAAGGGCGCGCGCTACCGCGAATATCAGGCGCTGCTGCCGCTCAAGGGCAAGATCCTCAACGTGCTCGGCGCCGCCTCCGGCAAGCTCAGCTCCAACGCCGAGATCCGCGATCTGTGCGAAGCGCTCGGCGTCGGGCTGGGCACCAAATTCAACCTCGACGATCTGCGCTATGACAAGATCATCATCATGACCGATGCCGACGTGGACGGCGCCCATATCGCCTCGCTCCTGATGACCTTCTTCTTCACCCAGATGCGCCCGCTCATTGACGGCGGCCATCTCTACCTCGCCTGCCCGCCCCTCTTCCGCCTGACGCAAGGCGCCAAGCGCGTCTATTGCCTCGACGAGGCCGAGCGCGACATGTGGCTGGAAAAGGGCCTGGGCGGCAAAGGCAAGATTGATGTCTCCCGCTTCAAAGGTCTCGGCGAGATGGACGCAAAAGACCTGAAAGAGACCACCATGGACCCCAAGACCCGCAAACTGATCCGGGTCACCATCGACGAGGACGAACCCGGCGAAACCGGCGACCTGGTCGAGCGCCTGATGGGTAAAAAACCCGAACTGCGCTACCAATATATTCAGGAAAACGCGAAGTTCGTGGAGGAGTTGGACGTTTAAATGAACTTAAAGAAATTTGAAGAAGACCTCTCCAACAGTAAGAAAATATTTGAAAAGCTAAATGAAGCAGGAAAAACAATCATAAAGCACCACCTGGAAGAACGAAACATACCGTTCTCTGAAATAAAATCTCGCATCAAAGATCCCAATAGCGCAATCGAAAAACAAAGATCCAAGAAATACGAGTCTCCCATGCGTGACATGACCGACTTGGTTGCCTTTCGCGTAATTGTTTTTCTCGAGAGTGACGTCGAAAAGGTTGAAGAAATCCTCCGATCCACCTTTGAAATAGATGAAAACAACTGCATCGACAAAAGAAAAAAGTCGATAGATCAAGTCGGATACCGATCACTTCATCTTGTTTGCAGTTTGGGCGATGATAGGAAATCTGTGCCCGAGTACTCCACGCTCTGCAATTCAAAATTTGAAATCCAAATCAGAACCGCTTTGGAAAATGCCTGGGCCGAGATTGAGCACAAACAAAATTACAAGGGGGAGAATTCACTTCCCGAAAGTTTGCAGCGACGTCTAATGATTGTTGCTGGTGCGCTTGAACTTGTTGACAAAGAGTTTTCCAACATTGTTAAAGAAGCGGCACAGTACACTCATGAGCTAGCCAACAGCACAGAATCTGTTCTTGAGGACAAGATTTCTACTACGTCAGCGGAAGCTCTTTTAGAAAACTTAGCAAAAGAAGAGGGAAAGCAGTATAAACCTGTAAAAAATAAATTCAAAAACACCCTAATTGGTGAGCTTGCAGCATTTGGCATCAATTCCAACAAAGAATTGAAGGGACTAATCGAAACCACAAAAGCGAAAGTTCTTCAGAACGATGATGAGCTTACACTCTTAGGTTTCTATCGCGACTCCATGATGGCCAAAGATTTGGAAAGATACCTACGAGCCTCCTACAACAATTCATTTACCTTTCTTTTAGACGAAATTGAATTTCTTGAAGGCGTTTGCGAATACAAGAACGTTCGATCCATTCTTAAAAAATATGATGCAGATTTTGATGAAGTACGCTGGTCTGACATTGAATAGCCCACCCAACACAAGGCCCGCGCCTGACCTTGGGGAGGCATGAAGCGCCTTCGTCGTGCTGAAAGCACGCCTCCCGCGTGACGGGAAGGTCAGGCGCGGGCCGTGCCGCTG
>NZ_JAATOX010000216.1 GCF_011806385.1 Phaeobacter sp. HF9A | reverse complement strand
TTCAGGGTCACGGCCTGTTCCTGTGCACCACGGGCGATGTCGGAAATATTCTCCGAGATGGAGTTGATGCTTGCGATGATGGTTTCCAGCTCGGTGCCGGTGCGGCCCACCAGGGTCACGCCATTGGCCACATGTTTGGAGCTATCCTCGATGAGCCCCTTGATCTCGCCCGCGGCTTCGGCGGAGCGCAGCGCCAGACCGCGGACCTCGGAGGCCACGACGGCAAAGCCACGACCAGCCTCGCCCGCGCGGGCGGCTTCGACTCCGGCGTTCAGCGCCAGCAGATTGGTCTGGAAGGCGATATCGTCGATGACGCTGATGATCTTGGCAATCTCGCCGGAGGAAGCTTCGATCTGCGACATCGCTTCGATGGCGTCAAACACCACCTTGCCGCTGGTTTCGGCGGTGCTGCGGGCGGATTGTACGGTGGCTTCCACATCCTTGGCCCCCTCGGCGGAAGAGCGCACGGTTGCGGTGAGCTCCTCAACGGCGGCGGCGGTTTCTTCCAGGGTGGCGGCCTGATTTTCGGTGCGCTGGGACAGTTCGCTGGAGGAATTGCTCATCTCATCCGCGGTTTGTTCCACCCCTGACGAAACCCCGCGGACGGTATCAATTGCCTCGCGCAGCGCGCTGACGGCCTCGTTGTAGGAATCCGACAGGCGCTGGATATCATCCATATCGGAGGGGCCGCAGCGATGGGTCAGGTTGCCATCACGCAGCTCTTCCAGCGCGGCAGAAATTCGCAGGATTTCATGCCGGCGGTTGGTGATGTTGGTTGCGATCTTGACCACACGCAGGACTTTGCCATCCTCGTCCAGGAGAGGCGCATAGGTCGCCTGAATCCAGACCACATCGCCATTCTTACAGACGCGCGGAAACTGGTCGCTCTGCTGCTCGCCTGCGCGCAAAGTATCCCACATTTCCTTGTAGCGCTCTGACTTGGCAAAGCTCTTGTAGACAAACATACTGTGGTGCTTGCCGACGATTTCATCCAGACTGTAGCCAAGCGTTTTCAAGAAGTTGTCATTCGCCTTGATGATTGTGCCATCGGTTTCAAATTCGATGACGGCCTGCGTTCGGTGAAGCATTTCACTCAGCAGTTGCTCGTCGGATTTTCCTGAACCTGAGGCGTTCCGGTTTTTTCTGAACAGCATATTTGTCATCACTCTTGAAAAAGGGCAGGGCTTGCCCGGTTGCAACCAGTTTGTAATACCATAGGCGAAGTTCATTTATCCTTTCCTAATGATAGGCTGGCGCTCTCCCGCGTGCGGCGCACGTCTTTGGTATTCCTGAAATAGCCTTTGGACGTGGCTGCGCCGGGAGTACCGCGTTTTTTACGGCAAAACCGGGCCTTGGGTCGCTGTCTGCCGGTTTCGAATGTGATACATCGCAAGCCGCTTGATTCGAAATTTCCAGAAAAAGGTGGTGCTGGAGGATCCTTTCTACAGTATCCCGCCCCAAGCGAGGTGGAGTTCGCCAGTTGTCACAGGACGTAGAAACCGCCGCACGGCTCTCGGTCGCGCCCATGCTGGACTGGACCACGCGCGAATGTCGCTATCTGCACCGGCTGATGTCAAAGCATGTGCTGCTTTATACCGAAATGGTGACCGCGCCGGCCTTGGTGCGGGGGCAGGCGCTGCATCTGCTGGAGTTCGACCCGAGCGAGCATCCGGTGGCGCTGCAACTCGGCGGCTCCGACCCGCAGGAGCTGGCCGAAGCCGCGCGTCTTGGGGCCGAGGTGGGCTATGACGAGATCAACCTGAACTGCGGCTGCCCGAGTGATCGGGTGCAATCCGGTGCCTTTGGCGCGGTCCTGATGCAAGCGCCCGATCTGGTGGCCGATTGCGTCGCGGCGATGCAAGAGGCGGTCGATATCGATGTTACTGTGAAATGCCGCATCGGCGTGGATGCGCAAACCCCAGAAGAGATCCTGCCGGAGTTTCTCGCGCGGATTGCGCAGACCGGTCTGAGGCGGGTGATCATCCATGCGCGCAAGGCCTGGCTGCAAGGGCTCTCGCCGAAGGAAAACCGCGATATCCCACCGCTGGATTATGACCTGGTGCATCGGATGAAGGAGGAGTTTCCGCAGCTGCATATCTCGCTCAATGGCGGGATCGCGACACTGGACGAGGCCGAGGCACAGCTGGCGCGGGGGCTTGACGGGGTGATGATCGGGCGCGCGGCCTATCACCTGCCGGCGGATATCCTCTGCGCTGCGGATGCGCGGATCTTTGGCGACGGGCCGGTGACGGATCCGGTGGCAGTGGTGCGCCAGATGCTGCCCTATATCGAAGCAGAGATGCAAAAAGGCGCGCGTCTGCATCAGATCACCCGGCATATGCTGGGTCTCTTTGCCGGTCGCCCCGGTGCGCGACAATGGCGGCGTCATCTCTCGGAAGGCGCCTGCCGCAAGGGGGCGGGCCCCGAACTGGTGGAAGAGGCACTCTCCCTTGTCACCGCAAGGGCGGCCTGATCGGATGGCGGGCGGGTATCACAGCAAAGGCTGGCAGCGCTTCGCCTATGACCCAAGGACCGCAGCCTGGGCGGCGCACGCGCGCGTCGCGGGCCGGGCAGCGCTGACAGATCCGGCTTTTGCCGAATGGCTGCAATGCGAGGGCACCTGGTTCATCGGTGTTGACGCGCTGCCCAACGACAGCAGCGGGCAGCTGGCGGATGGGCCCGCGCTGGCGGGGCCGGCGATCGACTTCATCCGTACCGAGCATGGCGATTTGGGCGATTTACACCGGGCGCAGGTCTCGGCGATGTTTCCGGGCTATCCACGCCCCCGCATCGGCGAGGGCGACGCGGCCTTTCGCTACCGCTTGAACCGGGACGCAGCGCATGTGGACGGGATCAAGCTCTTTGGCGCGGACCGCCGCCGCCGCATCGAGGAACCCCACGCCTGGGTGCTTGGTCTGCCGTTGAATGCCGCCAGCCCCGACGCCGCGCCGCTGGTGGTCTGGGAGGGCAGCCACCACATCATGCGCGCCGCCTTTCAGGGCCTGCTGCAAGATGTGCCGCCAGAACAATGGGCCCAGGTCGATGTGACCGAGACCTATACCGAGGCCCGCCGCAAGGTGTTTGACACTTGCCCACGGGTCACCGTGCATGCGCAACCGGGCGAGGCCTACCTGATGCATCGTCTCTGCCTGCACGGGGTCGCGCCATGGGGCGATGGGGCCAAAGCCCCGGACGGCGAAGGCCGTATGATCGCCTATTTCCGCCCCGAGATGTCGGACTGGCAGCGCCATTGGCTGAGCGCCACAAGATAGTCAGGCGCCGCTGCCCCAGGGGATCTTGCGGGCGGCGGCACGGGT
>NZ_JAATOX010000215.1 GCF_011806385.1 Phaeobacter sp. HF9A | reverse complement strand
GGTCCAGTCGCCGATGCTCATGGTCTGCGGCCCCGTATGGTTGTTGAACTCGGGGTATTCTCTGCGCGCGCGCGGCGGAAGGCCAGCCGATATTCATCATTTGCTGAAATCCGGCAGTCGGTTAAGATGCGCGCGGGGAGGATGGTGGATTGGCAAAGCTCACCAAGCATATTGATCGCGTGGTCGAGGCGGTCAGCGATCCTGGCGCGGCGGCGCGGAGCCGTTTGGCGGCGTCCTGGCGGCGCTCGATCGAACATCACGGGCTGGATCCCGGACAGGCGGCCGGGGTGCAACGCATGACGGATGCGGCGCTGGCCGAGCGGCGCAAGCGGGCAGAGGCGATGATGCGGGTGGCGACGCCGCGGCTGGATGCGCTCTATCAGCTTGTGGGCTGTTCGGGCTGCGGCGTCTTGCTGACCGACGCAGAGGGCGTGGTGCTGGATCTGCGAGCCACCGATGGCGACGTCGATATTTTTGAAAGCTGGGGGCTGATACCCGGCGCGGATTGGTCCGAGGCTGCCGAGGGCACCAATGGGATTGGCACCTGTATCGCCGAGGCGCGGCGGGTGATTATTCACCGCGATGAACATTTCCACGCCCGCAATACCGATATGAGCTGCATGGACGCGCCGATCTTTGGCCCCGAAGGGGAGCTGATCGGCGCGCTTGATGTCTCCTCCGCGCGGGCGGATCAAACCGAAGGGTTTAACAGGCTGATCGCCGCGCAGGTGGCACAGACCGCACGGCAGATCGAGGCAGATCACTTCCGCGCCTCCTTTCCACAGGCCCGGGTGATTGTGGCCGATCACGACAGCGGTGATGCGGCGGTGCTGCTGGCGGTGGATCAGGATGATATCGTGCTGGGCGCCACGCGCGGCGCGCGCAAGGTCTTTGGGCTCAGCGCCACAGGACCGGTTTCTGCACTGCCTGCCTCTGATCTCTTTGGGCGCGAGGACGGGCCAACGGGGTTTGAAAAGGCCGAGCGCGCCGCCGTGATGCGGGCGCTTGCGAGGGCCAAGGGCAATGTCTCTGAGGCGGCGCGGGGGCTGGGGATCGGGCGCGCAACCCTCTATCGCCGGATGAAACGGCTGGGGATCGGCGAAAACCCCGGCTGACCGTCTCACTCCTGAGACAGGTCCCCGCCGGAGCCTCCTCTGGGCGGGCTGACAGGCGGGGCCGATTCCCTTCACCTTCTGTGGCATCCCCGGCGGAGGACCGGGACCAGAGGAGGAAAAGACATGAACCAGCAAACCGAGATCGCCAGCGGCTACAGCTCGCCGTTCAAATCCCGCTATGACAACTTCATTGGCGGCAAATTCGTCGCCCCCGCAAGCGGCCAGTATTTCGACAATATCACCCCGATCACCGGCGCCAAAGTCTGCGAAGTGGCCCGCTCTGGTGCGGCTGACGTCGAACTGGCGCTGGACGCGGCCCATGCGGCGAAAGTTGCCTGGGGCAAGACCCCGGCGGCGGAGCGCTCCAACACGCTGCTGAGAATCGCCGACCGCCTGGAAGAAAACCTGGACCTTCTGGCGCAGGCCGAAACCTGGGACAACGGCAAGCCGATCCGCGAAACCACCGCTGCCGACATTCCGCTGGCGGTGGACCACTTCCGCTATTTCGCCGGTGTGCTGCGCGGCCAGGAAGGCTCCATGTCGGAAATCGACGCCGACACCGTGGCCTATCACTTCCATGAACCGCTGGGCGTTGTCGGCCAGATCATTCCGTGGAACTTCTCGATCCTGATGGCGGCGTGGAAACTGGCGCCGGCCCTGGCCGCGGGCAACTGCATCGTGCTGAAACCGGCCGAGCAAACTCCGGCGGCGATCATGGTGCTGGTCGAGCTGATTGCCGATTTGCTGCCTGACGGGGTGCTGAACGTGGTGAACGGCTATGGCGCCGAAGTCGGCGCGACGCTGGCATCCTCGCCGCGCATTGCCAAGATCGCCTTTACCGGCTCCACCGCGACCGGGCGCAAGATCATGCAGGCCGCGACCGAGAACCTGATCCCCGTCACGCTGGAACTGGGGGGCAAATCGCCGAATATCTTCTTCTCGGATGTGATGGATCAGGATGATGCCTTCCTCGACAAGGCGATCGAGGGCTTTGTGCTCTTTGCCTTCAACCAGGGCGAGGTTTGCACCTGTCCGTCCCGGGCGCTGATCCAGGAAGACATCTATGAGCGCTTCATCGCCCGGGCGATCGAGCGGGTTCGCGCGATCAAACAGGGCGATCCGCGCGACATGGCGACCATGGTTGGCGCGCAGGCGAGCCGGGAACAGCAGGACAAGATCTCGTCCTACCTGCAAATCGGTGTTGAAGAAGGCGCAGAAGTGCTGGTCGGCGGGGCACCCGCCCAGATGTCGGGCGAGCTGGAAAACGGTTTCTATATCCAGCCGACCATCCTGAAAGGCCACAACAAGATGCGGGTGTTCCAGGAGGAAATCTTTGGTCCGGTGGTTTCTGTCACCACCTTCAAGGACGAGGCCGAAGCGCTGGCGATCGCCAATGACACGATGTACGGGCTTGGTGCCGGTGTCTGGTCGCGGGATGCCAATCGTTGCTATCGCTTTGGCCGCGACATCGAAGCTGGCCGGGTCTGGGTCAACAACTACCACGCCTATCCGGCGCATGCGGCCTTTGGCGGGTACAAACAATCCGGTATCGGGCGTGAGAACCACAAGATGATGTTGGATCACTATCAGCAGACCAAGAACATCCTGATGAGCTATAACCCCAACAAGCTCGGTTTCTTCTAGGGCCGTCGCTCGCCGCCCGCTCTTGATCAAGGATCATCGCAGGGCATGTCAATGACTCATAGGCCGCTGAGGATCATCTCAGCGGCCTATCTTGTTTCGCGCCACCGCATCCGATTGGCGGAGCCGTTGCGGTGGAGCGCCCCAGTCCCAGAGGGTCAGGGACGCTCTTGTGTTTGCGCGCATTGTCTTCGAGGCGCGCTGCCTAGAAGTCTTCCCAGCCAACGGCGGCCTTGAGTGGCGGCTCTGCCGCGACGGGCACCTCCCATTCGTCCTCGGGCTGCGGTGCGTCCTGTTCTGCGTGAGGCACTTCGGGGGCTGCGTGATGCGCCTCGTCAGCACCGTCCATGCGGCGTAGCGTGCCATCGGTCTTGAACACGGCGACCACCCGGGCAAGCTGGGTTGCATCATTGCGCAACACCTGACTGGCCGCCGTCGTTTCTTCGACCATGGCGGCGTTGTGCTGGGTGACCTGATCTAGCTGGGACACGCCGGTGTTGATTTCGTTCAAGGTGGTTGATTGTTCTTCGGCACCGGTCGCAATGCCGCTGATATGGCCAGAGATCGTGCTCACATGGTCAATGATCTTTTCCAGTTCCTCGCCCGTGCGGCCAACCAGTTGGACGCCTTCGCCGACTTGCGTGGTACTATCCACGATAAGCTGTTTGATCTCCTGGGCCGCATCGGCCGAGCGCTGGGCCAAGGCACGGACTTCGGAGGCGACCACGGCAAAGCCGCGACCGGCTTCGCCCGCGCGGGCGGCTTCCACCCCGGCGTTCAGGGCCAGGAGGTTGG
>NZ_JAATOX010000214.1 GCF_011806385.1 Phaeobacter sp. HF9A | reverse complement strand
GAGCTGCAGGTGCGTATCGCCGTGCTCAACGGCTACACGGCACTTGGAATCCCCGTCACACAGCCCGTAGAGTAAGTTCGTTCGGGGAAGGGGGAAGCTCGCACATCAGCCGATTTGTGCAACAAGGCCGCAGGACAGGACCAAATCGTCCGATTCTAGGCACATGGAATCATGCCGAATATAGACCTCAGACCTCTGTCAGAGAATCGACCTAAGATTATATTGCAATAGCTTCACATGTGCACGGACCATGACACGATCAATGCCATCGCTTAACGCGAAATCGCAAAAATATATGTCGCAAAATCCACAATAATTCATTTTTTTGAATTATTCAGAGACATCAACATATA
The DNA here is from genome assembly GCF_011806385.1 of Phaeobacter sp. HF9A. GTDB lineage: Bacteria > Pseudomonadota > Alphaproteobacteria > Rhodobacterales > Rhodobacteraceae > Epibacterium. The sequence goes on along the minus strand of NZ_JAATOX010000214.1, from coordinate 3,204 downwards.
GACGATACGACATAGTTGGCACATCATATGCTGCCGCAGTTTCTGTTTTTGTGCGCATCAACTCACATCGACAGAGATGGTTCATGTTCTGCATCTCTCCCCCTCGCCAACAGCACACTATGGTTATCACTTTGTTTACCAATTTCCAAAATTCTGACGTTCTACACACTGCCATCTGGGGGCAAATATATGACTTCTATGAAGAGAACGTGTTCCTCAATGTTCAACTTGGTCTTTCGTCGAAGAGACAGATATGCCGAAGTATCAAATACCTCAGCAGAAAAGTTACATTGTTCAAGATCTGAAATTCTCCCCATGCGGCCCGCTATTCCTGAGCCGAGATGTATTATGGACCATGAACTGTTGCTGCTACAGTATGAGGAAATGCTAATCGCATCGATCTTAATGGCAACAGAACAGCTCAGTGAAAAATCATGCCCAAGTTTAATCGCAGACCACATGAGAATGCAAAACAGACAAGAAAAACTACATTGCATTCTATTGAATACCAGAAATACCCTGCAACACGCATGAGTGAACTTCAAGATATGGGACGTGACTAATGTATAAGTTTCACTCTAGTCAAGGAATTATAGGCTTGTCGCGCTTCGAAGACGGCAGGGATCTCCCTCCTGTTTTTAGGCCCAGCTCAACGGTTAAAGAGGAATTTTCGAGATGCGAGTGGACGCCAGAGAAGTGGCTAGCAGATATGGTCAAGGATATCGTTGAAGAAGAAAAACTAACCCTCCAAGAACTTCTCTTTCACCTGCAAGAAATCGGTTTCGATAAACTCGCAACATGGTCTGCTAGAAAAGATTGAGTGTGGATTATCTATAATGCTAAGGCAAGAATCGGTAACAATCCCAGTAATACAGCTGCGATACCCATCCCGCCGTCACCTGCAACTTCTTCGTCAACCGGATCTTCGGGGACGGGTTCAACAACTGGTGGATCTTCATCTGGAGATAAGGACAGCGAAGCTATTAAATCTTCTGCGTCGTACACTCCGCCCACCTCTCCGAATTCCTCTTCGACGGCCGACACAGCTTCCCAATATGTCTCCATTTCGGAACTCCAGTCAGGTTGGCTTATTACAACCATCATAACCTCCAATGCGTCAAGATCGGCATGAAGAACTCCGTCTCGGAAAATTTCTTCATTGATTTCAGAGGCTGAAGCTTCTTCGACATCTGGCTTCGCATATCTACTTCCAGGTGCGTCACCATCTTCGACTCCTAGATATGTGACTGAGATATTTTCCCCGCCGGTCATTAGGCCGTTCAAATCGAAGTCACTGGAGGTAACATCTGACGACTGTGATGTAAGGAACAAGACCAACTCGTTAGGGTTTCCAAATGCATGTACGTCGACATCCGGAGTCGACAGCTCCGTTTCCTCACTCCCAGATCCAATCAAATCAATCGGGCGGTTTCCAGGAAGAGTGTCACCCATCATCCGAAACATTTCACCGCTGACAGTCAATTCATCATGGTCTGAGCCTAGACTAAAGGCATTTCTTGTATTCTGTAAGATCGGCCACGCATATGCAGCTTCAACGCCATGTTCAGGAAACTGCTCCACGATTTCAAGGAGTTCATGTGCCTGATGTAGCCCGTAGTCACTCTCGTCATCTAGAGAGGATGTGGATTTCAAGTTCCATTCAGTTACGTAGGTATCCAAGCCCTCACGGGTCTGCCCCCAGGTGTCCTCAATCAACTTTGTCGAGAAGTCCCTCATGCCGGGCTGATTTTCACCCCGAGTGTAAACGTGGGTTGCAACCCCATCAATTGCATTAATTTCATCATCGTCGAATTCTTGCATGATTAATTGATTGTTCACCTTGGTCCAGTTTATATCTCCTCCGGAGAAGGTGAAGCCTTGAGAGAAGTCGAAATCATATTCCTCCGACAGCATTTCTAATATCTCTTCGCTGCTGTCAAAGTCTGTATAGTCATTGCTCAAGCTGGAATAACTAAAGTTGGTTCCTGCTTGAACAACAATATCAATATTTTCTGTCTCAAAGCCCATGGCTTGAGACTCATCCAGCGCCTCATCTATCACAGACGACATTTCGCTTGCTAGTCTTCCGTACTCGACAGCTGACATTTGGCCGGAGCCCCAGTACTCGTTTCCTATTTCGAACGCTGCGACCTTTCCGTCTCCATGAACGCCTTGCACAATGTCAGAAACAAAGTCGTGGAGTGCGTCCCTATCGAATTCAGCGTATCTATTCCCATTTTCATCCACTTCATCGGAAAGAAAATTCTTCGTTGGCACTACTATTGTTGTTGAAATATCCAGTTCCCCAGCCATTTCAAGCCAACGGTCGAGGGGGATCAAATTTACCGGTTCACCAGTTTGTGCATTCATCGCATGCGTGTTGTTCGGATTTTTGATGTCGAAATATTCTTCGGTAACCGAACCGCCCGGAAAGCGAACTGTAGTTAGTCCTAGGTCCTCTGCCAGTTCTTCGTATGAGCCTCCGCCATCGAGGCTATCTCTGTGAAACAGAAAATTTCCACCAAAATGACTTTGAGTAAAACTTGATCTAAGTTCAGAAGTCGCGTTTAGTGAAGTTGGCATCGCAGTTCTCCATTCCAAGTCAATTGGAGAGTTGCAGAGAAATTGCAAACGAAATGGAAACGATAAAAATTTATGTAAGCCTACATGATCCGCCCGTGCGCCGCGCTATGAATAAGCCATTGATGTACTGTGACTATTTCTTAGAAACTGCAAGCGAACGCTTTGGTTAAAATTGAACTGATCTCAATTTGTAGACAATGATTGAAGGTCATACACGCCAGCTTGAAGCTTGACACCGAAGCTCCGCAAGGCAAGGTGTTTTGCTTGGATAGCTGCATTCCGTCAATGGTGTTCAGGCGTTGGGGAAAGTGAGAATAGGCTACATGAAGCCCGCCGCTCATTGCACTTCTAATGCGATTTGGACATTCTCACTCGCTTGTCTGGCGCGCCCCAATTTTCCTAATTGTTCACTGAGAAGACATGGCTAGGACTTCGAATCATCTACTTCCGATGGAGATAGCGCCTCACGATGGGCGGGAGTTGGTGCTCTATGTCGATGGAGTTTTCTTGAGGGCGAAGTTTCTTGATTTATCGTTAATTTGTTCGGGTAATCCCCCCGTTTCTGCGGGGACTTGGTCGTAGAATTTACGCGGCCGTTCTCAGTTTCTGGGCGGGGGTCAT
>NZ_JAATOX010000213.1 GCF_011806385.1 Phaeobacter sp. HF9A | reverse complement strand
CTGTCGCTGCTGTTTGTGGTGCTGACGCAATTTGCGCTGGCCAATCAGGTGGCCTCGGGGCTGGCGCTGACGCTGTTTGGTCTCGGGCTTTCGGCCTTGATGGGGCAGCGCTATGTGGGCGTTAAGCCGCCGCAGATGGGCCGGGTGGATATTCCGTTTCTGTCCGATCTGCCGGTGCTGGGGCGGATCCTGTTTTCCCATGATATCGTGCTGTATTTCGGCATCTTTCTGACCGCCTGCGTCTGGGCGGTGCTGAAGTTCACCCGCGCCGGGCTGGTGCTGCGCGCGGTGGGCGAGAACCATGACGCGGCCCATGCCCTGGGCTATAAGGTGGTGCGCATCCGCACGCTTGCCATTCTCTTTGGCGGCGCCTGCGCGGGCCTGGGCGGTGCCTACATCAGCCTGATCCGGGTGCCGCAATGGACCGAGGGCATGACCGCGGGCGTTGGCTGGATCGCCCTTGCGCTGGTGGTATTTGCCAGCTGGAAGCCCTGGCGGGCCCTGTTGGGTGCCTATCTTTTTGGCGGCGTCACAGTCGTGCAGCTTAATCTTCAGGCGGCAGGCGTTGCCATTCCGGTGGAGTATCTGGCAATGTCGCCCTATCTGATCACCATTCTGGTGCTCGTCATCCTATCCGCCGACAAGAGCAACGCACCCGCGTCGCTTGGCCGGAGCTTTCACGCCTCCCGCTGATACCGGGGGCGCCGCATTTTCCGCTTCCGGGACACCGGGGGCGGATCTGAAGACTGCGCCGGTGCGGGGCCGATGTCATGGGCCGTTTATCCGGGGTCAAAACCGAATCTAACAGGGGACTTTATCCATTATGAAACTCACCAAACTTCTCACCGGCGCGGCTGTTGCGCTCGGCCTGGCCGCGGGTGGCGCGATGGCGCAGGACAAGACCAAGGTTGGCTTTGTCTATGTTGGCCCGGTTGGCGATGGCGGCTGGACCTATGAGCACAACCAGGGCCGTCTGGCGGTTGAGGAAGAATTCGGCAATGCGGTCGAAACCGTCTATGTCGAGAATGTCGCCGAAGGCCCCGATGCGGAGCGCGTGATCACCCAGATGGCGCTGCAAGGTGCGGATCTGATCTTCACCACCTCCTTTGGCTATATGGATCCGACCATCAACGTGGCGGCGAAATTCCCGGATGTGAAATTCGAACATGCGACCGGCTATAAGCAGACGGCGAATGTATCGACCTATTCCGCCCGTTTCTACGAGGGCCGCGCGGTTCAGGGCACCATCGCGGGCGAAATGACCAAGAGCAATATCGTCGGCTATATCGGCTCCTACCCGATCCCCGAAGTGATCCGCGGCATCAACTCCGCCTATATCCACGCCAAGAAGGTGAACCCCGACGTCCAGTTCAAGATCGTCTGGGCCTTCACCTGGTTTGATCCGGCAAAAGAGGCCGATGCGGCCAAGGTGCTGATCGAACAGGGCGCTGACGTGATCCTGCAACACACCGACTCCACTGCACCGCAGGCGGCGGCGCAGGCGGCGGGCAATGTCTACACCTTCGGTCAGGCCTCTGACATGGCGGAATATGCTCCGGCGCCGCGCGTGTCCTCGATCATCGACAACTGGGCCCCCTACTATATCGCGCGCACCAAGGCCGTGATGGATGGCACCTGGGAAAGCGGCAACACCTGGGACGGCATCGGCGCTGGCATGGTGAAGATCGGCGAGATCACCGATGCGGTTCCCGCCAACGTCAAGGAAGACGCGCTGGCGCTGAAAGCCGCCATCGCGTCCGGCGAACACCACCCCTTCACCGGCCCGCTGAACAAGCAGGACGGCTCGGTCTGGCTGGCCGAGGGCGAAGTGGCTGATGATGGCACCCTGGCTGGCATGAACTTCTTTGTCGAAGGCATCGACGGCACCATCCCGGAATAATCCGGCCTTCACCTGTGATGGATGAAAGACCCGCCCCCGTTGGCGGGTCTTTTTTTGCCCCCTGCCCCACGATCAATGCGCGCAGCTACGTCAGCCTTGCTGACCTATTGTTTCGTGCACGAAACAATAGGTCAGGGATCTTGATACTTTTTATGCCCGTTGCAGGGCGCGCGACCGCATAGATCTGGGAGGCGCAACGGCGCTGTTTACCTTTGCGAAAGCCTTGGCAGCCGGGCGTTAGTCGCGAAACACCCGTGCCGCCAGCAGGACCCGCGACAGGGCCGTGATGAAACACAAGCCCCCAAAGCCCCAGGCCAGCGGCACAGCAGCACAAAGAGGGTGATGGTCTCGGCGCCCTCCAGCAGGCCGCCGGTGAAATAGAGCGTTTTGACCCCGCGCGCCGATGTGGTCATCTCGCGCTTTTCGGCCAGCACCGCATAGCCCAGAAAACTGGCGCCATTGGCGTAGAAGCTGCTCAGCAGGAACGCACCGGCAAGGCCGTTTTCCTGCGGCGCCAGCGCCACAAAGCCGAGCGGCACCGCGCCGTAGACCACAAAGTCACAGACGATATCGAGATAGCCGCCAAAATCGCTGAGCCTGCCCGTGGCCCGCGCCACCGCCCCGTCGAGCCCATCTGCCAGCCGTGACGCCAGAAGCGGCAGGAGCGCCCAGCCCGGCGCTCCGCAGCCGATCATCAGCGCCGCCAGGAGCCCCAGCGCCAGCCCCAGCAGGGTGATCTGATCGGCGGTCACGCCAAGACGCGCCAGACGTCTGCCCTGCGCATTCAGAATGGGGTCGATCACGGGGCGGAGTTTTGCGTCAAACATGAGACAGGCTTTAGCTGTCGCGACGGAAAAAATCCATTCAACTTGCCGCGTTCTGCGCCCGCTCCCATTGCTGTTGTGCCACCTGCGTGCCAGTCTCGGCCCGGAAATCACCCCGGCGCGTTGGAGGACATATGTTTGATTTTCTTGTCATCGGTGGCGGTGTCGCCGGGCTCAGTGCGGCCGCCCATCTGGCGGAGCTTGGCTCTGTGCTGCTGCTGGAGCGCGAGGACGTGCTGGGCTTTCATGCCTCGGGGCGCTCGGCGTCGCTGTTTGAGAAAAACTATGGCCCCGGTCCGATCAAGACCCTGTCACACGCAAGTGCCGCCTTCTTTGAGGCGCCCGGCCCGGGGCGCGACAGCTATCTGAGCCCGCGTGGCTTCATGTTGCTGGGCAAGGCCGAGGATCAGGCCCTCTTTGAGGCGAATATGGCGGATCTGGACCTGACCGGAATTTCGGTCGAGGCCGCCGTGGCGCGGGTGCCGATCCTGAACCCCGATGTGGTGAGCCACGCCGCCGTGCATGAGGACGCCAGCGATATCGACACTGATCGGCTGATGGGCGACTGGGCCAAGGATCTGCGCCAGCGGGGGGGCGAGCTGCGCCTGAAGCAGGAGGTGCAGCGCATCACCCGCAGCCCGCAGGGCTGGCGGGTCGAGACCCGCGATGACAGCTATGAGGCCGCCCAGATCGTCAATGCGGCCGGGGCCTGGGCGGATGTGATCGCCGAAATGGCGGGGGCGCGCCGTGTCGGCCTGCAACCCAAACGCCGCTCGATCGGCCACCTCCAGGCCCCCCGCGCCGCTGACGTCCGCGGGCGGCCGGTGCTGCTGGGGGCCGGG
>NZ_JAATOX010000212.1 GCF_011806385.1 Phaeobacter sp. HF9A | reverse complement strand
CTTCATCGGAATCTCCTCGTTCATCCTGCCGAGAAAATTCTACTTCCGCATCCCCTTAAGATCGGGGGGGATTACCCAACATGGCCCATTCGACCACACAAACGAAAGGCGCTCGCCGGTTTCCCCGCGAGCGCCTTTGTCATGCTTAGAGATTTAGGAGGTTAAGACCTGCTCCGTGCTTCAAGCAGAAGCTTACCACACTCCCCAACCGCCTTGGTGTCAACGATACCAACGAATACCGGATCACCCCAGTTTTCCTCGTCACCAATTTCAGCACCAACTGCAGTGATAAATGAAGCAGCCTTCTTCAGGTTGTCATGAGAAACATCACCTTCGAAAAAGCTTTTCAGCCCAGAAAGATAGCTTGGGTCTTTCAGCCCAAAGATGTTGACCTCGATGCTTGCGTTTCCGATTTGATTATCAAAATCGACGGCATCGGCCACGCCATCCAGCGCCAAGGACAAACCCGTTTTCGCAAACTTACTTTTTACGTTCACCGTAGCCCCGATCCCGTAGACAATATATCCGGATGATATGTCATTCGCGGAGCACGGCATATGAATACTGCGCATAGCTTGGTAGTTAAACGTATACTCACCCCGACTTGTGCGAACACCACCAATAGTTCTCAGAAGCCCAAAGTTCATTTCACGATCGCTGATTACAACTTCTGACTGAAGGTGGCTCAGCAAAGACTTTTTTCTCTCAATCGGCAGTTCACTCCACGCTATACGTCGCTCCTGTCCACCTGAAAACTCATTTACAGCCAACAGAGCAGTTCCGGTTCCGGGAGTGAAGAACTCAGGCTTCAGGTCAAGTTGTTGCTGGGGTGAAGGCTTCTCGGGCGGTTTCGGCTTTCTTTTGAAGATATCCCAAAACCGTTTCCTCTGGACAGTTTCGCTCATCAACTCAGGATTGCCATGTTCGAACACACCTTTCGGTATGTTAGGTGAAGAAACTTCCGGCTTATTGGCCTCCAGGTAGTCATAGAACCCTGATGGCACCACCAGTTGATAGCTGGGCTCCGCACTTAATTGCGCCGCCCCAAGTACAATGCCTACGCAGGTTGCGGCGATCGATCGAATTCTCATATTCCCTCCACACAATTCTAAGAACTTCAAAGTCATTCAAACGGATTTAGGCACTTAAGTGGAATGCCACCTTCAGGCTTGCACATTTTACAGCGCTAAACCAACGCTTTGAATCTCGGGTCTGCGATTGAAAGTACTAGGCAGCTATCAAAAACAAACGCCCGGAGCAGGATCACTGCACCGGGCGCATGTTGGGTTACTGCAATATGTCAATTGGGCTAGGATGTCGTCAAGCGCTTTTCTTCCACGGTGCGCTCGCGGGCATGACATCCGTCACCACATGCGATGTTAAGTGACTGATCTGAAGCGCAGATTTGATCTCCAACAAAGCTGCCCACCACTGCAGATAGGCGCGCCGCATCGCTGCAATCTCGCGCGCGGTCGGGCGGATCTCCACCGGGCTATAGGCCACTGGCTCCATGACCAAACTCCCATTGCGCTTGCGCTTCGGCTGGCTCGGCCAGCCCATCGGCCCAAGCTCTGCCGCATCCGAAGTGCGCGCCCTGGTGCCTTGGCGATTTGTGACCGTGGCCACGGGGCGAACCTCGACCTCAGCCTGCCAATCCGGCCTGCGACCAGAACGGGCCAGCTCCGCAATCCAGATCGCCATCCGTCGACCACCGCAGCTTTCCGGCAGCACCGCAAGCGTGCTGGCCACGATGTCCGCGTCATGATGCGCCGGTGACGTGCCGCCACCTTGCACCCGGCACCCCAGCTTTGCATGTTCAATCAAGATGTATTCCATCCCGACGCCCGGTCGCGCGCCGGTCTCGCGCGCGATTTCGTCAAACTCCACGCTGACCTTTTCGCGCTGGAACGCCCATTCAATCAACTCCAGCACAGAGACCGACCGTTTGACCGCGCCGCGCTCGACCGCCCCTCGAAGTGCAACCGTCACGCCTGGCCTGCCTCTGCGACCAGCGCCGCGATCCTTTGGCATTTGTCCTGCGCCTGCCGCCGGGCATTGCGAAAGCTCCAATCTGCCTCGGTGAGTACCCCACCCCGCCCCACATGTTCGTCCTGCCGCATCAGCTGGCGGCGCGCATCTTCGGCCTTGGACCGGATCTGCTTCAGATCATACTCACGGGGCCAGACCCGCGACCGGCGCAGATAGCCCAGCAGCTCCGGCGCCCAACCTTCCGCCAAAGCCGCCTTCCCCAACGCATGGGCAAACACCGCCCGAAACAGCGGCGAGGCATCATCCGGCGGCGTCTGGATCGCTGCCGCCCATTGGAAGATCTTCGCCGTGATCGGGAACTGATCCTGGCTTTTCCCGGCCGGCATACTCGCGGCCTGCTCCGCCAGCACCTGCAGGTTCAGATCTGTCATATAGGCCAGCTTGCCGCAGAGATCCGCGATCATCGCGTCAAACTGCGCCACCGTCAGCTTCGTTGGCTTCGCCAGCCTCAGCCGCACTAGCGGATCAATCAGCAACCGCCGCACCCGCGCCTCACCTGTCGCCTGTTCCTTTGCATCCATGTCTGCACCTCATTTCTCAGCCAATCCGAGTTATCCCCAGCCACCGGCCCCACTGTGTCCGGCGACTGGCCTTCTGTTTTGTTATGTCTCTGTCTCTATCCCTGTCGTGCAGGACAGTCTGAGACTGTCCGAGACTGTCTTGAACTGTCCGCCGGACAGTCTTGGACACTTGGGGGACAGTTATCGGTAGGAGCCGGAGCGCGCCTGCCCGAGGTCGAACATATGCGTCGACTAGGACCGCATCGCGCGCTCGATCCAGCTGGCATTGCGGTACTCGCACCCCTCCTGGACCAGCCATTCGTCCATCCAGCGAATGGCCGCGTCATTCTTCGCAAGCTCGGCGTGATAGCCCCCCCCACGGTAATCCGCAGCCGCTGCAACCGCGTGGCCGCACTCGCCGCCTCATGCTTGGCGCGGTTGTCTTCCTTGCGCGACAGCGCCTTGGTTAGCGTCCGCAACACCATCGGGTGCATCAGCCGCACCTCGCCGCCCTCACAGATACAGGGCGTCCACTTGTGCAACGGGCCATAGTTCAGCTTACACAGGGCGCGGAAATGCCCCGGATCGATCGGCAACAATTTGGCCAGCGTCTCCAGATCCTGCCGCACCGTGCCCACCGGCGTCTGGTCATAGGAGATGTTGATCAGGTCAAAATACAGCGCCCGACATTCCGGCGTCCCTTTGAGCCGCATATCCGAGTTCAGCCACCGCCGCCGCTCCCACGCCATGAAGTAGTGGCTGTCGAGCCGGTCCTCGATCCCGAGTGGATATTCCGGCAGCTCATCTGTCGCGACCGGATGGAGCCCCACCGCGGCCAGCATCACGCCGCCATCCCAAACATACTGGCGAGCTCTTCATCCAGCGCCTCGATCATCTGCGGGCCGTTGTCCGGCGCATCGCTGCGCGCCATCTTGCGATAGCGCCCACTCCCACCCCTATACCGGCACACCTGCGAACACGTCTGCATCGAAGCGCCGATGAACTTGGCCATGTCCCGCAGGGTGCATTCCCCCGCGGTGTGGCCATGTTGCACCAATCGGTTGGGGGATTCACTGCATGAATCCAGCATGATAGCTGGGAGGCATGAGCAGCTGGC
>NZ_JAATOX010000021.1 GCF_011806385.1 Phaeobacter sp. HF9A | reverse complement strand
TGGTGTTCGAGCTGACCATCGCCGCCGATGACGCTTCGACCGGCAACCGAGACGCGATTCAGGCGCTGCTGGACAATGAAGTCGCCTATATGAACACGCTTCTTGAAATCAATTCCTGGCTGAGCGGCTTTCAAAGCGCGGCACTGCGGGTGGTCAGCGCCGAAAACGTCGGGCAGGCCAATCTTGCCGCAGGCGATATGAACAGCGCCGCGACACAGATGGCGGGGTATCGTGATTTCGCCGACGGGCAGTTGGGCGAGACGATTGACGCGCTGGTGGCGCTGGCGGATCCCGCCGAGGGTCTCGCCTCCTTCCGGGTGCAATCCCTGAACGCGGATCAGGCCTCTGAGGAGGCCGCCAATGCCACCGTGAATGTGGTGCTGAAGATAGCCGGACAAGCCAGCCTGCGCGGGGTGGAAAGCCAGAACAGCATGGCAGAGCAGGCAGTGGTGATCGCGCAGGACGCAACATCGGTGAAACAAAGCCTCGAACTGCTTGGCTGGGGCGCTGTGGTGTTTCTTGTGGTGGCGCTGGTGCTCAACCAGCTTCTGATCAATCGTCCGCTGAATGCCATCATCACCACCACCGAACGCCTGTCGCAGGGGGATATGAGCCCGGTCAGCGGGTTTGATCGCGCCAGCGACGAGATCGTGCGGATTGCCAAGGCACTGACTGTTTTCCGCGACGGTCTGGTGGAAAAAGAGGAAATGTCGGAGCTTGCGGAAATGGAGCGCTCGGAAAACCAGGCGCGCCAGACCGCTGCGGTCGAGGCGATCGGAACGGGTCTGGCGGAGCTGTCGCAGGGCAACCTGTCCTATCGTATCGAGGCGGAGCTGACCGACGGCTATGCCAAGCTGAAGGATGATTTCAACAGCACGGCACAGACGCTGAGCACCACCGTGCAGGAGGTCATTGCCGTCGCCGAGTCGATCAGGAATGGCTCTGCCGAGGTCAGCCAGGCCTCCGATGACCTGTCGCAAAGAACCGAAAGCCAGGCGGCGACGCTGGAACAGACGGCAGCCGCCTTGGAAGAGCTGACAGCCAGCGTGCGCTCGGCGGCCGAAGGGTCGCGCGATGCCGAGACCACAACGCGCGAAGCCCGCGACGAGGCCATCGCAAGCGGCGAGGTGGTCGAAAGCGCGGTCCGGGCGATGAAGGATATCGAAGACAGCTCGGAGCAGATTTCGCAAATCATCGGGGTCATCGACGATATCGCCTTCCAGACCAATCTGCTGGCCTTGAACGCGGGCGTCGAAGCGGCGCGCGCTGGCGAAGCCGGGCGCGGCTTTGCGGTCGTCGCCTCCGAGGTCCGCGGGCTGTCGCAAAAGACGACGGATGCGGCCCGTGAAATCAAGACGCTGATTTCCAAAAGCACCGACCAGGTTGGCGCCGGCGTCGATCTGGTGGCCCGCACCGGCGACGCGTTGAAGAGCATCACTGAACGCGTCACCCAGATCTCGCAGTTGATGAGCAGCATCGCTGATTCCACCAGTGAGCAGGCAACGGGCCTTGGCGAGGCCAATATCGCGGTGTCGCAACTGGATCAGGTCACACAGCAGAATGCCGCCATGGTGGAAGAAACCAGCGCGGCGGGGCAATTGCTCAGCCGCGATGCCGCGACACTTGCCGAGCTGATGTCCTATTTCTCGGACCGGGCCAACCAGGCAAGCGCGACCACGCAGGATTGGGAGGCTGACAGCCACGCGCAAGACGCCGCCTAGGGGACGCGCGCCCACTGTCGGAAAAGTCTCGTCGCCTTTGCGTGAAAACTGGCTTAAGTCATCAGAGATGTGACGGAGTATCGGCCTTTTGCGTTTGCGCAGGGCGAGGGCGAAAAGGCAAAGGCCCATGAACGAGACAGATGCGGTGGTGATTGGTGGCGGCCCGGCAGGGCTGATGGCCGCAGCGCAAATTGCTGAGGCGGGTCATCGGGTTATGTTGATCGAGGCCAAGCCCTCCCCCGCCCGCAAATTTCTGATGGCGGGGAAGTCCGGTCTGAACCTGACCAAGGACGAGCCGGTTGATGCGCTTTTGGCACATTACGGGCAGGCGCAGGACTGGCTGTCGCCGATGATCCGCGCCTTTGACGCGCAGGCGGTGCAGGCCTGGGCGCGGGGATTGGGGCAGGAGCTGTTTACCGGATCCACCGGGCGGGTGTTTCCCACCGTGATGAAAGGCTCCCCGCTGCTGCGATCCTGGCTGGCCGAGCTGGACGCGCGCGGGGTCAGCCGTCAGATGGGCTGGCGCTGGGCGGGCTGGCAGGAGGACGGGCTCTTGTTCAAGACGCCGGACGGCCCACAGGTGGTGCAGGCCCGCGCGACGGTGCTGGCGCTGGGCGGTGCAAGCTGGGCGCGGTTGGGGTCTGATGGCACCTGGGCGGCGATACTGGCCGCGCGCGGCGTGGCTCTGGCCCCGTTTCAGCCCTCCAACGCCGCGCTGTCGGTGGGGGGGGGAAGAAAGATGGCGCCGCATTTCGGCGAGCCGATCAAATCCGTGGCATGGCGCGCGGGGGCATATCAAGGCCGGGGAGAGGCCACGCTCTCGGCGCGGGGGCTGGAGGGCGGCGGCATCTATCCGCTGACACCGGCCCTGCGCGAGGGGCATCCGCTGGTGGTGGATCTGCTGCCGGACCTCTCGGAGGCCGATCTTGCCGCCCGCTTGGCCAAACCGCGTGGCAAGCAGAGCTGGGCCAGTCACCTGCGCCGGGCCACCAAGCTGAGCACGGTCAAGCTGGCGCTGCTTCAGGAGTTCGGCCGTCCCCTGCCGCAAGAGGCCAAGCCGCTGGCGCAGCTGATCAAATCTCTGCCGGTGCGGCACGCGGGCCTCTGTCCGCTGGACGAGGCAATTTCGACCGCGGGCGGGGTTCGGCGCGATGCGATGGATGAGGGGTTGATGCTGACAGCGCTGCCCGGCATCTTTTGCGCGGGCGAGATGCTGGATTGGGAAGCCCCCACCGGGGGCTACCTGTTGACGGCCTGTCTTGCGACCGGACGCTGGGCCGGACAGGCGGCGGCGCGTTACTTGGCGTAGGTCTCCAAGAGGCGCTGAAACGCGTCCCGACCCTGCATGCGGGCCAAATAGTCTTGCAATGCGGCGCTCTCTATCTCGAACTTCGCGTTGTGGGCCCAGCGCAGGCAATGGGTCAGCAGGATATCCGCAATCGTGAAACTGTCGCCAGCGATGAAATCACCGGTCAGCTTGGCCTCGATCCGCTCCAGTGACCGGGCAAATTCCCATTGCAGCGAGTCCTTGATCTCGGGCACGCGCCGCTCTTCGGGCAGGATGAAGCTGTGACGCGCGGCCATCCAGAGGATCGCATCCATCTCATCCAGCAGCATATTGGTCACCGCGTCCTGATGCGCACGGGCCAGGGTGCCGGCTGGCGCGGTCAAACCGCCGTGCTTGTCGGCGAGGAAGGTCATGATGGCGACAGAATCGGTGATGGTTTCGCCATCCACGATCAGGGCGGGCACCTTGCCGGATGGGTTGAAGGCACGCGCCTCGTCGCTTTGCGGCTTGGCCGGGTCCAGCTCATAGGGCAGCCCGAGTTCTTCCAACGCCCAGAGAACCCGCAGGGTGCGAGTCATTGGCAGGCCGATTACCTTGTACATGTCATATCCTCCGATAGGTGGCGGCAGAATTGCTGCCCCTCGCGCGAAGGTCAAGGAGAGGTTGTTTTCCCTTGCGGACCTGGCGCTAGCGCGCCCGTGCCAGCATCGCCAAGCGGATCAGCGCGCGTTCGGTCAGGGCCTGTGCCGGGGCGCTTTGCCCGGCGGAGCGCAGCTGGAGGTCGGTATCGGTCAACAAGGTCAGCGCATTCTGGAGCTTCTGTGCCCCCCAGTTCTGCGCCTGGCGCAGCATCCGGTCGCGGCGTTTGCCATAAAGCGGCGGACGCAGCCCGCCGATGCCCTGTGCCGGGCCACCGGGATGGGCGGCAATGGTGTAAAGCGTGCGAAAATGCCGGGTCGCCCCGATGCAAAGGCTCACCGCATTGCTGCCCTGCGCTTGCAGACGGCGCAACACCGGGCCGATTTCAGCGCTGCGCCCTTCAGCCACCACATTCAGAAGATCATCCAGCGCCGCCTCGGTGGATTGCGGCGCAACCGCATCAATATCGCCCAGCGTCAGCGCGCTGTCATCGCCGTATTTATAAAGGCTGAGCTTTTCGATCATGCGAGAGAAATCACCGGGGCCAATCTCATTGGCGATATCGGTCAATGCCGACATGCTGTCTGCCGGGGTGTTGCGAATGCCGGCCTCGCCCAGAATGCGCTCGATCTCGGCCCGCGAGGGGGGATCGTCATAGATCCCGGTGGCACAGGCGTTGCTATGCGTTTCAAAGGCCTTGCGCAGCTTTGACGTCGCCTTGAGCTGCCCGGCGGTGACCACGATCTGCGCATCCCCCGGCTGCCATTCCTGCAAGGCGGCAGTGATGGCCGGGGTGGCGGTGTCATTGGCGTCCTCAACAAAAACCGCGCGAATCCCCGGGAAAAAGCCAACCGCCTTCACCGCATCCAAGAGCCGCGCCGGATCCTTGCGCAGATCAGCCGCGGGCATGCGCGAAAGACGCATCTCTTCCTCGGCGCCGGGGCCCAGCAGCGCGGCCAGCATCTGCTGGCGCTTCAGCGAGACCCGCATGGCATCGGCGCCGTAAATGAGCAGCCCGGTCTTGCCGGGATCGGGGCGGGCGAAATAGCCCTCGGCCTCGCGCGGGCTGAGTTTCATGTGCCAGTCGTCGCGCCCAGACCGGGCACCGCATAAAGCCGCGTCACGATCTGATCGGCGAGAATCACCATCAGTCGCTCATGGGCGTCGGTTTCAGAGGCCAGCGTCTGCACCGTGGTGCCGCTGGCGGAATAGCCGGAGAAGTTCTGCACCTCGCCACTGGCGACCACCTGACCATCCGAGAGCCGCACCAGGCTGTAGCCCGCGGTGCCGGTCAGCGAATAGCGCGTGATATCGCCATCGGCGGTGATCGCCTGGCCGACCTCCTGCGTTTTCAGCGCCAGATCCATCCGGTAGCGCGGCGCACCGGCGCGCCCAAGCCGGGTTTCCAGCTGGCGCACCAGGTAATAGGCATCGGTATCCGAGGGTGCCGCGATGGTCTGCGGCGCCTGAAAGCTGATCTGCCCCTTTAGCGCAGTGCCCGCGCCGTTTGGCCCGTAGACCGGTTCAAACCCGCAGGCCGACAGGCTGGCGCCCAAAGGCAGCGCCAGCGCGAAGGTCAGGATTTTCCGCCGATCAGGCAACGACATTCACGATCCGCCCGGGCACTACGATCACCTTCTTGGGGGCCGCGCCCTCCAGCACCCGTTGTACAGCTTCATGCGCCAGCGCCAGTTTTTCAACCTCTGCCTTGTCGAGATCCTTGGCGACGGTGATTTCGCCGCGTCGCTTGCCATTCACCTGAATGGGCAGGGTGACGCTGTCTTCGACCAGCAGGGCCTCATCCGCGACCGGCCAGGGCGCATTGGCGATCAGACCTTCACCGCCGAGCATCTCCCACATGGCTTCGGCCAGATGCGGGGTCATCGGCGACATCAGCTGTGCCAGCACTTTGGCGGCATCTTTCCTGGCCTCGGCGCCGGCCTTGGATTTCGCCAGCGTATTGGTGAAGCCATAAAGCTTGGCGATCGCCGCGTTGAAGCCAAAGCTCTCGACGCCCAGGGTCACATCGCGGATCGCCTTGTGGGTTTCGCGCCGCAGATCCTCGTCACCGCTGCCCTCGCCCGTCACCGCTGCCGCATCCACCGCCAGACGATAGACGCGCGACAGATGTTTAAAGGCGGCTTCGGCACCGGAGGCGGTCCATTCCACGTCCCGCTCGGGCGGCGAATCGGACAGCACGAACCAGCGCGCGGTGTCAGCCCCGAAGGCAGAGATGATGTTGAGCGGATCGACCACGTTGTTTTTCGACTTCGACATCTTGGCCGAGGGGATCACTTTCACCTCCTGGCCGCCGTCCTTGAGGAAGGCCTTGCCGTCGCGCAGCTCCACGTCCTCGGGGTAGTGATAGACCGGACGGCCATTGGCGCCCTCGGTCTGATAAATCGCGTGGGTCACCATGCCCTGGGTGAACAGCGCATCAAACGGCTCTTTGGATTTCTCCGGCAGGTGGCCGCAGATGTGCATCGCACGGGCGAAGAAGCGCGAATACAGCAGGTGCAGAATCGCATGCTCGATGCCGCCGATATACTGATCGACGTTCATCCAGTAGTTGGCCGCCTCCAGATCCGTCGGGGTGTCGGCCTTGGGCGCGGTGAAGCGGGCGAAATACCAGCTGGAGTCCACGAAAGTATCCATCGTGTCCGTTTCGCGCTGGGCGGGCTTGCCACAGGACGGGCAGGCGCAATTGCGCCAGCTCGGGTGACGGTCCAGCGGGTTGCCGGGCACCGAGAAATCAATCGCCTTGCCGTCCTCGTCATAGGGCAGCGCGATGGGCAGGTTTTCTTTCTTCTCCGGCACCACGCCGCAATCGGGGCAATGGACGACAGGGATAGGGCAGCCCCAGTAGCGCTGACGGCTGAGGCCCCAGTCGCGCAGGCGGAATTTGGTGACGCCCTGACCCCAGCCCTCGGATTCGGCCTTGTCGATGGTGGCGTTGACGCCCTCTTCGCCGGTTTGCTCTTCGGCACCGGCAAAGCCTTTGATGTAGCGGACTTTCTCGGTCTTGGCGGGCACAAAGGCTTCGGTCAGTGCGCCTGCGCCTTCAAGCGGTTCAAAGGTCGGGATGATCGGCAGGTCGTATTTGCTGGCGAACTCGAAATCGCGCTGGTCATGCGCCGGGCAGGCAAAGACCGCGCCGGTGCCGTAATCCATCAGGATGAAGTTCGCGATCCATACCGGCAGCTCCCAGCTGGGATCAAGCGGATGCTTCACGCGCAACCCGGTGTCATAGCCCAGCTTCTCGGCGGTCTCGATCGCCTCTTCGGTGGTGCCGCCCTTGCGGCATTCCGCGACAAAACCCGCAACCTCGGGCGATTCGGCCTCAAGCTGCTTGGCAATCGGGTGGTCGGGCGAGATGCCGACAAAAGACGCGCCCATCAGCGTGTCGGGGCGGGTGGTATAGACCTCGATGGGCTCACCGCCGTCGGTGCGCTCGAATTTGAACTGGAGCCCGCGCGATTTGCCGATCCAGTTTTCCTGCATCAGCCGCACCTTGGCGGGCCAGTTGTCCAACCCGTCCAGCGCGGTCAGCAGCTCGTCGGAATAATCGGAGATCTTGAAGAACCACTGCGTCAGCTCGCGCCGTTCCACCAGCGCACCGGAGCGCCAGCCGCGACCGCCCTCGACCTGCTCGTTGGCGAGAACGGTCATGTCGACGGGGTCCCAGTTGACCACGGCGTTCTTGCGGTAGACCAGACCTTTTTCAAGGAAATCAAGGAACAAGGCCTGCTGCTGGCCATAGTAGTCCTGGTCGCAGGTGGCAAACATCCGGCTCCAGTCGAGCGACAAGCCCAGCGGCTTCATCTGTTCGACCATGGTGTCGATGTTGGAATAGGTCCAGTCCTTGGGGTGCCCGCCCGAGGCCATCGCGGCGTTTTCCGCCGGCATGCCAAAGGCGTCAAACCCCATCGGATGCAGAACGTTGTGGCCGGTCGACAGCTTGTAGCGCGCGATGACGTCGCCCATCGTGTAGTTGCGCACATGGCCCATGTGCAGTTTGCCCGAGGGGTAGGGGAACATCTCAAGCACATAGTACTTGGGTTTGTCATAATCGGTCTTGGCTTGGAAAATGGCGGCCTCTTCCCAGGCCTTTTGCCATTTTGCTTCGATTTCCGAGGCTTGGTAACGCGACATCCTAAGCGGTCCTTTGACTGAAAACGCCGGGCAAGGGGGCCCGGCGCGTCTGATACGTGTATTTGGCTGGGTGATCCAGTGCGCGGGGTCAGATCTTCTTGTCGGCGATGCGGAGCTGACGTGCACGGGAGAGAATCGCATCCTCAACCGCGCGGGTCGTCTCGGCGTTGACGGCACCACCGCCGCGATTTTGCAGAGCAACATTCAGCGAGCGCCCTTCCAGCGCCGGGTCTTTGATGTGAATCGTGGCCCGATACGCGCGACCGCCGCCGGGCGGGGTGCCATATCCGGTGATGATCACACCGGTGAAGGGATCGACCGATTGCACCGGCAGGAAGTCCAGCACATCCAGCGAGGCTGCCCAGATGTAGCGATTCACCTGCACCCGCTGTTCGTTCTTCTTGGGCGCAAAGGCGTCCCAGATGGTGGTCTTGTCTTCTTTGACCTCCCGGCCTTCGCCCGCCAATACAATCGTATCCGAGTCGTTGACCTCCGCTCCTGTATCCAGCGAGCGAAGGGCCCCGCATGCGCTCAGGGCAGCAAGGGACGAAAGAAGGACGAAGGTCTTGATACCGCGCATTTTGGTCGGGCCCGTTCCTGAATTTCCGGTTGTCCTAGTCCTAGACAAGCGCGCATGCGCCAACAAGCCTATTCTTTTATAGACTCGCGGCTGCGCGAGTTGGGCCGGATTTCGGGGAAAGTGACTGTGGCACGGTTGCATCAATTTGTTGATGAAAGGTTTTTGCAGTTCAGCACAAGCTTGCTTCATGACCCCAAAACGAGCGAGAGGATGTGCGTACTTGAGGAGCGAAGTGGCAGACGCCGATTGCTTCTTTCGAAATTCTAAACCCGAGGGAAAACCATGAAAAAGATTCTCTTCGCTTCGACCGCACTGGTTCTGACGGCTGGCGTTGCTTCCGCAGAAATCACGCTCGGCGGTTATGGTCGTGTTGGTCTGTCGTACAACGAAGGCAACGCAAACGAGACCGAAGTTGAACAGCGTATGCGTCTCAACATCACCGGCATCGCAGAAACCGACGCTGGTGTGAAACTGGAAGCTCGCTTCCGTCTGCAGTCCGACAGCGCGGCTGACAACTCCATCGCTGGTGTTGGCCCGGGTGCAGCTGGCTTCGCAGTGTCCTACGGCGGCCTGCGTGTTGACGTTGGTAACGTTTCCAACGTTCTCGACTCCGGCGACCAAATCGACCTGTACGGCTACGGTGTTGGCTTCACCTCCTTCCTGGAGCACAACGCAGCATTCTCCGCGCCTGCAACCGGTTTCAACGAAAAAGCAAAGAACGCCACCACCATCAAAGCTCGCTACAACTTTGGTGACTTCTCCGCGTCTGTGTCTTATCAAGAAGACAAAGTGGCGGGTACCAATCCGAAAGAAGTCCAGGTTGGCGTAGGCTACACCTTCGGTGCGATGGCTGTTGCAGCAGCATACTCCAACACCGATAGCACCGACCCGACCACCGGCGTAAGCACTTCCAGCGACTACTGGATCATCGGTCTGAGCGGCACTGCAGGTGCAGTTGGCTACTCCGTGATCGTTGCTGACGGCGACAACATCGCTGACACCGCAATCGGTGGCTCCATCAACTACGAACTGTCCTCCGCGACCTCCCTCCGTGCGATGGTTTCCGACGGCGGTAACGCAACCGACACCGCGTTCGGCGTTGGCTTCCGTCACGGCCTCGGCGGCGGCGTGACCCTGGCAGGCGGCGTTGGTTCCAACACCGCAGGCAACACCCAAGCTGACCTGGGCGTTGTGTTCAACTTCTAAGTTGATCTGAACCACATGGTTCTTGGGGCGGGCTCTTCGGAGCTCGCCCTTTTCTTTTGTGCGGAAACAGTGTTTTGTCCGGCCAACCGCAGACTAGCAAATGAGGCCGAGATGTCGCTGAGTGAGATTAAATCCCGCATCACCGCAGCCGAAACCGCCGCCGGACGTGCCGCCGGCTCGGTCGAGCTGATCGCCGTGTCCAAGGTTCAGCCCAACGAGCGGGTCGAGGCTGTGCTGAAAGAAGGCCACCGGGTCTTTGGCGAGAACAAAGTGCAGGAGGCCGCGGGCAAATGGCCTGGGTTTCGCGAACAGTACGACGGCATCAAGCTGCATCTGATCGGCCCCTTGCAGACCAACAAGGCCCGCCAGGCAATGGAGCTTGCGGATGTGATCCACGCGGTGGATCGGCCCAAGCTTGCAAATACGCTGGCGCGGTTGGCGCAGGAGATGGGCCACTGCCCGGATCTGTTTATTCAGGTCAACACCGGCGCCGAAGAGCAAAAGGCGGGGGTTCTGCCCTCCGATGCCGACGGTTTCATCAAGGAGTGCCGGGATCTCGATCTGCCGGTGCAGGGGCTGATGTGCATCCCGCCGGTTGACGAAGAACCCAGCCTGCATTTCGCGCTTCTGGCCAAGATTGCCGCGCGTAACGGGCTTTCGGGGCTCTCCATGGGGATGAGCAGCGATTTTGAGACCGCCATCGCGCTGGGCGCGACGCATGTGCGGGTGGGCTCTGCAATCTTTGGGGCGCGCGACTATTCAGCGTGATCGCACAATCAGCCGCGCGCCCGGTTGCAGGCGCTCGGCGATCCAACGCAGGTTGCTGCGGGAAAAGGCGATGCAGCCTTCGGTCGGATAGCCGGGGCGGCGCCATTGGTGCAGGAAAATCGCCGAGCCGCGCCCGCTGACCGCATCGGGCCAGTTCCAATCCGTCAGCAAGACCAGATCATAGAGCGGATCGGCGCGCCGCATGCGTTCGTGGCTATAGCGATAGGGTGCGCGCACCAGATGGTTGTAGTTGAGGTCAGCAACATCATCTGACCAAAGATCCCCGGGCCGAATCGGATGCGCCCAGGCTTGTGGTGCTGTCATGCGGTCGGGACGGTAGAGCATGCCGGTGATCTGATGGCTGCCGACCGGGGTGGCGCCATCGCCCTCCAGCTTGTCGGTGCGAATGCCGCCCTTGCCGATGCTACAGGGAATGAGCCGTCCCATGAACCGGACCCCCTTGGGGGTGAGAAGCAGATCCGCAGGCGTCACAGCATATGTCCCGATTTTGCGGCCTTGGTGGCCAGATAGTGGCGGTTGAAGGCGTTCTCGCCGACCTTGAGCGGCACCCGTTCGGTGACGGTGATGCCGGTTTTCTCCATCATCGCGATCTTGCCGGGGTTATTGGTCATCAACCGGACGGCGGAAAAGCCAAGGTTGCGCAGGATGGAGGCGCCGAGGCGGAAATCCCGCTCGTCGTCCTCAAAGCCGAGCCGATGGTTGGCCTCGACCGTATCAAACCCCTGATCTTGCAGCGAATAGGCGCGCATTTTATTGGCCAGCCCAATGCCGCGCCCCTCTTGGTTGAGGTAGAGCAGAATGCCCGCGCCCTGCTGGCCCATATGGCCCAGAGCGCCGCGCAGCTGCGGCCCGCAATCGCATTTCAGTGAGCCAAGCACATCGCCGGTAAAACAGGCCGAATGCAGCCGCGCGAGAACCGGCGCGCTGCGATCCGGGCGACCGATCTCGATGGCGTAATGTTCTTCGCCACCATCTTCGGGGCGGAAAATATGCAGCTTGCCTGCCTCGGATGCTTCCATCGGCAGCCGCGCGGCAGCAACCGGATGCAAGGGGGAGTTGGTATTCAGCAGCGGATCCGCGGCCGCCTTGGGCAGGAGCGTCAAGTCATGGGTTTGGGCAAAATTCGTGGCGTCAGAGAGCGGAATATAGACCGCCGCTGGCAGCAAACGCGCGGATTTCACCAGGGCGATGGCCAGGCGGGGCAGCTCTGCCGTGCCCTCGCGCAGGCTGGTCAGCGGCCCCTTCATCGGCGTTTGCAGATCATCCGCCGGATCGGCCAATGCCTGAACCCAGCTCAGGCCCACATCGGTGGGGACGGACACGCGCGCCAAATCCTGATCATAGACCCGCGCCTTTAGCGTTGCGGCCCGCCGCGCCGTCAGCGCCAGCGCCACATCGCCAAGCGCGCGCAGATCCGCGAGCCGGGTGCTGCTCAGGCTTTCGACCGAGAGCGCAAGGATGGCCTCCTCCCCGGTGGTCAGCACCACCGGCAGCCCCATCCGCAGGTCAACCCGCGCGCGGGCGACCCGCTCTAGCATTGTTGGCAATAGGCTCATCAGGCATCGGCCCCGGCTGTAACATTCAGGAGCCTTTCCTACGCTCTAATGCTGCAAAAGTGAAATATTTCTATGCTCTGAGACACGTCGACGTGAAGCATCTGACGCAAAGCTTGTTCTTTCGTGAGGGCGCTCACATCTGTGAAGCAAGACAACAGGAGACATGAGATGGCCCAGTTGAAGAAAATTCTGCTCGTGGATGACGACGAGGATCTGCGCGAAGCCCTGAGCGAACAGCTTGTTATGACAGAAGATTTTGATGTCTTCGAGGCGGGCAACGGGCAGGGTGCCATGGAGCGCGCCAAGGAAGCGATCTATGATCTGATCATCCTCGACGTGGGGCTGCCGGATACCGATGGCCGCGAGCTCTGCCGTCTAATGCGCAAGCAGGGGGTGAAGTCGCCGATCCTGATGCTGACCGGGCATGACAGCGATGCCGACACCATTCTCGGGCTGGATGCGGGCGCCAATGATTATGTCACCAAACCCTTCAAGTTTCCGGTGCTGCTGGCCCGGATTCGCGCGCAGTTGCGCCAGCATGAACAATCCGAGGATGCG
Organism: Phaeobacter sp. HF9A; assembly: GCF_011806385.1. Taxonomy (GTDB): domain Bacteria; phylum Pseudomonadota; class Alphaproteobacteria; order Rhodobacterales; family Rhodobacteraceae; genus Epibacterium. The sequence continues at coordinate 31,533 of NZ_JAATOX010000021.1, read as the reverse complement.
GTGTTTGCGCTTGGTCCCTATACGTTCAAACCTGCGATGAAACTTTTGGTTACGGAAGATGAGCGCAAGATCCGGCTCACCGAGAAGGAAACCAACATCCTGAAGTTCCTCTATCGCTCCAATGACGGTATCGTAGCACGCGAAGTTCTGCTGCATGAGGTCTGGGGTTACAACGCAGGGGTTACAACCCACACGCTGGAGACCCATATCTATCGTCTGCGGCAGAAGATTGAGCCGGATCCGTCGAATGCGCGTCTTCTTGTGACGGAATCAGGCGGGTATCGGCTGGTCGCCTGAGCGAGAAGGGCAAAAGGCTTGGCTTGGGAGGAATTCCGAAGCAACCTATGGATGAGTTCCCGCGCATATCCGGGTTATGATATGCACCCTCCCTGTTGGACTGGCCGGGCCTCGTGCCCGGCCCTTTTTTTGTGCAGGAAACCGAAGGGGGAGGGCTGGCGTCCCGCTGCCGTCGCGGGCAATATCCGGCCAAACACTTGCCAGAGATTGAGAGCCCCATGTCCTTTACCCTCGCCACCTGGAACATCAACTCCGTGCGCCTGCGCGAACCGATTGTTGTGAAGCTTTTGCAGGAGGAAGGGCCGGATGTGCTCTGCCTGCAAGAATGCAAAAGCCCGGTGGACAAGATCCCGATGGAGGCGTTCCAGGCGCTTGGTTACACCCATATGGTGGCGCGCGGGCAGAAGGGCTACAACGGGGTGGCGATCCTGTCGCGGCTGCCGATCATGGATGTGGGCGACAAGGATTTTGCCAATCTGGGTCACGCCCGCCACGTCGCGGCTAAGCTGGAAAACGGAGTGACGATCCATAATTTCTATGTCCCCGCAGGCGGTGACGAGCCAAACCGCGAGAAGAACGAGAAATTTGGCCAGAAGCTCGATTACCTCACCGAGATGCGCGATTGGTTCCACGCCGAGAGGCCGGAAAAATCCGTGCTGGTTGGGGATCTGAACATTGCCCCGCGCGAAGATGACGTCTGGGATCACAAGAAGCTCTTGAAGGTGGTCAGCCACACCCCCATCGAGGTGGAGCATCTGGCGCAGGTGATGGAGGCCGGCGGCTGGGAGGATGTGACCCGCAAGGATATTCCCGACGGGCGGCTTTACAGCTGGTGGAGCTATCGCGCCAAGGATTGGGACGCGGCGGACAAGGGGCGGCGTCTGGATCACGTCTGGACCACCTCGGATATCACCGCCGCCGCCCATTCCAGCCGCGTCCTGCGCAATGCGAGGGGGTGGGAAAAACCCAGCGACCACGCGCCGGTCTTTGCGACCTTTGATCTCTGATCGACAGGATGAGGCAGGGCCGGGGGCGCTCCCGCCAGGAGGCAGACACCCTGCCGGGTGCACGCTCCTGTTGGGCCGGGCGCCGCGCCTGACGGCGCGGCGCGGGCGCTTTTGGCCACCGCAGGAGAACTCCTCCCTTGGTTTTCCTGCGGTGAAATCGCATATAGGGCTCAAGCAAATCTCAAGGAGTGCGGAGCAATGATGGACATTCTGGGCACAGCGGGCGCCGCCGCCCCCGCGGGCGATCTCATCAAGGATGTGACCGAGGAAACCTTTATGGCGGAGGTTGTCGACGCCTCCATGCAGGTGCCGGTGATTGTGGATTTCTGGGCACCCTGGTGCGGCCCCTGCAAGACGCTTGGCCCGATGCTGGAGGCTGCCGTGACCAAGGCCAAAGGCGCGGTCAAGATGGCCAAGATCAACGTGGACGAAAACCAGCGCCTCGCCGCGGCGCTGGCGCAGCAGGGGCTGCCGTTGCAATCCATTCCGACCGTTGTGGGCTTCTATCAGGGGCGTCCGGTGGACATGTTCCAGGGCGCGCTGCCGCAGTCCGAAATCGAGGCCTTCCTGCAAAAACTGGCGGAAGCGGCCGGAACATCGGCTGACGGCGGGCTGGGCGAGGCGCTGGAAACCGCCGAGGAGATGCTGACCGAAGGCGCCGCCAGCGACGCGGCACAGGTTTTTGCGGCGATTTTGGGCGAGGACGACAAGAACGCCGCCGCCTATAGCGGTCTGGCGCGCTGCCACATTGCTTTGGGCGAGTTAGATCAGGCGGAGGCGGTGCTGAACGGCGCCCCGGCGGAGATCTCCTCCGCGCCCGAGATCGAAGCGGCGCACGCCCAGATCGAGCTGGCCCGCCAGGCAGAAAACGCCGGCCCCGTGGCCGAGCTGCGCGCTGCGGTCGATGCGGAGCCCGACAATCATCAGGCGCGGTTTGATCTGGCGCAGGCCCTGCATGCGGCGGGCGATGCCGAGGCCGCCGTGGCCGAGCTTCTGGAGCTGTTCCGCCGGGATCGCGAGTGGAACGATGGCGCGGCCAAGGCGCAGCTCTTCACCATTTTTGACGCGTTGAAGCCCAATGATCCCGTGGTTTTGAACGGACGGCGCAAGCTCAGCTCGTTGATATTTGCCTGATGCGATTGCGGCGCTAGGTTTCTTGTCATGATCAAAGCCGCTGACCTGCCGGACACCATTCCTGTCTTTCCTTTGCCCGGGGCGCTGTTGCTGCCCCGGGCAAAGTTGCCGCTGCATATCTTTGAGCCGCGATACCTTCAGATGCTGGAGGACGCGCTCAAGACGCGGGAGCGGGTGATTGGCATGATCCAGCCCAATGGGGCGCGCAATGGCGCAGAGCCGGGCCTGCATGCGATTGGCTGCGCCGGCCGGGTCACGCAGTTTTCCGAAACCGAGGACGGGCGGTATTTTATCACCCTATGTGGCGTGTCGCGCTTTCGGGTGAAGGCCGAGGTCGAGGGCTTCACCCCCTATTGCCGTTGTCAGGTGAGCTGGGCCGGATTTGGCCCCGATCTGGGGCAGACCGAACAGGACGAGGCGTTTGACCGCGCCGCGCTGATGGATCTTCTGGATCGCTACCTGGCGGCGCGTGGCCTCTCCACGGATTGGGGCGCTTTGGATGAGGCGGGGGATGAGCTTCTGATCAACTCGCTCTCGATGCTGCTGGATTTTGACCCCGAGGACAAACAGGCGCTGCTAGAAGCGCCGAGCCTGAGCACCCGCCGGGAAACGCTGGTAACATTGATGGAATTCGCCCTGCGTGGCGGAACGCTAGAGGAAAAACTGCAATGACGGACATCTCAACACCGGCCTTTGATCGCCACATGCTGGAGGCGCTGGTCTGTCCGGTCACCCAAAGCGTGCTGGAATATGACGCCGAGGCGCAGGAGCTGATCTCTCGCCCCGCCAATCTCGCCTTTCCGATCCGCAATGGCATCCCGGTGATGCTGACGGATGAAGCGCGCCCGCTGGACTGAGGGCGCAAGGGGCGCCGCGGTCAGAGCGGGCGCCCCTGCAAGAGCTTGGGCAGATCCCCCGACAGGCCAGCCGCCTCGCGCACAAATCCGCGCCGCAACCCGGGCAGGGCGTTGGCCAGTCCCAGACCCAGGTCACGGGTGGCGCGCAGGATCGGGTTGTCGTTTGAAAACAGCTTGTTGAACGTATCCGTCGCCAGCGCCAGCGTGGTGGTGTCAAAGCGGCGCCACTGCTGATAGCGCGCCAGCACAAGCGGGCTGGCGATGTCTTCGCCGCGACGGCTGGCGTCTGTCAGCACCTCGGCAAGGCTGGCCACATCGCGCAGCCCGGCGTTGAGCCCCTGACCGGCGATCGGATGCATGCCATGGGCAGCATCCCCGACCAGCGCCAGCCGCTCGCCATAAAACGCATTGGCAAGGCTCAGCTTCAGCGGATAGCAGAAGCGTTTGCCCTCCAGCGCGATCTCGCCAAGGAACGATCCGAACCGCGGCCGCAGCGCCGCCAGATAGCCCGTCTCGTCCAGCGCCTGAATGCGCGCGGCCTCGGCGTGGGTTTCGCTCCAGACGATCGAGCTGCGATTGCCCGGTAGCGGCAGGATCGCCAGCGGACCGGGCGGCATGAAGAACTGATGCGCAATGCCACTGTGTGGCCGCTCATGGGAAATGGCACAGACCAGCGCGGTCTGGCCGTAATCCCAGCCGGTGCGCTTGATCCCGGCCCGCTGGGCGGTGCCGCTTTGACGGCCATCCGCGCCAACCAGAAGCCCCCCGGAAAGCGTGCTGCCATCGTCTAACGTCACGCTCACGCCGCCGGGGGTGGCCATCTGATCCACCACCTTGCGGCCCGAAATCTGGGTGATCGCGGGTGTCTCGTCCATCGCCTCCAGCAGGGCACGGCGCAGGAAACGGTCCTCGACCATATAGCCCATCGGGCCATCGTCGAGATCACCTTCCTCAAAGTGCAGGAAAAACGGCGAAGGCCCCTGTCCGGCGGCCCCATCGCTGACCTTGATCTCGGTCATCGGCTGCGCCTGATCGGCGATGCGCGACCAGACCCCGATCTGTTGCAGCAACCGCGACGAAGCCAGCGCCAGCGCGTAGGATCGCCCGTCAAAGGCGGCGTCCTGCCGGGTCGGGGCGGGCAGGGCATCAATCAGGGTTACGCCATGTCCGGCCTGTGCCAGAGCAAGGGCCAGGCTGGGGCCATTCAGCCCGCCGCCAACGATCAGAATATCACGCATATCAGTCATGCCCTGCAATATGCGGTCCCGTCTCAGAATGTCCATGGGCAAGGTGCCGCAGTCGGGGCGGGGCTTTGGCGGGATTGTGCCGCTGCGGGCCGCTCGTTAGGGTGGCGGCAACAGAACATCTGGCCCGCTGCGGGCCGCGACAGGAAAGCACATCAATGCAGGAATGGCTGAGCATGAGCGCCGCGCAATTGGGTCGTGGCATTGCAGCGCGGGAAATCGACCCGCTGGCACTGACGGAAACCTATCTGGCGGCGATCGACAGCCACCCGGAGACCGCGCGCATCTATGCCCAGGTGACCCGTGATCGCGCCCTGGCCGAGGCCAAAGCGGCACAGGCGCGCGCCGAGGCGGGGCTGCGCCGTTCGCCGCTGGATGGGGTGCCGCTGAGCTGGAAAGACCTGTTCGACAGCGCCGGTGTCGCCACCGAATCCGGCTCTGACCTGCTCAAGGGGCGGCGGCCCTCCCGCGATGCGCTGGTGCTGGAAAACGCCACCGCCATGGGCGCGGTCTGCCTTGGCAAGACCCATATGAGCGAGCTGGCCTTCTCCGGGCTGGGGCTAAACCCGATCAAGGAAACACCACCCTGCGTGAATGATGCGGAGGCGGTGCCGGGGGGCTCGTCTTCCGGGGCGGCGGCCTCGGTGGCCTTTGGGCTGGCGGCGGGGGCGATCGGCTCCGACACCGGCGGTTCGGTGCGCATTCCCTCGGCCTGGAACGATCTGGTGGGGCTCAAGACCACCTCTGGCCGGGTCAGCCTGGAGGGCGTGGTGCCGCTCTGCCTGAAATTCGACACCATCGGCCCGCTTGCGCGCACGGTGGAGGACGCCGCGTTGATGCTGGCGCTGATTGAGGGCTCGGCAAAATCCCCGGATCTGACCGGCGCCAGCGTCGAGGGCAAACGCTTTGCCGCGTTGCAAACCGTGGTTCTGGACAATCTGGCCCCCGAGGTTGCGGCGGCCCATGCGGCGGCGCTTGATAAGCTGCGCCAGGCCGGGGCCGAGATCGTGCCGCTGGAGGTCCCGGAGCTGCCCGAGGCCATGTCGCTGTCGCCGATCCTTTTCACCACAGAGGCTTACGGGCTGTGGAAAGACGTGATCGAAGCCGCGCCGGAGCTGATGTTCCCGGAAATCCTCGCCCGCTTCCGCTCTGGTGCCGAGTTCTCCGGCGCCGATTACGTGGCCGCCTGGTCGCGGCTGGAACAGCTGCGCATGGCATGGGATCAGGCGGTTGCCGGGTTTGACGCGGTGCTGGCACCGAGCGCGCCAATCCTGCCGCCCAACCTCGCCCGGCTCCAGAGCGACCATGACTATTACGTCACCTCCAACCTGATGGCGCTGCGCAATACCCGCGTCGGCAATCTCATGGGGGTCTGCGCGCTCTCCTTGCCCACCGGCACCCCCAGCTGTGGCTTGCAGGTCATCGGCCAACCCAACTGCGAAGAGGCCCTGTTGCGGGTGGGCGCGGGCGTCGAAGAGGCATTGGCCTGAAAGCAACACTGTTGCGTCCGTGCCATCTGCGGCTGGACTGACATCCCTTTGCCCTGTACCTTTCGGGACAAACGGGGCGATTACGATCCCGGTATCGAGGCATGAACATGAAGTTTCCCGAGCGGTTTGCCCATCTGCCGCCCTACGCGTTTCCGCGTTTGCGCGCGCTTCTGGACCATCACGCGCCTGGCGGCGACGTGGTGCATTTGACCATTGGCGAACCCAAACACGCCTTCCCCGCCTGGGTCACCGATGTGATCACCGAAAACGCGGCGGGTTTTAACAGCTACCCGCAGAACGAGGGCACCGACGAGTTGCGCGGTGCCATGGCCGATTGGGCGGCGCAGCGCTATGGCGTGACGCTGGATCCCGCGACCCGGCTGATGGCGCTCAATGGCACCCGCGAGGGGCTCTATAATGCGGCAATGGCGCTCTGCCCCGAGCAGAAAAACGGCCAGCGCCCGGTGGTGCTGATTCCGAACCCCTTCTACCAGGTCTATATGATCGCGGCGATTTCGGTGGCGGCGGAGCCGGTCTTTGTGCCCGCAACCGACGAGACCGGCCATCTGCCCGATTATGCGTCGCTGCCCGAGGAGGTGCTGAACCGCACCGCCGTGGCCTATATCTGCTCGCCCGCCAACCCGCAGGGCGCAGTGGCCTCGCGCAGCTACTGGGAGCAGCTGATCCGGCTGGCGGAAAAATACGATTTCAAGATATTCGCGGATGAATGCTATTCCGAGATCTACCGCGACATCGCCCCGGTGGGCGCGCTGACCGTTGCCGATGAACTTGGTGCCGACCCGGAGCGGGTGGTGTTGTTCAATTCGCTGTCCAAACGTTCCAACCTGCCCGGATTGCGCGCCGGCATGATCGCGGGCGGACCCGAGACGCTGGTCCAGGTCAAGAAGCTGCGCGCCTATTCCGGCGCACCGATCCCGGCCCCGCTTCAGGCGGCGGCGGCGCGGGTCTGGGCCGACGAGGCGCATGTGGTCGAGAACCGCGCGCTCTATCAGGAAAAATTTCGCATTGTGGATGAGGTCTTTGCCGGGTTGAACGGCTATAGATCCCCCGAGGCGGGATTCTTCCTCTGGCTGCCCGTCGAGGATGGCGAGGCAGCGGCGCTGAAGCTCTGGCAAGAGACCGGCGTGCGGGTGCTGCCCGGTGCCTATCTGGCGCAGGGCGAAGGGGCCGAGAACCCGGGACAGGGGTATATCCGCGTGGCGCTTGTGGCGCCCGCACAAGAGACGGAAACGGCGCTTAAAACACTGCGCAACTGTCTCTATTAAAAGACAAGACCGCCTGTCTCCGCCGTATTGGGGTCAGGCCAATAGCAAGATGAAACACCACCCGCGGGGCTGACCAAAGAGCGAAACAGCCACAGCCCGGCGCGAGCGAACTGAGGTAGGCATGGCATTTCAAACCCGCAGCAGGGATCCACTCCTGGACAGCAACATGCAGGCGGCCATTGAAAAGCGCGGCAAGGAGCTGATCGGGCTCGCGCTGGTTGGCGTTGGTCTTCTGGTGGCTGCAATGATCGGATCCTATACGCCGGATGACAGCAACTGGATGGTCTCCAGCGATGCACCCGTGCAGAACTGGCTGGGCCAGCCCGGCGCCTCGATCGCCTTTCTGCTGATCACCTTCCTTGGCAATGGCGCCTGGGCGGTTGCGATCTTCCCGCTGGCCTGGGGCGCGCGCTTTGCGCTGCACAAGGGCGAGGACCGGGTGCTGTGGCCGGCGCTGATGCTGGTGTTCTGGCTCATTGTGGTGGCGCTGCATTTCAGCACCCTGGTGCCGGATGCGGACTGGCGGGCGTTTCACAGCTTTGGCCTTGGCGGTATGATCGGTGACACCGCGCTGGGCGGGCTTCTGGCGCTCCTGCCGTTCAGCCTCGCCTTTATCGTGAAATCGCTCTCCTTCGTGACTGCGCTCGGCATGCTGGTGATGGGCGCCTTTGTGCTTGGCTTCACCCGGCCAGAGCTGATCCGGCTTGGCCGTTTCCTGATCCTCGGCGTCATCCTGGCCTATGGCGGTATCGTCAGCCTGATGGGCAAGAGCGCCAGCGGCGGCGTGCAGGCCGCCCGCAACTGGCAGAACCGCCGTCAGGAAACCCGCTACAGCACCGCAGCCATCGCCGAGGAAGAGGAGATGCTGGTCTATAGCGATCCGCTCGATGAAGCGGATTATATCCGCAGCGAGCCGCAATTTGCCCTGCATACTCCCGCGCCCTACATCCCGGAGGCCCCCGCTGTCGCCCCGGCCCCGCAGGTGGAGGAACGCGGCGGCCTGTTCAGCCGTGCCACCAGCCTGATCCGCCGCGCCGAGCCGGTGGAGATGCCGGAACCGGAGCTGGTCGAGCCAGAGCCGCGGGCGGATATGTCCCAGATGCCCGGCGACGAACGGATCGCCAACAAGATCGCCAATGCGGTGCGCATTCGTCGCGCCCAGGCCGCGCCGCCGCAGCCCGATCCGAACCTGCCGCTGACCAAGGGGCGGGGCAAGCGCCCGGAGCCGCTGATCTTTTCCACTGCGCCGCAAGAACTCGCCGCAGAGGCAGAGCCGCCTCTCTCTGCGATGACCGAGGCCCCGGCTGCGACGATCCCCTCCGCACCGATCCCGGCCGCCCCGATCCCGACAGCCCCGAGTCCTGCCGCGCCGGAGCCCACGCATGCGTTGCCACAGGCCCCGAGTGATTTTGACTTCATGGCCGATGAGGTCCCGACCGAGGATCTGCCGGTCTCTGCCACCCCGAGCAACAGCACCGCAACGGCGCAGCCCAGCAAGCCCCGGCTGCACATCGCCCCCCGGGCCGAGGCCCCCGCCTCGACGCCAACGCCGATGCCCATCCCGGTGGCCGAACCGCGCAAGGCGGTGGTGGAACAGCCTCAGCGCAAACCGATGCAGCCCTCCACCCGCGCCCAGGCCGAGGCAGAGCCAACCCTGTTCCCCGATGACGACAGCGATTTTGAACTGCCGCCGCTGTCGCTGCTGACCAACCCGTCGCATATCGAACGGCACCACCTGAGCGACGAGGCGCTGGAAGAAAACGCCCGCATGCTGGAATCGGTGCTGGATGACTATGGCGTCAAGGGCGAGATCGTCTCGGTGCGTCCCGGCCCCGTCGTCACCATGTACGAGCTTGAACCTGCCCCCGGTCTCAAGGCATCGCGGGTGATTGGCCTTTCCGATGACATCGCGCGCTCCATGTCGGCACTGTCTGCGCGGGTGTCCACCGTGCCCGGGCGCTCGGTGATCGGTATCGAGCTGCCCAACGACAATCGCGAAAAGGTGGTGCTGCGCGAAATCCTCTCCAGCCGCGACTATGGCGACGGCAATCAGAGCCTGCCGCTGGCGCTGGGCAAGGACATTGGCGGCGACAGCATCGTCGCCGACCTCGCCAAAATGCCTCACCTGCTGATCGCGGGCACCACCGGCTCCGGTAAATCCGTGGCCATCAACACCATGATCCTCTCCTTCCTCTACAAGCTCTCGCCAGAGGAATGCCGCATGATCATGATCGACCCCAAGATGCTGGAACTCTCCGTCTATGACGGCATCCCGCATCTGCTCAGCCCGGTTGTGACCGACCCGAAAAAGGCGGTTGTGGCGCTGAAATGGGTCGTAGGCGAGATGGAAGACCGCTATCGCAAGATGTCCAAGATGGGCGTGCGCAATATCTCCGGCTACAATGGCCGCGTCAAAGAGGCGCTGGCCCGGGGCGAGATGTTCTCGCGCACGGTGCAGACCGGCTTTGACGATGATACCGGCGAACCGGTGTTCGAAACGGAAGAGTTCGAACCCAAGAAACTGCCCTATATCGTCGTGATCGTGGACGAGATGGCCGACCTGATGATGGTCGCGGGCAAGGAAATCGAGGCCTGCATCCAGCGTTTGGCGCAGATGGCGCGGGCCTCGGGCATCCACCTGATCATGGCCACGCAACGCCCCTCGGTGGATGTGATCACCGGCACCATCAAAGCCAACTTCCCGACCCGGATTTCCTTCCAGGTCACCTCCAAGATCGACAGCCGCACCATCCTGGGCGAAATGGGCGCCGAGCAGCTCCTGGGCATGGGCGACATGCTCTATATGGCGGGCGGCGCCCGGATCACCCGCTGCCACGGTCCCTTTGTGGCGGATGAGGAAGTCGAAGAGGTGGTCAACCACCTCAAGCAATTCGGCCCGCCCGCTTATGTCGGCGGCGTGGTCGAAGGCCCGGACGAGGAAAAGGCCGATACCATCGACGCGGTGCTTGGGCTCAATACCGGCGGCAACACCAATGGCGAGGATGCGCTCTACGATCAGGCGGTGGCGATCGTCATCAAGGATCGCAAATGTTCCACCTCCTATATCCAGCGCAAACTCGGCATCGGATATAACAAAGCCGCGAGGCTGGTGGAACAAATGGAAGAAGAAGGCCTGGTTTCCGCCGCAAACCACGTTGGCAAAAGGGAAATTCTTATTCCCGAACAATAGGCGACAAAAGGCCGGGCGGGGTGCCCGGCCTCTTCACATCGCCAATTTGGCGCATATCTTGGGTTCCATGAAACAGTTTGTCTTCGCCCTCGCGCTCGGCGCATCCGCTCTGGCCAGCACGGCCGCCTCTGCGGCTGAAAAGCTCAGCCTCAATGAAATCTCGGCCTATCTAAACAGCTTTCGCACCGCCAAGGCCGCGTTTACCCAGGTCAATGACGATGGCAGCCTCGCCACTGGCGAGCTCTACATCCGTCGCCCGGGCAAGGTGCGGTTTGAATACGGCGGCCCTGACGCGGGGCTGGTGCTGGCGGAGGCGGGCGCGGTCTATATCTTCGACCCCAAATCCAACCAGCCCCCTGAAACCTACCCGCTGGAGCGCACGCCGCTCTCGCTGATACTGGCACGCACCGTCGATCTGGGCCGCGCCAATATGGTGGTGGGGCATGATTTTGACGGGGTATCGACCGTGGTGCGGGCGCAGGACCCCAAGAACCCGGAATATGGCAACATCGAGCTGATGTTCACCGACAACCCCGTGCAGCTGCGCAAATGGGTTATCCATGGCGGCAGCGGCGAAGAAACGACAGTGGTTCTGGGCGCCATGGAAACCGGCATGTCGCTGAAATCCAGCCTGTTCAGCGCCTCCCGCGCAGAGCGAGACCGCTGACGGCTTTCATCTTTTCTGAAATATCCCGGGGAGCACGAGGGGCGGAGCCCCTCGTATCAAAGCCCGCAGCGTGAGGGGCCGCCGCCCTTCGTGCGGTGATCAGCGGAACCGGCGGCAGCCTTCCAGCTGCGCCTTATAGGCGTTGGAGCGTGCCTCGACCTTATTGGCAACCCGCAGCAGCCAAGCCTTGCTGCGATAGCTGCCCCGGGCATATCCGGTATGGCCCTCGTGATAGGCCAGGTATTGGTTGCGCGCATCGCTGAGCGGAATGCCGTTGCGCTGATAGCTGCGGGTCATATACCAGCCCATGAAATCCGTGGCATCGTCAATGCGATCCCGACGGGCAAAGCGGCGACCGGTATCCTCACGGTACTCATCCCATGTCCCGTCCAGCGCCTGACCATAGCCATAGGCGCTGGAAACCCGCCCCATCGGCAGGATGCCGAGGACAAACTTGTGCGGTGTGCGCGCGTCGCCGTCAAAGCGGCTTTCCTGATGGATCGTCGCCATCTGCACATGTACGGGAACACCCCAGCGCCGCTCGGCGGCCCGGAACGCGCGGAGATATTTCGGGCGCTCGTTGATGATGCTGCACGCATTGTCCAAATTCCGCGGCGGGGATTTATGTCCGCCACCGCATGCGGCCAATGCCAACAGGAGCGCCAGGGCACATATGATTCTGCTCATTTGCCTCTGCCTTGTGTTTTTTTTGCCAGTTTAGACAATCTGGGCCAGAGAAGAAATCCCCATTGACAGAGGCGCAGCCATTCAACCCAAGAGTAAAATTCGGTTTAAATTTATTTGTTTAGATGACTGTAGATAGCGAGCAGACAGATTGTTTCTGCAAAATATTGCCGCGGAGGTTGGACAATCAGAGGCAGAAAACGCTAGTATCGGGGGGAAGAGGGCCGGTAAACATGTTGAAAACACGCGCAAAATATAACCTTGGCCAAGTCGTGCGCCATCGCAAACATCCCTTTCGGGGCGTTGTGTTTGATGTGGATCCCGAATTTGCAAACACCGAGGAATGGTATGAATCCATCCCCGAGGACAGCCGCCCGGCCAAGGAACAGCCCTATTACCACCTGCTCGCGGAAAACGATCAGAGCTACTACATCGCCTATGTGTCAGAGCAGAACCTGATCGCCGACTACTCCGGCGAGCCGGTCAGCCACCCGGATGTCTACGAGATGTTCGCCGGTTTTGACGATGGCAACTACGAGCTGCAATATCCGCTGAACTGATCCCTGGCTTTGATCCCTGGTACTGGCCCCCGGCGGCAGGCACCGGGGGCTGTTCGCTCAGTAGCCGAGCGCGCACCCATCCTTGCGCGGATCGCTCGCCCCCTCCAACACACCGCTGTCATGGATACGGATCGCTTGCGAGCCGCCAATGGCGGTGGGGGGAATGACCACCTTATGTCCCATCTCGGCCAGCTCGGCGCGGACCTGATCGGAATAGCCGCGCTCGACCTTGAAGGTGCCGCTGTCGGAAAACGCCCGGGGCGCATCCATCGCCGCCTGCGGGTCCATGCCAAAATCGCGCAGGTTTGACACGAACCGCGCATGGCCATTGGGCTGATAGGCGCCTCCCATGACGCCAAAGGGCAGACTGACGCGCCCGCCTTCTGCCAGCATCGCCGGAATGATCGTATGCATGGGCCGTTTGCCCCCCGCCATCTCGTTGGCGTGGCCGGGCGTCAGCGAGAAGCCCGCGCCACGGTTCTGAAGCAGGATGCCGAATTTCTCCGATGCGATGCCGGAGCCAAACCCATGAAAGATCGAATAGATCAGCGATACCGCCATCCGGTCCTTGTCCACCACGGTGATATAGATCGTGTCCTTATGCACCGCCTCGCTCAGGGCGGCGGGGGCGGCCATGGCACGTTTCGGGTCGATCAGCGCGGCAAGACGCGCGGCGGTCTCCTCTGACAGCATGTGATCCAGACGCGACATATGCTCTGGCTCGGCGATGAAACGGTTGCGGGCGTCATAGGCGAGCTTTGCCGCTTCGGCCTCGATATGGGCGCGCTGCGCGCCCAAGGGGTCCATGCCCGCGATGTCGAAATGCTTGAGGATATTCAACATCAGAATCGCGGTTGCGCCCTGACCGTTGGGCGGATGCTCCAGCAGATCGACCCCTTTGTAATGCCCCTGGATCGGCTCGGTCGGGGTTGCCTGGGTCGCGGCGAAATCCTCGGCGCTGTGGTGCCCGCCCCGCGCGGTGAGGGCGGCGATCATATCCTCGGCAATCTCGCCCGTGTAGAAAGCATCCCGCCCGTCGCGCGCCAGCCGCCGCAGAACCTCCGCCTGACCCGGCGCGCGGAAAATATCGCCGACGCTAGGCGGCTTGCCCCATGGCAGATAGGCATCGCGGGCAACGCCCTGAAGGGTGGATGCATCATTGGCCCAGTCAAAGGCGACCCGGGGCGCAACCGGCACGCCCGCCTCTGCATAGTGGATCGCCGGGGCCAGCAGCGCGTCCAGCCCCAGGCGTCCTTCGGTTTCCGCAAGATGGCAGAAAGCGTCGATGGCGCCGGGGATCGTCACCGCATCGGGGGTGTTGAGCGGCACGGTCTGCAAACCCTGCTCGCGCAGCCGCGCCGCACTTGCCGCCGCCGGGGCGCGGCCGGAACCATTGAGCGCGCGCACCTGATCCTCGCCCGCGCGGGAATAGAGCACAAAGCAATCGCCGCCGATCCCGGTCATCTGGGGTTCGCAAATCCCGAGCAACACAGCCCCGGTGATGGCCGCGTCCATGGCGTTGCCGCCGCGTTTCAGGATGTCGATTGCCGCCTGCGCCGCCAGCGGGTGCGAGGTGGCGCAGATCCCGTTCTGCGCAAAGACCGCCGAGCGGCCGGGAAATTGAAAATCGCGCATAAGCTGCCCTCCCTGGTTTGAGGGCGAGCCTAGATATCCCGCGCGCAGAGGCAATGGCAAAACGACATCTGCCACCGATCCGGCAGGCGCGCGACGCCCCCGCAGAACGCCCCGGTGCGACGCTGTTGGTGGGGGCATGAACGCATCGCACCGGGGGAAGCTATCAAGCAGCTACGGATTGAGTTTTTCCTTACCAATTCGGCGCTGATGTGCCGGTCTTGCGGCGAATTTGTGGCGTATCGGGCGACTCTCGCGATACCTCTGATGCATGTCGTGCGCCTGCTCTGCGCTCAACTGGTCAGCTGGATTTCAAAGCACAGCGACAGCTGGTTGTTGTCCAGATTGCGCTGGTACTGCACGTCATTGGCGAGTTCGCGGATCAGGAGCCAGCCAAAACCGCCCTCGGGGAGATTCTCCAGCGGGGTGTCGACATCCACCGCTTTGCCCTCTGGCAGTTTCGCGTCCGGGAAGGGCGCGCCTGCATCGCGGATCTCTACCCAGAGCCGATCTGGGAAAAGATTGCAGCGGATCAGAACATCGCCCGTGGTGGTTTCGGCGTAGGCATGCTCCACCACGTTATTCACGGCCTCGGCGAGGGCGATTTGCACCTCGTCAACCCGGGTATTGGGGATACCCATTTCCTTCAGGCGTTCAACCACCGAAACGATGCCCCGGCGGGCGTCTAGCTCGGTCGCCCTGAAGGAGCAGGCGAAGGTTTCAACCATTTAGTTCAGGCTCCAGGCACGGTTGTAGCGGACTCAATTTTCGACTTGCTCAGGATCCAGAGCGTCCTGAAGCGTGCTGTAAAGATTGAAAACAGTATCCATGCGGGTCAGGCGAAAGACCTTGTCCACCATCGGAGTCAACCCGGCGAGGTCCAGCTTGCGTGCCGCGCCCAGCTGCTTCATCGCGGCGACGATCGCCCCCAGGCCGCTGGAATCGATAAAATCCACATTCGACAGGTCCAGGATGACACGTTCCGGGCCATCTTCTGTCTCGCTGCGCATGTCTTCCTTGAATTGAATGGCCATGGCTGCATCAATGCGCTGGGCGTTCACCGTCACCACCTGCGCGCCATCTGCTACCGTACTTGTCAGGCTCATTTCACGTTCCTCAGCTCATCAAATCTGGAACTCACCCTAGACCTTAATTGTTATTATTCAGTATGGATAGCATGGAAAATTGGAGGAATTAAGAATGGGCAGAGTATTTATTTGCGGGGCGGCCCGAACGCCCATGGGCGGCTTTCAGGGCATGTATGACGGCGTTCCAGCGGCGGAGCTGGGGGGCAGCGCGATCAAAGCGGCGATGCAACGGGCCGGCGCCGAGACCGTGGACGAGGTTCTGATGGGCTGCGTTCTGCCCGCAGGTCAGGGGCAGGCCCCGGCGCGGCAGGCCGGATTTGCCGCCGGGCTTGGCGAGGATGTCCCGGCCACCACGCTCAACAAGATGTGCGGCTCTGGCATGAAAGCGGCGATGATGGCGATGGACCGTCTGGCGCTTGGCGGCGCGGATGTGATCGTTGCCGGCGGCATGGAAAGCATGACAAACGCGCCCTATTTGCTGCCCAAGATGCGCGGCGGCGCGCGGATCGGCCATGGTCAGGTGATCGACCACATGTTCCTCGACGGGCTGGAAGACGCCTATGATCGGGGCCGTTTGATGGGTACATTCGCCGAAGACTGCGCCGAACATTACCACTTCACCCGCGAAGAGCAGGACGAATTTGCGCTGGGCTCACTGGCGAATGCGTTGGCGGCGCAAGAGAGCGGCGCTTTTGACGGTGAAATCACCGAAGTCATTGTAAAGACGCGCAAAGGCGAGGTTGTCACCGATGTGGACGAACAGCCGAAAACCGCGCGGCCGGACAAGATCCCGACCCTGAAACCGGCCTTCCGCGAAGGCGGCACGGTGACGGCGGCGAACTCCTCCTCGATCTCGGACGGGGCGGCGGCCCTGGTTCTGGCCTCCGAGGATGCGGCAGCCGCGCGGGGCTTGCAGGTCAAGGCAGAGATCCTGGGCCACGCCAGCCATGCGCAGGCGCCGGGTTGGTTCACCACCGCGCCGGTGCCCGCCGCGCGCAAGCTGCTCAGCCGGATCGGCTGGGATGTGGAGGACGTGGACCTCTGGGAGGTCAACGAGGCCTTCGCGGTGGTGCCCATGGCCTTCATGCGCGAGATGGGCGTGCCCCGGGAAAGGATCAACGTGAACGGCGGCGCCTGCGCGCTGGGTCACCCGATCGGGGCTTCTGGCGCGCGCATCATCGTGACGCTGCTGAACGCGCTGGAAAAACGCGACCTGCGCCGTGGCGTTGCGGCGATTTGTATCGGCGGTGGTGAAGGCACCGCCATCGCGATCGAGCGGGTTTGATTCGGTCCCGCCCCGCAGGGTGGTGACGGCGGAGGGGGATGCCTCCCCCTCCCTTAATATTCAAAAAAGCGAAACTTTGATGCTTGTGAACTATGATGATCTGACCAAAACCGTGGCCGCGCTCACCGAGGGGGAAACCGACGAGATCGCCCTGATGGCCACGCTGGCCTGCGAGCTGCATCACGCCGATGATCGCTTTGACTGGACCGGGTTTTACCGCGTCACCGAACCGGAGCTCCTGAAGATCGGCCCCTATCAGGGCGGCCACGGCTGTCTTGTGATCCCCTTTGCCCGGGGTGTCTGCGGCGCGGCGGCCCGCCTGAACGCGGTGCAGCTGGTGGACGACGTCGAGGCCTTTCCCGGCCATATCGCCTGTTCCTCCGCCACCCGATCCGAGATCGTGCTGCCGGTGCGCAATGGCGCGGGGGCGGTGATCGGGGTGCTGGATATCGACAGCAACCAGCCCGCGGCCTTCACCCAGGAGGACGCAACGCGGCTCGCCGCGCTCCTGGACGCGGTGTTTGGGCGGCTGTGAGCTTGTCCTGTTGCAGCCTCGCCCCAAGGCCCCCTCATGAGCTTTGATGCCTGGCTCCTCTTTGCGCTCTTTTGGGTCGCCTTTGTCACCACGCCGGGGCCGAATGCGGTGAATTGCATCTCCAACGGCATGAACCTCGGCTTTGGCAAGGCGATGCTGGGGGTGCTGGCCATCCTGACACAGGCGAGCGCCTTTCTGCTGCTCTCGGCGCTGGGGGTGACGGCGCTGATTGCGGCCTCGCCCACCGGGTTCTTTATCGCGAAACTGGTTGGGGCGGGGTTTCTGATCTTTCAGGGCCTGCGCGGCTGGCGCAATGCCACCAAGCCCGCCCCGGCGGTCGAACGCCCGGCGCGGCATGTCTATCTGCATGCGCTTGCGGTTGCCACGATCAACCCCAAGAGCGTCGCGGGATATCTCGCCGCCTTTTCCCAGTTCGTGCAGCCGGATGTGCCGATCTGGTCGCAGATGGCGGTGATCGTGCCAACCGCGCTGACGTTGACGACGCTCAGCTATACCGGCTTTACTCTGCTGGGCGTGGGCATGGGCCGCGCAGCTCTGGCGGCGGTGTTCAACGTCTGGATCCGCCGTCTCCTGGCGATCTGTTTCATTGTCTACGGCGTCCTTCTCGGGGCCAGCAGCACACCCAATCTGGAGGGCACATCATGATCAAGGGCCACTGTCTTTGCGGCAATATCCACTTTGAAACCGGGGCAGAGCCCAGGGGCATCTCCATGTGCCATTGCGGCCAATGCCGTCGCCAATCCGGCGGCGTCTGGTCCTCGGCCTATGTGGCGGATAGCGATCTGACCATCACCGGCGAGGTCACCTGGTACGCCTCCAGCGCGGCGGCCAAACGCGGATTCTGCGCCAAATGCGGCTCCTTCCTGTTCTGGAAGGCGCTGGACGAGGACACCACCAGCTTTGCCCTTGGCGCGGTGAGCAACCCGACGGGGCTCAAGCTGGCAAAGCATATCTTTGTGGCCGACAAGGGCGATTACTACGACATCGCCGACGGGCTGCCGCAGCACGCCCAGTAGGGCAGCGGCGTTAGGCGCTTCACCGGCTTTCCAAGGCAGGCCGCTATGGTCATCATGAGGGCCAGCGTCAGCGCAGGCTGTATTGCGGCGGGGTCCCCCGCGTTGAGATCCGCAGAACGAGAGAGGCGACGGGCATGGCAGATATAACACTCCTTGATGGCTCCATCGGCCAGGAGCTGGTGCGGCGCAAAGGGGATGCGGCCACGCCGCTCTGGTCCACATCGGTGATGATGGACGCGCCGGATCTGGTTGGCCGCCTGCATCGCGATTATTTCGCCGCCGGGGCAACGGTGGCGACGACCAACACCTACGCGCTGCACCGCAGCCGACTGGCACGCGTGGAGAAGGAAGATCAGCTGTTTGCGCTGCTGGAAGTGGCTCTAACACAGGCAAAAACGGCGCGGGATGCCTATCCTGAGGGCCGCATAGCCGGGGCGCTGGGGCCGCTCTATGCCTCCTATCGCCCGGATTTGAAACCGGACCCCGCGCTGGCCGCCCGGGCCTTTGCCGAGATCGCAACGTGGATGCTGCCGCATGTGGATCTGCTGCTGGCCGAAACCGTGTCCTCGGTGCAGGAGGCCGAGGGCGTGCTGCGCGGGATCTGCGGGCTTGGCAAGCCGGTTTGGATCGCCTTTACGGTGATGGATACCGATGGCACACGGCTGCGCTCTGGCGAGCCTCTGGCAGAGGTCCTGCCGCTTCTGGCCAGCCATGAGGTCGCGGCGGTTCTGATCAACTGTTCCCGGCCAGAGGTCGTGGCCTCCGCGCTGGAGATTATCGCCGGCGCCAGCCTGCCGTTCGGGGCTTTTGCCAATGGGTTTGACGGCATCGCCGAGGCGTTTTTGCAGGATGCGCCGACCGTGGATGCCTTGGCGCGCCGCAGCGACCTTGGCCCCGCAGCCTATGCCAGCTACGCAATGGATTGGGTCGCACGGGGCGCCACGATTATCGGCGGCTGCTGCGAAGTCGGCCCGGACCATATCGCCGAGCTCGCGCGGGGCCTGCGGGCGGCGGGGCATCGTATCGTATGACCTAACGTCTGATCGTGTAAAGCGCTGACAAATCTGCTAATTCCCGGATGTCGCCGGACCGGAGATCCGGGCGGGACAGTGATTTTCCTTTATGTGTTAAGTGGTTGTCGCCATCTGTCTGACCCTTTGATTCGCCGGCAGGGAGGCCGACCATGAGCAGCAAATCTGAAAACGTGGATACCCCGCAGGGGCTCGCCCTGGCGATTACGGCCTATCTCCTCTGGGGATTCCTGCCGCTCTTCATGAAACTCGTGTCGCATATCCCGCCCAGCGAAGTGGTGGCGCATCGGGTTCTCTGGTCGCTGCCGATCGCCGGTCTCTTGCTGGTCATGCAGCGGCGGCTGGGCGATCTGAAGGCGGCCCTGCGCAGCCCCCGGGTGCTGGCCATGGGCTGTGTCACCGCGCTGCTAATTTCGATCAACTGGTGCATCTATGTCTGGTCCATCGGCGCCGGCTACGCGCTGGAGGCGGCGCTGGGCTATTACATCAACCCGCTGTTTTCCATCGCCATGGGCGCGGTGCTGCTGGGCGAGCGCCTGACCCGGGCGCAGGTCCTCGCGGTGGCGCTGGCAGCGGTGGCGGTGATCATCCTGACGGTGGAATCCGGCCGCGTGCCGGTGGTGGCCCTGGGGCTGACCGTTTCCTGGGGGTTTTACGCGTTCTTCAAGAAATCCCTGCCCATCGGCCCCAATCAGGGCTTCCTGCTGGAGGTGCTGATCCTCACCATCCCGGCGCTGGGCTATATCGCTTACCTCAGCGCCACCGGGCAGGGGCATTTTGGCGCTGATCGCTATGATACGCTGTTGCTGCTGTGCTGTGGCGTGGTCACCGCCGTGCCGTTGCTGCTCTATGCCAATGGCGCCAAGCTGCTGCGGCTCTCTACCATCGCGATCCTGCAATATATTGCGCCGACGATGATTTTCCTGGTGGCGGTCTTTGTGTTCAAGGAACCCTTTGGCGGCGCCCGCATGGTGGCCTTCCCGCTGATCTGGGCGGCGCTGGTGATCTATTCCGTCTCGCTGTTGCGGCAACTGCGGCGCAGGGGGCGGGTGCCGGTGGCGGCGGCCGGTTGATCCCGCTCGGGGATCTTGCCAGCGCAGCCGTTGCCCGCTAGGCAGCGCTCATGACCGTATCCAGCGAATACTGCCCCCCGAGCGACCCGCTCGACATTCTGCACCATGACGCGCAGCTCCTTGTGGTCAACAAACCCGCGGGGCTGTTGTCGGTGCCGGGCAAAGGCGCGCATCTGGCCGATTGCCTGATCAGCCGCATTCAGGCGGCCTTTCCCGAGGCGCTCTTGGTGCATCGGCTGGACCGCGATACCTCTGGCGTCATGGTCTTTGCGATGACCGCCCATGCGCAGCGCCACCTTGGCCTGCAATTTGAAAAGCGGATGACCAAGAAAACCTATGTCGCCCGGCTGGCGGGACAGCTGGAGCCGCGCTCCGGCACCGTGGATCTGCCGCTGATCGTCGATTGGCCCAACCGCCCGCTGCAAAAGGTCTGCCACGAGACCGGCAAACCCGCCGAGACCGACTGGAAGGTGCTGCGCTCCGATCCGCAAGAGACCCGGGTGAGACTGATGCCCAAGACCGGCCGGTCGCATCAGCTGCGGGTGCATATGCTGTCGCTGGGCCATCCGATCCTCGGTGATCCGCTCTATGCCAGCGGGGCGGCGCTGGAGTATCCGCGCATGATGCTGCACTCCGAAGAACTGCGGCTCAAACATCCCGACGGCGGCGTGTCGCATAAATTCCGCGCCAAGGCGCCGTTCTGACGGCCGCGTGAGCTGGCGAGACCGAAACGAGAGCTTCCTCACAGAATTGTATGATTTGCCTCAGGTCAGGGTAACACCCGCGACCGATATAGGTTTCATGCACAGCAGCCCGAGGAGGCTAAGATGATTGGAACCAAACTCAAAACGCTCGCCGTTGTGGCCCTCATGTCCACCAGCGCGTTGACGCCCGCCTATGCAAGCACCGCGGCAGCGCCCGGCTATGCGACGCAGGCCAAGATGCTGCAAACCGCGGATGAGGCCGTGAAGGCGCTGGGCGATGCTCATGCCGCGCGGATTGCTCTCTTTGACAATGACATCCCCGCCGCAAAAGAGAAGATCGACCAGGCGGTCAAGCTGTTCACCATGTCCGAGAAACGCTTCAACGATCTGACCATCGGCGACACCGAAGAGCCAGAGCTGGCCGCGCGTTTCCTGCCGATCGATTCCGCCATGTCACTGAGCGAGACGTATAAACCCACCGACGACTCCAAGGCGGCGCTGGATAAGGCACAAGATCTGATGCAACAGGGAAAGACCGATGACGCACTCAACGTGCTGCGCCTGGCCTCGGTTGACGTGAACGTGCAGACAGCCTTGCTGCCAATCGACAGCGTCACCACCCAGCTCAACGAAGCCAAGGCGCAGATCGACAAGGGCGACTACTATACCGCCAACCTGACCCTCAAGGAGCTTGAGGTGCCTGTCTTGATGCGCAGCTATTCGGTCGATGCGATCCCGCAGCAAGGGACCTCCGACTAGGCGCTGCAAGGCGGCAACACGCTCTCGCCCCCCGCGTCAGCGGCGGGCGCTTGTCTGAAACTGACGCGGGGTGAGCCCGGTGACCCTGCGGAATTCGCGCTGAAAATGGGCCTGGTCGGCATAGCCGCAACAATAGCCGACCTCGCCGAGCCGACATCCGGGCTTGCGCAACAGGCTCTGCGCGACATCCGTGCGAGCCTGTCGCAGCACCTCGGAAAAACTGCCGCCTTCGGCCAGCAGATAGCGTTGCAGGCTGCGGCGGGACAGATCAAGATGCGCCGCCGCCTCGCCGATCCGCCAGGCGCGGGCGGGATCGGCCTTGATCAGTTGATGGACATGATCCGTCAGCCGTTCAGATTTGCTGGTGGCGAGCCGTGGCAGCGCCGGTGCCTTCCGCCAGCGCAGCTCTGGCGGCGCGACGCTGATGCCGTGAAATCCGGCCCGCTGGAGCAGCGCCTGAACAATTGCAAGCCGAAGCGGCACCTCCCGCGCCACCGGCGCGGCGAGCGGGCGCAGCCGCAGGCTGGTCTCCGTGACCTCTTCCAACGCCAATCGGGTCGCACTGCTGCAATAGCGCTCCAGCCGGAACAGTTTTTCACAGATCAGCACCGGATCCGGCACCGAGGTTATCGCGGTCACAACCACCACCCGCGAGCTGGTGAGCCGCGAGATCGCCTCCACCGCGCTTTCGGGACCGGAAAAATCCAGATGCAAGGCGTCATAAAAATCCATAGCCCAACTCCCTGGCACTGGGTCTAACATAGCGTTTCTAAGGTGAATTGAAACAACGCGCCCCGCGTGCCGGGCAAGACTGCGCCCAATTTCGCAATTTTTCGTAAATCTATGCAGACGTCCGCATGCGTATATGGCACCAAGGGCGAAACGCCCGGGACAGGGCATATTCTGGGCCGACCTAAACGGATTGAGGTGACACATGCCTGACCTTTTGAAAAAACCCTTTGGCACCCATGGCAAGGTGCATCAGATCACCCCGGCGGATGCGGGTTGGCGCTATGTGGGCTTTTCGCTCTATAAATTGCGCGCCGGCGAACGGGTCACAGAGGCCACCGGCGACACCGAGGTCATCCTGGTGATGGTCGAAGGCAAGGCGACATTCCACGCCGCCGGCCAGGACTGGGGCGAGCTGGGCGAGCGTATGAGCGTCTTTGAGAAAACCCCGCCGCATTGTCTCTATGTGCCCAATGGTCAGGACTGGAGCGCCGAGGCCACCACCGATTGCACCCTTGCCGTCTGCGCCGCGCCGGGGAAATCCGGCCACGCCGCGCGGCGGATCGGGCCCGACGGGATCTCCCTGACCGAGCGCGGCACCGGCACCAACACCCGCTACATCAACAATATCGCGATGGAGAACGAGGACTATTGCGACAGCCTGCTGGTGACCGAGGTCTTCACCCCGGCGGGCCATTGGTCCAGCTTCCCCAGCCACCGCCACGACGAGGATGACTTCCCCCGCATCACCTATCTGGAGGAGACCTATTATCACCGTCTGAACCCGGCGGATGGCTTTGGCATCCAGCGGGTCTATACCGACGATGGCCAGTTGGATGAAACCATGGCAGTCTCCGATGGCGATGTGGTGTTGGTGCCGCGTGGCCACCACCCCTGCGGTGCGCCCTATGGGTTTGAGATGTATTACCTGAACGTGATGGCAGGCCCGCTGCGGAAATGGCGCTTTGTGCCCGCCCCGGAGGTGGAATGGATCATGGAACGCGACGCCAAGTGATTCGGCCCGGGCAGGGGGCTCGCTCTCCTGCCTCTGGCGTCGAATAAATTCGGTCGGGGCCGGGTCATGGGCTTTAACCGATCAAGAAAGAGCTTAGGTTTGTTCTCAAGGACTCACCTGTTGGATATTCACAAGGAGGAGCGATCAAATGGGATTGCGTATTAATGATGTGGTGCCGAACTTCACCGCAGAAACGGATCAGGGCACCATCACTTTCCACGACTGGATCGGTGACAGCTGGGCGATCCTGTTCTCTCACCCCAAGGATTTCACCCCGGTCTGCACCACCGAGTTCTCTGCCGTGGCGCAGCTGAGCAAGGAATGGGAAGCGCGCGGCACCAAGGTGATCGGCGTTTCGGTCGATAGCGCCGAGGACCACCGCAAGTGGAAGGGCGACATCGAATCCTACGGCAAGGCCGAGGCCGGTTTCCCGATCATCGCCGATTCCGGGCTGGAAGTGTCCAAAGCCTTCGACATGCTGCCCGCCGAAGCCTATCTGCCCGATGGCCGCACCCCCGCCGACAGCGCCACCGTGCGGTCTGTCTTCATTATCGGCCCGGACAAGCAGCTGAAACTGTCGATGACCTATCCGATGACCGTGGGCCGCAACTTTGCCGAAATCCTGCGCGCGCTGGATGGCTTGCAGATGTCGGCCAAGGGCGTCGCAACACCGGCAAACTGGGTCCCGGGCGAAGACGTGATCATCCCGCCGTCGGTCTCCAACGAGGACGCAAAGGCGAAGTTCGGCGAGTTTGAGACCATCTTCCCCTACCTGCGCAAGACCAAGGCGCCGAGCTAAGGGGCGAGGGGAAACCCTCTCAGACGATCACAGGCTGACCGAGGCATCGGTCAGCCTAAGCCGCCGGGGCAGGCCCTAGATCTTTTCGAAGGCCACAACCTGCTCTGACGAATATTCGATACGCGGATAAAGCCCATGACGGGCGCAGGTGTCGTAGATGGTTTTTACGGCGCTGCGCGAAATCATGTCCGGATGCAGTTCCAGAACCAGCGCACGCAGCCCCGAAAGATCCGCCTTGGGGAACAGGAACTCCTCGGCGCCTTCGATATCACAGACAAACATGTCGGGCCGGAAGTCACGCATCACCGCATTGAAATCCTTGACGGGGAGATCAATGGTTTCGGTGCTGCCCTCGGTGCTGACGATGGAGCCCTGCGGAAAATAGAGATGCAGGTGGAACGGGCGATGCGAGGCCTCCGGCTCCGGCTCCAGAAGGGCGTTTTCCACCGTCACCTCGGTGATCCCGTTCAACTCATGCAGCTTTTGGATATGCTCGATGAGCCGTGGGTTGGCCTCGAAAGAGCGAATTTCCAACCCCTTCGCCATGCGACTCGTCAGGCCGGAAACGATCCCCAGGCCGGTGCCCAGTTCCAATATGCGGTCACCATCGCGAACAAGGCTTTGAATCGCTGCGATCTCCGGTCCCTCATAGGCGTCCTCGGCGATCTGCGAATAGACCGGCAGCGGCATGTGGCCCTTGGTGACCGGAACCGTCAGCCCCCGGTAGCTGAGTGGTGTGCCTGCGTCGATATCACGAAGCCGGGCGCGCCGCAGTTTTCGTTGCTGTCGCTTGGCGAAATAGCTCATGAGGATCCCTGCATATGGCTGCGGTTGGTGGGCTCATCTTCGGTGCTGAAATTCTTGCGACTGCGGATGGCTTGCATTTCTTCAACGATATATCCCGCCGCAGGATGCTGCGCCGCGATCCTCTGTGCAAGCGCCAGCATCACGTCGGAGTCCTCTTTGCTGATCGAAACCGGCGATTTCTTCAGGAAATCAAACCCGTGTTTTTCCCAGAGGAACTGCGGCATCGTATAGCTGAGGCCGGTGCGCGCCGAGGTGGTCAGCAGGAGGTTGATCACATCCTGCCTGTCGCCGGCGGATCGCCGGGCATCCATGTCGGGTAGAACAGCCTCCAGCACGTCGCGCATGCGCTCTTCGCCGAGACAAACCAGACCCTGGGCATAGCGGTTGAGCTCTTCATCCGTGCAGGCATCCAACAGCGCGGGCAGGGCGGGAATGTCGAAGGTTGCGCCATGGCTGAATCCGTTGTCCACCGCCAGCCGGCTCAACCCCATCTCGCCACGCCGCACCACCTTGTTCTTGTTCTCGGTGAGCGGATAGGCCTTCCAATAGCGGATAAACTTCGGAGATTGCAGAAGGTTTGGCCCGATCGAGAGCGCATAGGAGCAATAGTGAAAATCGCGCAGGCTGGTGTCGTGGTTCCATTGGATGGCGTGATAATGATCGGGATCCACCCGCATCACGCCATAGCTTGTGTTGGCACTGACGTAATCAAGCCCCAGCTCTTCTGCCGCGCGCAGCCAGTTCTGGCTGCCGGGGATCGGAAACCAGGAAGAATCGTTGAGCAAAACCAGGCGCTTCAGCATCTTCACATCATCGCCTAAGACGCGACAGCCATCGCGATAGCCGCCAAAATCATAGCCGATGTTGGGGCGCTCCATCACCCGCCAGCTCAGCGATTTCAGGCGCTCCCGGTCCGCATCGCTCAGCGGCAAGTTGGACACGACAAAGGGCGCATAGCCGGCCTCTCGCATGTAAGCGAGCGATCGGACATGGCTTTCCAGCACTCCGTCCTTGGGAAAGATCAGATAGATGGCGACCTTGTCTTGCGCCGGAAGCTCCCCGTCATGCAGCTTGATCTCCTTGCGTTTGAAGGCATCATACCAATGCGAGGCAATGTAGCGTTCAAAGATGCTGCGGGGCAGGCCCTTCAATTGGCGCAGCAGACGCATCAGCTCGCGTCTCACTTTCCACCCCGGCAGGCTCTCTCGCAGGGGTTTGAGGTCCTTCGGGCTGGTGGCCGCCTTGCTCAGACGGTGCGCGCCCATCAGAAAGCCGACATTCTTTGCGCGCTTGCGGGGGGAGACAAGGTTCTCCGGCGACAACAGGCCCAGAAACCCTTTCAGGTAGGCCCGCAGCCGCGGCACCGGCAGCTTGTGCTTGCGCATCGTCTGGATGCGCGATTTGGCAAGGTGAAACGCCTTGAACCGGGCGATAGCGGGATCGCGGCCAGAGGAATGTCCGGCCTTATGGGGGACCTGCGCGTCGGGCACAAAGACCAGCCGCCCGCCGCTCTTGCGCAGGCGCAACGACCAGTCATCATCCTCGTGATACATGAAGATGAGCGGATCGAACGGAACGCGGCTGAACAGCGCTCTGGTCGCAAAGATCGCCGATCCCGTCAGCACCGGAACGTCGCGCTCCGTGGTGGGCATCCCCTTGGGCAGCCAGTCCTTGCGCGGCAACAACACGGAGCGGCGCTTGAAATCGGGTGTCCCGTCGGGCGAGAGGATGGCCGGGCCAAAGGCGGTTTGCCCATCATGGCGCGCGGCCGCCTCCAGCAGCAGATCGAGCGTGTTTTCCGCCAGCATCGCGTCTGGGTTCAGCAGCAGGACATATTCGCTCTGCGCCGCCGCGACGCCGGTGTTGCAGGCGCTGCCAAAGCCGAAATTGCGCTCGCAGCTGATCAGCTGAAAACCAAATTGCGCCGACAGCCGGTCCAGCGCGGGCCGATCATGGCCGCCGTTATCGACCACGATCACCTTCACCCCGTCGGGAACAGTCTTCAGCATGTCCGGCAGGATCGGGCTGCTGTTGTAGCTCACCGTGACGATGGTGATGTCGGAGACGGAAAAACGGGGCATGAATGGTGTCCTATAGGAAATACCGCAGGCGCGGGCCATCATATGGGGTCGCCTGCGGTTCAACAATAAAGGCCCCGAAAATACGGGGCCTTTGGTGTTTGCGAAAGATGCGGCAGATTACTCTGCGGTTTCTTTCTTTTCGACGATCTCTTCGCCGGTTTCCTGATCTACCATTTTCATGGACAGGCGAACCTTGCCGCGATCGTCAAAGCCCAGAAGCTTGACTTTCACTTCCTGACCTTCCTTCAGCACATCGCTGGGGTGGTTCAGGCGGCGGTTTTCGATCTGGCTGACGTGCACCAGGCCGTCGCGCTTGCCGAAGAAGTTCACGAAGGCGCCGAAATCGACGATCTTCACGACTTTACCGGTGTAGATTGCGCCTTCTTCCGGCTCTGCCACGATCGAATAGATCATGTCATAGGCCTTCTTGATGGCCTCGCCGTTGGAGGACGCGATCTTGATGATGCCGTCGTCGTTGATGTCGACCTTGGCACCGGAGACTTCGACGATCTCGCGGATGACCTTACCGCCGGAGCCGATGACTTCGCGGATTTTGTCGGTCGGAACCTGCATGGTCTCGATACGCGGCGCGTGCTCGGAGAACTCGGAGGCTTCGGTCAGCGCCTTGGCCATTTCGCCGAGGATGTGCAGACGGCCCGCTTTGGCCTGGGCCAGCGCGGATTTCATGATTTCAGGCGTGATGCCCGCAACCTTGATGTCCATCTGCAAGGAGGTGATGCCTGCCTCGGTGCCCGCAACCTTGAAATCCATGTCGCCGAGGTGATCCTCGTCGCCCAGGATGTCGGTCAGGATGCCGTAGGAGCCGTCGTCTTCCAGCACGAGGCCCATGGCCACACCGGCAACCGGTGCTTTCAGCGGCACGCCTGCGTCCATCATCGACAGCGAGCCACCACAGACAGACGCCATGGAGGAAGAGCCGTTCGATTCGGTGATCTCGGAGACCACGCGGATGGTGTAGGGGAAGTCGGTCGGAGCCGGCAGAACCGCCTGCAACGCGCGCCATGCGAGCTTGCCGTGGCCGATTTCACGACGACCGGGGGAGCCCACGCGGCCAACTTCACCAACCGAATAGGGGGGGAAGTTGTAATGCAGCAGGAAGTTGGATTTGAAGTTGCCATGCAGCGCGTCGATGAACTGCTCATCGTCGCCGGTGCCCAGCGTGGTCACAACCAGACCCTGGGTTTCCCCACGGGTGAACAGGGCGGAACCATGGGTCCGGGGCAGGAGGCCGGTTTCGGCCTCAATGGCGCGCACCTGATCCAGCGCACGACCGTCGATGCGGCGGCCGTTTTTCACGACATCGCCACGCAGAACCACCGATTCCAGCTTCTTCAGCGCGGAGCCGAGGTTGCCGTCTTCCTGCTGTTCCTCGGTGAGCGAGGCGATGATCTCTTCCTTGGCGGCGCCAACAGCGGACACACGTTCCTGCTTGTCGGAGATCGCATAGGCGGCGCGCATCTTCTCTTCACCGGCAGCTTTGACGGCTGCATAGAGCTCGGAATAGTCCGGCGGGGTGAAGTCGAAGGGCTCTTTTGCGGTCTCTTCCGCGAGCGAGACGATCAGGTCAACGACCGGCTGGATCTGCTCGTGGGCGAAGGTCACAGCGCCGAGCATTTCGTCTTCGGTCAGCTCGTAAGCCTCAGATTCCACCATCATCACGGCGTCTTTGGTGCCCGCGACGACCAGATCCAGACGCTGCTCCGGGTTCAGACGCAGGTTGTGCATGTCATCGACGGTCGGGTTCAGGACGTATTCGCCACCCTCATAGCCGACGCGGCAGCCAGCGATCGGACCCATGAAGGGCACGCCGGAAATGGTCAGCGCGGCAGAGGCCGCGATCATCGCCACGATATCGGGGTCATTGACCAGATCGTGGGACAGAACGGTGCACATCACCAGAACTTCGTTTTTGAAGCCGGGCACGAACAGCGGACGGATCGGACGGTCGATCAGACGGGCGGTCAGTGTCTCTTTTTCGGTGGGACGCGCTTCGCGTTTGAAAAAGCCGCCCGGAATCTTACCGGCGGCGTAGTATTTTTCCTGATAATGCACGGTCAGCGGAAAGAAATCCTGACCAGGCTTTTGGGCGCGGGCGTAGGTCACGTTGGCCATGACCGAGGTTTCGCCGAGGGTCGCGATCACGGTGCCATCTGCCTGGCGCGCAACCTTACCGGTTTCCAGCGTAAGCGTCTCTTCGCCCCACTGCATCGTTTTCGTTGTTACGTTGAACATCTATCGTATCCTAAGTCGGAGCACTCCCAGGCGTATCCCGGGTCTCCTTATTTCATGGCGGCCCCATTGCCGCCGACCCCCTATGCTATCTTTATTTCGCGTGCCGGGGTCCGGGCACATCGTCTCAGATAGATCCGCCCATACATGAGTTTTGCACAGAAAGAAAGTATTCGCTGAACAGGAGGCGTTTCGCGTCTCATCTTTGCCCTGTGCGGGCCAGAGTCCTGGCCTCGGCCGCGTCCAGCCGGGCCAGCGCGTCGGCATCCGTCATCCCGGAGTTGCGCGCCGCCTGCCAGATGCGATGGCAGGAGCGCGGCGACCAGGGCAGATTGGCCTCGCGCAGCCAGGCCCGGAGCGTAGGCGGTAGCCGGTCATAGGCCGCCATCGGATCCTCCTGCCGGCGCCGGCTGGGCAGGGGCACCGCCCCCCGGTTGGCATTGCGCATCCGCCGCCCCATGCCTGCCTGCATGTTCGCCCGCCCTATGATCACGCCGCCTCGGTGCCGCGCCGCCAGCGCGGGAAGGGATCGGGCAGGCCCGAATAGCGCGGCAAATCCTCTGCGGTGGCCACGGGTACCAGACAGGCGTCCAGTTTACCCTTGAGCGCGGGCCAGTCGATCCCGGCCCCGATAAAGACCAGCTCCTGGCGGCGATCGCCAAAGGGCTCCTGCCAATGCGCCTGCATATAGTCCTGCGCCTGCTGGTGGCTGGGCCAGCGTTCTGTCGGGACCGAGGCCCACCATGTGCCCAGCGGCGCGACGCTCGACAGCGCCCCGGCGAGCGAGAATTCCGCCACCCAATCGGGGCGGGTCGCAAGCCAGAAATGCCCCTTGGCGCGGATCACCCCGGGCAGCGGGCCGTTCAGCACTGCATGCAGCTTTTGCGGCTCAAAAGGCGCCCGCGCGCGATACACAAACGACGCAATGCCGTATTCCTCGGTTTCCGGCACGTGATCGGCAAAGCCATAAAGCTCCTTGGCCCACATCGGATGTTCATGCGCTTTTTGGAAATCAAACAGCCCGGTGTCGAGGATCTTGTCCGCTGGCACAACGCTGAAATCCGCCTCTATGATCTCGGCATCGGCGTTGAGGCTGCGGATGATCTTGCGGGCGGCGTCCCGTTGTTCGGCGCTCGCAAGGCTCACCTTGTTCAGCACCACCACATCGGCAAATTCGATCTGGTCGGTCAGCAGATGCACCAGGCTGCGCTCGTCCTCCGCCCCCATGGTTTCGCCGCGCTCCGCCAGCAGGTCATGGCTGGAAAAATCACCCAGCAGGTTCACCGCATCGACCACCGTCACCATCGTATCAAGCCGCGCCACATCCGACAGGCTCTCGCCCTCGGCATCGCGGAAATCGAATGTCGCGGCCACCGGCAGCGGTTCCGAAATGCCGGTGGATTCGATCAGCAGGTAGTCAAATCGACCCTCCTGCGCGAGGCGGCGCACCTCTGCCAGCAGGTCATCGCGCAGGGTGCAGCAGATGCAGCCATTGGACAGCTCCACCAGGGTTTCTTCGGTCTGGCTCAGCCTGGCGCCGCCTTCGCGGATCAGATCCGCATCAATGTTCACCTCGGACATATCATTGACAATCACCGCCCCCCGACGGCCCTCGCGATTGTTCAGAATGTGATTGAGCAGCGTGGTCTTCCCCGCGCCGAGAAAGCCAGACAGCACGGTGACGGGGAGGCGGGGATCGGACATCTGTGACTCCTTTATTGATATGTTATAACAAAGCAAACACAGCGCGATCCAAAAGGCAAGCCGATGCCACGGACGGTGGGCAAAAAGAAACGCCCGCTCCTCTGGGGAACGGGCGCTCTTTGAACCAAAGTCCGGGCGGTGTCTTAGCGACGGATGCCCAGGCGTTTGATGAGATCCTGATAGCGGGCCTCGTCTTTGCCTTTGGTGTAGTCCAGAAGCTTCCGACGCTGAGCAACCATTTTCAGCAGACCACGGCGGCCGTGGTTATCTTTTTTATGGGTTTTGAAGTGCTCGGTCAGGGTGTTGATACGCGAGGTCAGGATTGCAACCTGGACTTCCGGGGAACCGGTGTCGCCTTCTTTGGTTGCGAATTCTTTCATCAGGCGTGCTTTTTCTTCAGCGGTGATCGACATCGGGGTCTCCTTCATGAGGTTAAAGTGGATGGCGCAGGCCGGGATGTCGTCCAGCACAGGCCCGTGGAGAAATCCAACAACGGAGCCGCAAGCCGCGATTCCATTTGTGGATGCGGGTCCTTACGGGATCCTGTGCCGCATTGCAAAGAAAAACAGGTACAGGGCAGAGCCGGAC
>NZ_JAATOX010000211.1 GCF_011806385.1 Phaeobacter sp. HF9A | reverse complement strand
GAAGGTGCCACAACCCTTGCGAGAGGCCGAAATGAACAATATACGCCTGAGGATAATCATTGTTTCTCAGCGGGATGCGAAAACACTGTATTCCGGGTAGCTTGGTAACCATTTGGATAGAATTGAGTAAATTTTTCCAAAAATGCGCTATCATTATGACAGAGTTTGGATGCCTTTGATCGCATCCTGCTCCGTGATTGAAACAGGTCCCGAATGCCTCGCTGTTTTGGGGAACAGATGCGGCGGGTATTGTTGCCGCCAGAAGGTGATCGGCCTGTTTCCCAAATTGAATGTGGTCCAATGGCTCGGCGTGATGGCACGCCCGTTGGGGGGAACAATGGCAAGGCTGGAATGCAGGGTAGTCGCTGGCCCTGGTGTAGGGGATATATCTGAAATGTCGCTCGCTTCAACGTCGGTGCCGGTTGATTTTCAGCCGACAAAAGGGGCCTATGTCAGATACGGCAAACGGATCTTGGATATCTTGTTGGTTCTGTTGAGCCTGCCGATCGTCCTGCCGATTGTCCTCATCTGTGCGCTGGTCCTGTGGTTTGAAGGCGGCGCGCCGTTTTTCTGCCAGCGGCGGCTGGGCAAGGGCGGGCGCGTTTTCATGCTCGTCAAACTGCGCACCATGGTGAAAGACGCCGACCGTCTTCTGGAAGAGCAGCTGCAACGCGATCCGGCCCTGCGGGCGGAGTGGCAGGAAACCCAGAAACTGAAGAAAGACTGCCGCATCACCCCGATCGGCCGCATTCTGCGCGCCACCTCGCTGGATGAGCTGCCGCAATTCTGGAATGTCCTGCGCGGGGACATGAGCCTTGTTGGCGCGCGTCCGATGATGCTGGATCAGCAACTGCTGTATGGCGAATGCGAGCGGTATTTTGCGATGCGCCCCGGGATTACCGGCCCCTGGCAGATTGGTGGGCGCAATATGACCAGCTTCAAGGAACGCGCCATGATGGATTCTGCATATCACGGTGATATATCCCTGCTCTGCGACATCAAGATCCTGTTGAAAACCGCGGTCGTCGTCTTCCGAAGCACAGGGTACTGACGGCGAATGCCCCCTTCGCATCGTGTGATGCATCGCGGGGGCGCAATAGGGCTGCAAGACAGTCGGTTCGGATGACGGGGTTTGGGTGTGAAAGATTTGTTTGATAGTCACGAGCTTATGGCAGAGGACGAGGGTGCTTTTGTTGGCGATGGTAATGCAGCAATGATGGATCAGGGGTTCAAGAAATTCCGCCGCAGGGGCAACCGTGTCTCCGGCGCGGCGCCCTCCAGTGTTGCATCCGTGCCTGCCGAACGCGCTGTCCTCGATCAAGAGACCCCGACAGCGGGCGGGCGCATCGCGCGCCCCGTCAAGGCGCCGGTGGCAGCAGAACCGCGCCCGGTGGAGCCATCTGCGCGCCCAGCCCAGGCCCCATCCGGCCAACCTGCCGAACCCGAACCGGAGCCGCGTTTTGCAAGAACCGCAACTGCGCTGCGGCGACAGGCAAAGCTCGACGTCGACGTAGAGAGTGACGGCATGGTGCCAGCGCGATTGCCGGACCCCTGGACGCTGTTTCACCCGGTCTCGATTTCCGGCCTCGATCCCCGGCACCGCCGCCTGCCGCTGGTCGATGCATTCCGCGCCTCGCCGACGGCGCGGGCGTTTGATCTGTTGCGCACGCGCATGCTGCATACCTTGCAGGAGCGCGGCTGGAAACGGGTGGCGATCTGTGCCCCGACGCAGGGCTGCGGCGCCAGCTTCACGGCGGTAAACCTTGCGCTCAGCCTTGCGCGTGTCCCGCGCCTGCGGACGGTGCTGATGGATCTGAACCTGCGCCGCCCGGCCATTGCCTCCGCCTTGGGGATCGAGCGCACAGCGATGTATCATGGCGATATGGCGGGATTTCTGCGCGGCGAAACCCGGCTGGAAGACCATCTGGTCGCGGCCTCTGACGGGCTGGCGCTTGGCTTGGGCAACAGCCAGCTGACCAATTCGTCGGAGCTCTTGCACGAAGGCCAATGTCGCGGTGTGCTAGACGAGATGATGCGCCGCACCCAGGCGGATGTCGCCTTGTTCGATCTGCCGCCGATGCTGGAAAGCGATGATCTGGCGGCATTCCTGCCACAGGTGGATGCGGTGTTGCTGGTCTCTGGCGGCAAGACCACCACCGCAAAGCAGCTGAAAGCCTGCGAGCGGCAGATGTCGGGCCGTAGCGAACTGCTGGGGGTGGTGTTGAACCAGGCCCGCGGCCACGACATCTAGGACGGGAAACGCCCCAATGGCAGCGCTCTATTCAGTTGCGGATTTTCTCGACCTGCTGTGGCGCAGGATGCGTCTGATATTGTTGGTGGCGATACTTGGCAGCGCGCTCTCGCTGGTCTTGGCGCTTATGAAAGAGCCGATCTATACCAGCACCGAGGTGATCCAGGTCAATCTTCCGCAAATCGCGGGAGACCTGGCCAAATCGACCGCTGACGGATCTTTTGCGCGCCGCATCCAACTGGTCGAACAGCGGCTGATGGCGCGCGATACGCTGTTGGAGGTGGCCGATAAATTTGGACTGCGCGAGGCGTTTCCCGGGCTGCGGCCGAATGAGCTGGTCACAGTGTTGCGCCGATCACTGAGCATTCGGGGAACCCCCGCGGCCAACAGTCAAACGCTGGGGGATGGGGCAATCTCGGTTTTGACCATCACCGCCACCATGTCATCGCCAGAGCAGGCGCAGGCACTGGCGCGCGAAATTTCCGACCGCACCATCCGGTTGAGCCAATCAAGCCGCATAGAACAGGCGCGCGAGACGCTGACGTTCTTCAGCGAGAAGGAAACCACCCTGATCCGCGAGATCGCAAAGCTGGAGGAGGATCTGGCGGAGCTGCGGTTTCAGAATGACGTGATGTCGCCGGAAGAGGTTCAGGTGCGCGGTGCGGAGCTTATCGCCATCAACGAGAGCCTGTTGACGCTGGCGCGCGAAGAAATCGAATTGCGGCAAACCACCGAAGAGGCCGCGGCAACACAAAGCGGCTCTTACGCGCAGCGGGTGCGTGATGAATATGACGCGCAGATGGTGGCACTGACCGCGCAGCGCGCGCTGCTGGAAAACCGCCGCGCTGAATTGCAGGCCTCGATGGTGATGACGCCGGAGCTGGATCGGCAGTTGACAGCTGTCAAACAGGCGCTGGAACGCAAGAAATCCGAGCTGGAGGTCGTGACCGAGCGACGGGCGGATGCCGAGGTCGGATTTCGCATGGAAAGCGCGCTGCAAGGCGAGCAGCTGAATGTGATCGAGACCGCGTCCTTGCCGGATTACCCCTCCGGCAAGAGCCGCAAATCTCTGGCCTTGATGGGCGGGGTGGTCAGCGTTGTGGCGGGGCTTGCGCTGGCGCTTCTTATGGATGTGTTGCATCCGGCGCTGCGATCCGCGGGGCAAATGCAGCGCGAAACCGGCCTGATGCCGGTGGTCAGCATCCCGGTTCTGGACACGCGCCCCCGTGGGATCCGGGCGCGTCTGCACGCGCTCTTTCGCCGAGGGCGCGGATCGCCCTGAGCGCGGGCGAGCGGTCTCAGCCGAAGGTCACAAGCGCGATGATGCGATCCCAGTGATAGCTGATGGCGGCGCCGCAGATCAGCGTGCTGAGCGCGAGAAACAGCAGATCATGCAACGGGTCCTGGGCCTGGTAGCGACGCGCCAGACGCA
>NZ_JAATOX010000210.1 GCF_011806385.1 Phaeobacter sp. HF9A | reverse complement strand
CCCCCCGGCCACACAGGATCATGTAAAACAGGGTCATGCAAAACAGGGTCATGCAAACACAAAGGCCGCCCTGAGGGGGGCGGCCTGTTGTCATTTGCAAGATGCGGTGGGAGGCGCGACGTCAGCCGGCGGCGCGGTTTCCGGGTCGGAAACCGATCTGCGAGGAAACCGAAAAGCGCCCGTTGGCGGCTTTCTTCAGCTTGCCCTCGCGCAGCAGCAGCCCGAAAGAGCGCAGCGAATCCTCGCGGTTGAAGGCCTCTTGCCCCTCCAGCATGCGCACCTTGTTGATCAGCTGCGGACGGGAGAAACTCTCGCGCCCCTCAACAAAGCTCATGTAGGCGGCGGCCGCTTCCAGCAGCTCTTGCAGCTCCACCGCGCCTTTTTCGTTGGCATAGCTGGCAAAGGCGCTGTCGTCGGCTTTCTGCGGCGCCTGGAGCGCATCCTTGTCCTTTTGCAGCAAGGCGCTGGAGACCCGGCGCGGGCGCACCGGGGTGGCGGGGCGGGCGGTGTCGGCGGCGGCGGGCGTCGCGGCCACGCGATCCGAATCGATGCGTTGCTCGGCCACCAGTTTCAGCGGTGCCGAACGGCTGACCTCTGTGGGGGCTTTGGCCTGCACGGCCTCTCCCTTGGGGCGGCGCGGGCGAACAACGCTGGCCAGATCCTCGCGGAAGGCGCGGGCGCGGGCTTCGCGGCGTGCCGCGTCCTCGGCGCCGCTATCGGCCTGTGCCGCAGCCACAGCGGCGCGCAGCTGATTATAGGTCTCGCGGGAGGAGGCGGCATCCGCATCGTTCAGACGATCATCCGCTGCCGCCATCAGGCGGGAAACGTCCCCCTCGGGCAGACCGTCTGAGGTCACGGCGCCAAGGATATCGCGACCCGTGCGGGGCTTTTCGGCGCCTGGCATCGGCTGCTCGGCTGCTTGCCGGGGCTGCGGTCGGTCCTGAGACGCGCTCGGCATATCCTCTGCGTCGTCCTCGGCAGCCTCGCTGGGCTCTGAGGACTGCGGCGTCGAGGAGGCCAGCAGATCCGCTTCGACGGCGGCGAGTTCCGCCAACAGGTCAGCCTCGTCTTCGGGAGAGAGGCTGGAGGCGTCCTCCGCTGCGGTCGGGCGCGCGGGGGCCGGTGCCAGTGCAGCCGTGGCGGCGGGCTCGGTCTCGGCGGACTCCGTCTCGGCGGGCTGGGAGGCGGTCACATCCTCCGCCGTGGCGTCGATCAGATGCTGTTCCACCTCCGCCCGCTTGACGCGGATCAGACGCCCGCGCACCGGGCGGCGTGGGCGGACCGGCTCGCGCGTCTCCGGCTCTGCGGTGGCGGCAGGCTCTGGCTCAACCGTGGGGGCGGCTGTCGCGATGGGCTTGGGTGTCTCGGTAACATCCGCAGCCTCTTGCGGTGCCGACGGCGCGGCCTCGGCGTCCAGATCTTGCTGACCGGCGTCGCTTTGCTCTGGCCGCACCTCAGGTTTGCCGGACAGGTTCATCCGGTCCAGCAGCGCGCTGATGGATTTTTCTTCAGCCGAGGTGGTGTCCAGCGCCTCCTCTTCGGGGGCCGCAGAGAGCGCCTCTTCCAGATCACGCGCCGCTTCGCCGGCCTGGCCCTGAAGACCCTCGGCATGTTCGTCTTCGGTGAAGTCTTCCTCTTCGACCGGGGCCCGGGCGACCACGGCGCGGATGCGCTGGAGCTTGGCCGCGATGCTGTCCGCCGCCGGAACGGTCTCTTCCTGTTGCGCGGCGGGGGCAGCGGTGGGTTTGCTCGGGGCGGGCCTGGGGTCTGCGGCGGCGGGTTTTGTCTCGGCCAGCAGCGCCGAAGCCGTCGAGCGGGACCGGTTTGCGGTGGCGGTCAGCGTGGTCTGTACGCCCCAGAGGATGGATTGATCCTCCGTGTCAGGCGCGGACTCAGCGTCGTCAGACGTGTCGGCTTGCACAGGTCGCTGCCCCGCGTTGTCGTCTTCTGCTTCTGCTTCTGCTTCTGCTTCTGCTTCTGCTTCTGCGGCGGCGGGGGTCGCAGCGGCGGCGGGTTGGGGTTCGTCCTCCGCAACGGCCTGCGACGCCATGTGTTCAGCCGTATCCGCCGCAAGGGAGGACGCATCCGTCAGGGTCTCTTCAACCGTGGTCTCTTGTGGCTCCGTGCGGGGGGAGGCGGCTTGCCGCGCGCTGTCCTGTTCGACCTCGGTGGTCTCGGGAACGGCTTTCGCGGACTCGGAGACGGCGGGCTCTGCCGCCAGCGCAGGCGCGGAGGCGCGCAGGTGGATGCCACCCTCGCTGCTGCGGGCCTCGACCTGGCGCGAGATTTCCCGCTGTGCGATCCGGGCCAGCATCTCGGCATCCGGTTGCGGCGGCTCGGCTCCGAAATAGCGGTCGTCTGCGGCGAGATCGCGAAAATACTCCGCAATCGCCTTCATCGTGTCAAAGGAGTCCTCGAACCCCTCCAGCGTGCATGAAAACGTTCCGTAGGAAACGGTTAAAACTTTATTATTTTGTACCATCGGTCAGCTCGTCCTCACCACAGTCGTGATGTCTACCCTATCGACGGAAGGGTCAAATTCCGCCCGAATCCTAGCAATTGTTCGTATAATTTTGTGTTTAGATTGTGGCTTGTTTCCAATTCTGCGAGATATCCCCGCATGACAGAGGTGATTGTTCATGAGACCGCCCCAGTGACGCTGATTGGCGGGGGCGATGTGGCGCAGGCGGATCTCGCCGAGGCGCTGGCACTGGCGCCGGTGCTGGTGGCCGCCGATGGCGGTGCCGACCAAGCGCTGCGCCTTGGCCAGAGCCCAAGCGCGGTGATTGGCGATTTCGATTCGCTCTCGGCTGCGGGCCGGATGATGTTGCCAGACAGTATACTGCATTTGGTGGCGGAACAGGAAACAACCGATTTTGACAAGGCGCTCAGGGCGATATCGGCGCCGCTGGTACTGGCGGTGGGCTTCCTGGGAGGGCGAATCGATCACCAATTGGCGGCGCTACATGTGCTGGCGCAGCCCCATGGGGCGGGGTGCATCCTGATTGGCGCGCAGGAGCTGGTGTTGCATGTCACCGCGCCCCTGGCGCTGGATCTGGCGGCGGGGGCGGTGGTCTCGCTGTTTCCGCTGGCGCCGGTCACGGGGCGGTCGGAGGGGTTGGAATGGCCCATCGACGGGCTGAGTCTCTCGCCGATGTCGCGCATTGGCACGTCGAACCGGGCGCTGGGCGGGCCCATGCGCATCGAGGTGGACGGTCCGGGCCTGCTGGCGATCTTGCCGCGCGAATGCCTCGGCGCGCTTATTCCGGCGATGCAGGCAGGCCGCTCTCGGTGAGGGCGGGATGCGCTGGCCGGGCGCGATGGGCCTGCCTTTCGCGCAGCACTGCATAGAGGCCGGCCGCCATCGTCAGGGCAATGCCGCAGCTGGCCAGGAGGTTGGGCAACTCGGAAAAGACCAGCCAGCCCACCAGAACCGCCATCGGAATTTCCAGATATTGCATCGAGGCCAGCGTGCTGGCCGGGGCGTAGCGCAGGCTCCAGGTCATCATCAGATGTGCAACCGTGCCAAGAACCCCGGCCAGAGCCAAGAGATTCAGATCCGGCCCATTGGGCAGGCTGCTGTCCAGCTCCGCCAGCCCAAAGCGCGCACTCAGCGCAAAGAGGCCCAGCATCAACAGGCTCGCAATGCCGCCGCTCACCGCCTGAACGGCAATCGGGTCGGT